>NZ_JANZYQ010000024.1:0-31534 GCF_059335935.1 Thermobaculum sp. T2p
TTTTTCTACCGCGCTTCGCTTGGTGGCCCCGACGAGCGTCGCGAACATAAGTTCGCAACCCTCGTCGGGGATCATTTCGGAATGTCACCCACAAATATTTTACTCACACCCGGCAGCATCCGCGAACGCTCTTGCATGGGCTTGACCATGCAGGTTTCGTGCACCCCGCACGGCATCAGCAACGAGAAACACAGAGCAGTACTTAGAAAGTTTAATAACGAAAATACTTAAAAGTATTGTCCAGCGCATGATTTTGTGCTACCTTCAGTCTCGAATACTATAAGGAGGTATCTAGATGTCGCGCTTACAGGGCAAAGTAGCACTCATCACGGGGGCCGGCTCCGGCATGGGCAAGGCCATGGCCGAGAGGTTCGCCGCCGAGGGGGCTCACGTCATAGTCTCGGATGTAATCGAGGAGCGAGTGACCTCCACCGTTGAGGGCATCAAGGCGAAGGGGCATAGCGCCAGAGGCGTGGTGGTAGATGTCTCCAACGAGGAGCAGGTCGCCCACATGGTGCAGGAGACGCTGAGCCAGGAGGGGCGCATAGACGTACTGTGCAACAACGCCGGCATCATGGATGGCATGCAGCCCCTGGGCGAGACCTCCGATGAGCTCCTGCACAGGGTGCTGGGGGTGAACCTCTTCGGCCCTATCTACCTCACTCGGGCTGTGCTACCGAGCATGCTGGAGAGAGGTGGTGGGTCAATAGTCAACACCGCTTCTGTGGCAGGACTGTTCGGAGGGCGAGCCGGCGCCGCCTACACCATATCCAAGCATGGGCTGGTGGGGCTCACCAGGAGCGTGGCGGCGGAGTACTGGGATCAGGGGATCAGGTGCAACGCCATATGCCCGGGGGCTGTGGCCACGGCGATCGGCATGGGCAGCGCCACGCCCAACCTCAAGGTTGCCGAGATGGTGCAGAAGCTATCTGCAGCCCATGGCAAGATCGGCCAACCCGAGGAGATCGCCAACCTAGCGCTATTCCTAGCCTCCGAGGAGGCCAGCTTCATCAACGGCGCGATCATCGTCGCCGACGGGGGCTGGACGGCGCTATAGTGCAGAGCTTGGGAGCAGGGGCCTACCCCCTGCTCCTCTCGAGCAACACCATCGTCACAAGGCTTGGAAGTAAAAGCTCCTCGTGCTCAGGCAACATCCCATTGACTGGCTCCACCAAGAACTTCCCCTCGAAGAACGCTGGTCTCTTGCGGATGCGCAGCACAGGACTTCCAGATACCTCCAGCAGGTAAGATGGGTTGAGGAAGTAGCCCGTGAACATACCTATCACTGGCACTTCTTCCAATAGGCCATCAAGCAGCTTTATCCAAGGATTCTGTTCATGGATCTCACCTATCTGCACGCCGTTGGCATCCAGGATCCTGTAGGTGGCCCTCCAGATAGACCTGCCACCTTCTCTCTGCACTGTGCCCAACTGTCGCCCGCTCCTGAGGTCTGTAATGCTGTAGGTAGCATTGAAGTCCAGGATGCGGTCCGCCTGCACCCTGTAAAGGGGGAGGGACTGCCCCTCGTCGGCAAAGATCGTGATGTCTTCCTTCAGCTTGAAAGCTTTCTGCTTGACGTACGCCACAAGAGATCCTGCAGCATCCGTCACCCTTACCTGTGGCCCTATGGACAACAGCTTGAAGGATAAAACTAAAGGATAGCTCGGCAATGTAACCTCCTTACCCTGCATGTCTTTCATTTAATATAGAAGCGCAAGCATCGATGGTGCAACTATTTGCAATCGACCAGGAGAGCCAACAGGATGAGGGTTTACTGAGCATGCATCCTACTTATAATCATCACGACACGTGGCTTACGCCAAGTGCACCAGCAGAGGAGAAACTAACATGTACACCTATATAGCGTTGATAAGAGGCCTAGGGGGTCGATATACCTTACCCATGAAGAGCCTGGTGAGGCTGCTCGAAGACATGGGGATGACAAATGTGGTCACATACATCCAAAGCGGAAACGCTGTGTTCCAGAGCGCCGGTACACACAGGGAGGAAATCGCCCAGCAATTGAAGGCAGAGATAGATCGACAATATGGATTTGCCCCTCACGTAATAATCCTTACCCGAGAGGAGCTAAGAGCGGCGCTCGAGGGCAATCCCTACCCAGATGCGACCTCTTCCCCCAACACTCTACACATCTTCTTCCTGGCCTCAGAACCTGAATCGCCCAGAATAGACAGGCTCGAAGATTTGCGCACACCAAACGAGCGCTTCACGCTACTTGGCAAAGTGTTCTACCTACACGCTCCTGATGGTGTGGGAAGATCCAAGCTGTTCGCCAACATCGAACGCTCGTTGGGAGTCTCAGCCACAGCACGTAACTGGAGATCTGCTACCAAGATTCTAGAGATAGCTGATCAGCTAGAAGTCAGTCGTTAGTTAAAAGCCCCCGGGGACGAGCTCGTCCCCAGGGGCAATGCCGCTATCTGAGTACTACAAAGGCATCTATATTAGTGCGCAGGATACCACCCGCCACCGGCCGTACCTCAAGGACATGCTGTCTGCTAGCATCCACGACACGGGAGAACACTATGAGCCTGCGCATCGTTCTGTCCGCCCGCAGCTTGACGGTGGCAACCCTGACACCGTCAAGATAAACCCTGGCCGAGCCATAAGCAGGCCCCTTAGTGGCCACCCAAGCCACCTTGCGTCCGCGGAATGTGAACCTTATGCCGGTACTGGCTGACCTCACATCTTTCAGCCGAAAGGCATAAGCCATAGTATCTTTGTTAACCCACGACACTCCACGGGTAAGTACCCTCTGGCTGCTCTCTTGGAAGGCATCGACGGTGACGGGCCCCACGTACTCAGTGGTGGTATTGCCCGCCACATCCCTCACCACCAAGCGGAACTTATAGCTCTTGCCAGGTATCAACCTAAGCCTGCTCTCCATCGAGAGAGGTATCCTCAGCCTCGGCACACTCGCTTGAGACAGGAGCACATATGGGCCATCGTTCTCCTTGCGAGCCACGGAGAAGTAAGCTATCCCACTTTGCTCATCCTGAAGCACCCCACTGAACAGGGCAGCTACCGAGTAGGAAGTGCTCCTGAGTCTGGAGCTTGCGCTCACTCTGGTGCCTTCGAACAACGTGCTCACAGAGCCCCTCACCTTCGGAGCAGAGGTATCAAGGATCACGCTATCCCTGGCAACTCCACTAACGTTACCAGCAGCATCTTTGAACTGCGCGTAGACGGTCTTCGTACCGTTCTTGCTAGTCAGGGTCCAGGACTTGGTCGAAGCGTAGGGCTCCCAGGAGGACCAGCTGCTGCCGTCGTTACTGAAGCGCATGAGCTTGACGCCGGAAGCCGGTGATGGATCGCTGGCCGAGATCGCTAGCTTGACGTTCCGGCTGCTGACGTAGTCCGCGCCATCTGGGGTGCCGTCGGGGGCTATCGTCACCGAGCCTGAGGGACTGACGGTATCCAGGAGTATGTCGTCGCTCGCCACGCTCGACCAGTGGTCGTTGCCGTCGCCCCACTGCGCGTACACCTTGTGCACGCCATCTCCAGGAGCGCCCCCATAGGCCGCATCCACCAGAGACCAGGCGATGGTCGGAGCGTAGGAGACGGTCTTGCCAGCCGACAGCACCCCCTCACTGGTCTCCGGCGAGTTGGACAGCCGGACGACAACCGCCCCAGTATCGGCCAGAGCCACGCTCACTGTGGAAGAATTCGTGTATGGGGCCCCGCCTTCGATGCTGACGGTCCCGGCAGGCATGGTCCTGCTGCCGTCGGGCGAGGGTGTGGGGCTGCTCGTGGGGATGGGAGTGGCCGTGGGGGAAGGCGAAGGCACCTGAGTAGGGGTGGGCGAAGGCACCTGAGTGGGCGTGGGTGATGGCGTGGGAGGGATCCCATCGCTTGCACTATACTCCACCGCTCCCAGGTCCGGAGCATCGCCGGAATAACGCTCGGCGATGTTGGGGACCACCACGCCGGCATCGATGAAAGGTGCTCCCTGCCTCAGCGCGAGATTCCCCGCAGAGGGATCCACCAAAGCATTGTCCACCACCGAAGGAGTGACGAAGTTGCCCGCGATGTTGGTGTGATCCGCCCCGGTAGCCGACCTATAGGCCGACAGGTTGGAGGTGTACCTGGTGCCACAGAAGGCCACGCCGCGAGAGGTATCGGTGGTCGCGAAGTGGTCGTAGTCCTCGTTCCAGGCACTCAGGCACGGGGCGCTCCAGGCATACTGCGTCGTTCTGAAGATGTTGTTGCGTAGCCAGAAGCGCTCGGGGGAGCTACCACCACCAGCGAACTGGGCACCACCGTTGGCATCGGGTCTACTAGTCCAGAAGGTGTTGTTCACTACCCATACCCTGGAGGGCACGCTGTCCTCTCCAGAGTACTTGAAGCCCGTGACGCCCACGCCTTTGCTGCCGAAGTTGTCTGCACCTACACCGTCTTTGCCCAGCTGCCATACCTGGTTGCGGAACAGGTATATAGGGCCGTAGTTCACAGGGCCGGTGGACAGGGCTACGGAAGCGTACTCCACCCTATTGTTCCAGATCCTCCAGTTGATCACGCTCTGTTCGGGCTCGAACGCATCGTCCGATATGTGCCTGACGGTGTTGTCATAGATATCTGTGTCCTGCATGCCGTAGCGATCGTAGTCCGTGTTGTAATCCCCCACGCCGTTGAAGTAACCATCGATGACGTTATGTCGGACCACCAAACGCTGAGCGCCACCACGACCCCAGATGGCCGTGATCTCCATCGCTTCGCCCACGCGGTTCCAAGTAGAACCGAAGGGCATCTTGAGCCCTCCCTTGATGAAGTTCCAAGGCACAGCATTCTCCCCCCAAAGGCCCTTGACCTCGAAGCGGTTGTACTGCACGGTGTGGTCCTGCGGGTACTGAGAGGGAGTGCCCTGCTCCCCTTGATATCTCAATCGACCGCCGAGCATCAGGTTGTGGTCGAAGACGCCGTTGCGTGCGGTGGCGTTGATGAACTTGACCTCGGGTACCCTGAGCTCGAAGCCCGACAGCCTGGTGTCTGGGCCTGAGAAGGTCAGCCTGGTAGTACCCAGCCAAGCCCAGTAGTCGTTGGGATTGGCATCCCCAGGCAGTCTAAGGTACACATCGTTGCCGAAGCTAGTGAAGCCGTAGTTGTAGGACAGGTTCTGGTACAGCACCTCGGCCCACCCCGCGGGCGTGGACATGGAGTAGCCGTTGTAGGAACCGCTCTTCTTGCTCCAATAGGCTACTAGGAAGGGCACGTCACCGGCCCTTGGTGCTATCGCTAAGTAATCAGCATCGCTGACCGGAGCTCCGGCCCACTTCCAGACCTTGAACGTCTTGCCCGTTACAGGTCCCACGAGGCTAACCTGCTGCCAGGGAGCAGCAGGCCAGGGGCCTGAAGCGCCCGCCGGAGCCGCCACCGCCTGGGTCGAGATAACCGACCTCTGCCCGGCGTTGATGGGTTGGCCGGAGTCGTCTACAGCCGGGTACTGCGCCACGAGGGTGATCGGCTGGCTGCGCGAGAGCGAGGGCGTGGGATAGGTACCAGGCCCCACCTCTACCACAGCCCCCGCTGGCGCGCTCGCGAACGCCTTGCTCAGGGTCCTCCAGGCGCTAGCCCTGCTCTTGCCATCGTTGGCGTCGTTGCCATCGGCCCGTACGAAATAGCTAGGAGACAGCTCGGATGCCGGTCTTATGTTATCGGACCTGGTGGTTACGCTATCCAACAGAGGGTCGGTACCTAACACGCCATCGGGGTCCGCGACATCGACCTTTACCTGATAGCCAGTGCCCGGCTCGAGCAGCACCACAGAGCCGTAGAAGGCGCTGCCGGAGCTCGCGGCTGTCCTCCAGAGAGGCAAAGCCCTCAGCCATGCGTCCGAGCCGGCTCGTCGATAGTACACCTCGGCCGTGGAGTTGCCGTTGTTGTCGCCACTGAACTTTACCTCCACGCCTATGCTGTTGTATGTGGCAGTGAGGCGCATGGACTGCACCGACACCGCATCTCCGTCCGCGCTCCGCACCGTGGCGTGCCTAGTAGCCACTGGCCAGAGGAGCAGGATCACAGCCAAGAAAGCACAAATATACCTTCTCATACATCACCTCACTCAAAGTTCTTGCGCTCTGGGAGGGTCATGGAAGAAGTTGCGGTAGACCCGCTTGGAGACCTCCCAGGCAGCCCGGCTAGCTACTTGAGCTCCGTGGCTTTGCGCCCCTGCCTCGCGACAGGTTTGCCTTTTTCTGGGCCTGTAGAATTACGACAAGTTTATTGCATTCAAGCAGCTAACATAATAGTAATTTAGTACCAACGCAATTAGATATTAGGTACTACATCCGGGTTAGTCCCTAATTGATCACGTTGATCTTGATCGTCAAGGCGCTACCCGGTGTTCCCGAACCATCAGAGCTTGTGTAGGGTGTGGCAGTAACCTGGTATGTTCCGCTCGCAGGCGTCCACGACCGGTAGTCTCCGGACAAATCCCCGGCCAGAGCGTAAGGCGCATTCCTCTCGAGCCTGTAGTTGGGATTGGAGTTCAACCCGAACCGCACACTCCCCACCACCGATGGGCTGGTATCCGCCCGGATGTTGAGGTGCCTAGTCGGCAGCTGTGATGGAGAGAGCGTCATGCCGTCCTTGAGCTCCATTATGGGCTGGTCCGTATCGGCGTTGATCAGCACGAGCTTGGTAACGGCTAACGAAGAGGTGGTGCTAGCAGACGAGGTCTGAACACTCACCTGATTGCTCCCCGCGGACAGGTTGCCAGCAGCATCGTAAGCCTTTACGACAAAGGTATAGGTCGTGGACGGAGATAGATTTGTCACCGTGTAGCTGGTACTGCTGGTAGCACCGGCCTGAGAGCCGTTGGCATATATCGCGTAGCCCTCGACCGCTACGTTGTCCGTTGAGGCATTCCACTTGAGGGACACGGAGCTAGAGGTCTTAGAGGCAACCGTAAGATTGCTGGGAGCTGAAGGAGGCTGCGTATCGGCTTGCGCCCGCGCCTTCTGGATCAGCACCGCCCAGTCCTCATCCGGAGAGCTGGGAGGAGAGCCAAGGCTCACTGCTCCCCCGGCCGTCAGCGTCCGGGCAGTACCCTCGAAGCTTCCCGTGCGTGGGTTATACCAGCACTCTACGAACGTTCCCGACGCACCGGAGAGGTCCAGCTTGCCGCTGGGGTTGGCATCGGGCAGGTAGATGGCATATACTTCGCCCTTCTTGGCTAGCACCTGCCCTCCACCGTAGGAGGTAGATTCGCCGCTCAGGAGGCCATCGGCAGGCTCCATCTGCCAGAAAGGCAGGTTGTCCTCCATGAACTTGCGCGCGTACCAGGTATATCTCCAGAGCGGCTCATACTGCCGGAAGTCATCCAAGGTCTTGTCCGTGGTGGGACCTCCCAGGTAATGCTCCAGGTTACCGCCTGAGAGGTACACCGGCCAGATAACGGCTTTGCGTTGGGTAGTTATCGAGCTCGAGGATGTGGAGACCGCGTTCAGCTCGTCGAGAGCTATCGGGATGGGTCTGCCAGCACTCCTGGACTTTCGCCTCCATGCCTCTAGCACCTCGTCGTACGTGCCGGGACCCGATTCCAGCTGGAAGGACGTCACGCTGAAGCGGGAATCTCCCAGGAAAGGACCCCACACCGAGTCCAGATCGGTGCCATAGTTATGTACAGTGATCGGGTGATCGTAAGGATCCACCTGCTGTATGTAGCCTGCAAACTCCTTGACACGAGTCGTGCCCAGGTTGTAGTCGAGGTTGTACTCCTCGGAGATGTTCCATTGGATAGCGGGCAGGTAACCGAACCTAGCCACTAGCTCTCGGTAGAAGAGTTTCCTCTCCACTCCGAGGGTAGCTCCATCCAGCTCCTTCTTGTTGGCGGCCTCGGCTTCGTTGAGGACAAAGTGCAGCAATATCCCCTTCTTCTGGGCATGTGTGAACACCATGTCCCATTGCCTCATCTTGCTGATATCGATATGGGTGTTGTCGTCGGAGGAGCTCCCTGCAGGATCGATCCTGCCAGCGTAAGGCCAGACGTTCCTCCCATCGCCGCCGATGTTCATTGCCAGGAAGTACACGGAGTTGACATGTTGGTTCCCCAGATAGTTCAAGGCACCTATCATGCCCTTCCCAGCATCCGCCCCATCCGTGTTGAGGATAGGATCGCCAGACGTCCAATCTCGAACATGAGCAGCAAAGTCCAGTATGCCGTAGGGGCCGGAGGGGGTGTTGTCGAAGCCATCGTACCCCAGGAACGTCTCGGGACTGTCTGTACCTCCCTTGATCCAATATGGTCCATCCTTGAACTTGAAGTAGTACCCTCCAGCGTACTGCAACCTACCCCAGCGAAAGAAGGGTGGCGCCGAAGGGTCCACATCGGCCACGTAGAAGCTTCCTGAGGCCCCATCGAAAGCTGTGGGAGTGCCTGACGAGGGGTTGAGATCAACAGCTAGGTTCGTGCCCTTACGGAACGAGGCCTTGTAGTACCAAGTACCCGCTTGATCGGGCAGAAATCTGACGCGCCAGACGTTCCCTCTACCACCTCCTTTACCATCGCCGTCGAAGTAGCCCGGCACGTTGTAGGTCTGCCCGGATGGGCCCCGGAAAGTTACCTGCAGCCGGAAGTCCAGAAATGGGTTCGGAGAATTATCCAGCTCGTAGGCATAGGGGCCACTGAAGCTCACGGTGATGGGCTGCCACTTGCGCATGGCACCCGTCACGGTACCAGCGGCCTGCAGAGTGTTGCCCGGGGAAGGTCCTGCTGCCACCATGACCAGCACCAAGGGCAGCAAGAGCACACGGATTATCCTAGACATAGACATCCCTCCCATAATAAGGGCCTAGATGTGGTGAGAGGCCCTGTAAACATAAAGCTAACAGCGGCGAGTATAAGCCCGATGTGTACCGATGCACAATAGGAAATTACTACTAGGTGGTTATCCACTACTCTAGATCCACACTTACTCAACCTACCGGACAACCATTCTGCTACCAGGAAGGGCTAAGTTAGATTGGAAGGGATATAAGCCTTGGAGAGGATGAGATGAAGCTACTCAAGACCTTGTTACTCGTGATCACTCTTTTGGCGGGTGGGCTACTGGTACCATCCGTATCTCATGGCTACGGTTATGTGGCAGCCTCCAACAGCAAACAAAGGGTCGCACCCTATGGAGAAACTCCCAAGCTGTTCGTGAGCCGCAGGGCGGATCGCAAGCACGCCACCCCGATTGCGGACGGTGTAGTTTTATCCGGCAAAGTCTACATATTCGCCAAGTTAGGCAATAGTGCGAAGCGAGCCTATTTTTTCTTGGACGTGCCCAAGAGCAAGATGGACCTATTGCCCTGGGGCACCAAGCCGCTGCGGGTGGACACCACCCCCCCTTATGATCTAGTAGAAAGCAAAGGGGGCAAATTACTGCCGTTAGATACCAAACAGCTATCCAACGGTACGCACACCATAACGGTGGCTCTGGAGAGCAAAGACGGATCCGTACAGATCCTATCCAGGGAGTTCATAGCGTACAACGGAGCTAGGGCGCTACTTTTCTCCCCTCAAGAACTTAGGATAGAGCTTCCTAGCAGGGGGAAGGCGTCAATCCCGGTCAACGTGCTGACATCAGACGGCAAGAAGGTCAGATATTCGCTGAGAGCGAGCGCTAAATGGTTGAGGCTGGAAGCTGCGTTCCCCGACGTACATAAGATGAGGGGTGTAGCTCCACAACAGAGGGTGGTCTCGCTGGACACCAAAGGGTTGGCTCCCGGCGTATACAAAGCCAACATCACGGCCAGGGCTGCGGGCTACCAGGTAGGCAGCACGCAGATAACGCTGCTTGTAGATGGTGGCAAGCCACTATCTAAGGCCAAGACCCAACTAACTACTCAAGCTACCACCAGTACCGAATGTTATCCACTGGACTGCTCGCAGATACGCATATCGGTGCCCTATATCCTAGACTTCAACCAGGACGCGGGCAAGATCCTGGATAAGAACGGCATAGGCACGGGATTCACCTATGTGGACCAGCCAAGCCACAGCACGGGGTACATCCCCCAGAACCTGACGGTGGATACAAGCGGCACGGGCACGCTGAACATCCTCACCACCCCAGGAATCACAGCGGGCACAGTTAACACCCAAGACAACGCCCTGGGGGTAGGCATAAACGCCCCCAACCAAATAACCGTGATGAAGACCACGATAATCAACCCATCCCCAGGCACGGGCAAGTACGAGCAGGCCGGGTTATGGTTCGGCAACAACGAGGACAATTACCTGAAATTGGTGGTCATATCGACGCCCAATGGGGTGCGCATACAAGCGCTGCTGGAGCTGGGTGGTAGCACATCCACCTCTAAGTACAGCAGCTCAATCAGCGTAGCTAACGCTAGGGTCAGCCTCCGGCTGCGGGCCAATCCAGTCGATCAGACGGTGCAGACATACTACCAGATCAACAACAACACGGAAGTGCTGCTAAAGACATTCACGGTGCCTCCTGAGTTCTTCAGCTTCGATGCCGCTGGGATAGACCCCAGGATCGGCACTAGAACCTTCGGAGGTATATTTGCGACACATAGGCAAGGGCCAGCTCCTCTGACCTATACCTTCGACAACTTCTCGGTGACAGCAGATACCTCCCCGCAGCCACCGAGTACCGGCGCATCCTTCAATCGTGTATCGTTCCCGGTGCAGTTCCCGACTTCGATGGTGTGGGGGCCGGACAACAGGCTGTACGTCACCGAGCTTCTGGGGAAGATACACGCGATCACTCTGGACGCGGATAAGCACGTGGTATCCGACCAGGTGATAACTACCCTAGGTACCCGGCTCACGCTGGGCATCACCGTCGACCCAGATTCTACTCCGGATAACGTCATCCTGTGGGTGTCCCACTCCAGCCCCGACCTAAACAACGGACAGCTCAACTCAAGCACCATAACCAAGCTTTGGGGGCCAGGGTTCACGAACAGGCAGGATGTGATCACAGGTCTACCACGGGCCATAGCCAACCACGCGGTGAACTCCATACACTTCGGTCCCGACGGCAAGCTGTACATAGCGCAGGGTGGCAACACAGGGGCCGGCGCCCCCAACACGGCCAACACCGAGTTCGGCACTCGCGCCGAGCAGCCGCTATCGGCCGCGTTCCTCGTGGCCGACGTGAAGGCCCCAGGGTTCGACGGCACATGCGCCACCCCAGAGAACACCTACGGGCCAGCACCCTGCGACGTGCAGGTCTACTCCAGCGGACTCAGGAACATGTACGACTTCGTGTTCCACTCCAACGGATCGATCTACGGGCCGGACAACGGCCTAGGTGTGGTGGGCACATACCCACCCTCTCCCACACCACCCTGCGAGGGCTTCGGAGATCCTCAAACCAACAACCCAGGGGAGCAGCCGGACAACCTCAACAGGTTGCTGCCGGGCAAGTACTACGGCCACCCCAACCCCTATAGGAACGAGTGCGTCTTCAAAGACGGGTCTTATCAGGGAGTACCCCCCCTACCGAACTACATGCCACCGATCAACAACCTCGGCAAGAGCAAGTCGGCTGATGGCATCATAGAGTACAGGGGCAACGCCTTCGGGGGCACGCTCAAGGGCGAACTGCTCATCACCAACTACTCTGTGGGTGACGACATCACCAGAATCAAACTTAGTCCAGATGGGACATCGGTAGTGAGCAAATCTCAGCTGATCGGGGGGTTCACCGATCCCCTGCCCATCACGCAAGGGCCAGACGGCACCATCTACGTGGGAGAGTTCGGAGCCAACAAGGTCACGGCACTCATCCCCGTCGACACGGGCTCATGGACTACCAAGCAGCCACTGCCCGTCGCCCTGCTAGATGCCGGGGGTACCGCACTCAACGGCAAGCTGTACATGGTGGGGGGCAAGACGGCCTCCGGTGGACACCAGACGAAGCTGTACATCTACGATCCAGCCACAGACAGCTGGACTACTGGGCAGGACATGCCAGGCCCCGGCGTGGAGAACCCAGCGGTAGCAGCCTACAACGGCAAGCTGTACGTCTTCGGAGGAGCCACGGCACCCTTCTCCGGAGCCGTGAACAACTCGTACGTCTACGATCCCGCAACCAACACCTGGGCCAGCTTGGCTCCGATGCCCACGGCAAGAGGAGGAGCCGGCGCTCAGCAGATCAACGGCAAGATCTACGTCGTGGGCGGCATGGACTCTAGCGGGGCATCTCTGGCCACGCTGGAGATCTACGATCCAGCCACCAACACCTGGAGCACTGGAGCCCCGATGAGCACGCGCCGCGACAATCCCGGCACGGCTGCCCTAGGGGGCAAGCTCTACGTTTTCGGTGGGCGCACCCGCAACGCCGACGGTAGCTCCCCAGCTCCGATACTATCTTCGGCCGAGGTGTATGATCCTGCCACCAACACTTGGTCAGCCATAGCATCCATGCCAACGGCCCGCAGGACGATGGTCACGGGCACCCTGCGCGGGCGCATCCAGGTCATGGGAGGAGAGATCACCAGCACCGGCGGCGCCTTCCCTCAGAACGAGGAGTATGATCCTGCCACCAACACGTGGCGTACGCTCACGCCAATGCTCACACCCAGGCACGGCGCGGTTGCCGGCACGATCAACGACACCATCTACGTGGCAGGCGGCGGACCACAGGGCGGAGCGTTCTACACTAACGTGAACGAGGCTTTTGCCTTCAATGCAACTAGCACCTCCATAGACACCTCAATTGACTCAGGACCAACCGGCACGGTGGTCACGAGTTCCGCGACGTTCACTTTTTCGAGCAACGCCCAGGACGCCACCTTCGAGTGCAAGCTGGACACCGGAGCCTTCGAGGCCTGCACATCGCCCAAGAACTACTCAGGTCTGTCCGAAGGCTCCCATACCTTCCAGGTAAGGTCCATAAGTGCGACTCTAGGCACCGACCAAACGCCCGCCAGCCGCACATGGACGGTGGACACCACCAGCCCACAGGTCTCTAGCACCAATCCCGCCGATGGAGCCACCAACGTGCCCGTATCAGCCAATATCCAAGCGGTCTTCTCGGAGGCTATGAACCCCGCCACCATTAACACCAGCTCCTTCTATCTCGTGCAGCAGGGAACCTCCACACATGTGGCAGCAACCATAAGCTACGACCAAGCCAGTCGACGGGCCACGCTCTCGCCAACTTCCAACCTCACGGAAGGCACCACCTATGTAGCTACCATCACCACTGACGTGAAGGACCTTGCCGGCAACGGGCTGGCTGCGGACTACAGCTGGAGCTTCACCGTCACGTCGGATGGTACTCCACCCGACACGACTATCATCTCTGGGCCATCGGGGACCACCAACCAGGCATCAGCCACCTTCCAGTTCTCCTCCTCGGAAGAGAACTCCTCCTTCCTGTGCTCCCTCGACGGCTCGGCCTTCTCCCCCTGCTCATCCCCGGTGACCTACTCCGGCCTCCAGGATGGCAGCCATACCTTCCAGGTCAAGGCCGTGGATCAAGCGGGCAATCAAGACCCCTCTCCTGCCTCCAGGACCTGGACCATCGACGCTACCCCTCCCACCATCACGGGTACCACACCTGTCGATGGACCAAACGGAGTGGCTGTGCACACCAACGTGGTGATCACCTTCTCCGAGGCGCTGGATCCAGGCAGCGTGCAGGACAACACGATCTACCTAGCCAAACAGGGTGAGAGCAACAAGGTACAAGCAACACTGTCCTACGACAACAGCAGCTTCAAGGTCACGCTAGACCCAGCGACCAACCTCGAGGGCAACACTACTTACGTGGTAACGGTCAAGGGAGGCGCTGGGGGTGTAGCCGACGCTGCGGGTAATCCCCTAGCAGCCGACAGGACATGGAGCTTCACGACGGCCTCGGCCAACGCCTTCGTCGCCATACGTGTGGATTCCGGCCAGACCACCAACTATACAGACGGTAATGGCAACGTGTGGTCGGCTGATACGGGCTACACCGGCGGCACCGTCACGAAGGGCACGACATCCGACATAGCAGGCACAAACGACGACAAGCTCTACCAGAAGGCCAGAAGTGGGGGCAACTTCAGCTACCGATTCCAGGTACCCAACGGCACCTATACCGTGCGCCTGAAGTTCGCAGAAACCTACTGGACCGCGGCCGGGCAGAGGGTATTCAACGTGGACATAGAGGGTAAGAGGGTGCTGAGCAACTTCGACATACTGCAGGTAGTGGCGCCCAAGACGGCTCTAGACAGGACATTCAAGGTCGAGGTCTCGGATGGTCAACTGGACATCAACGCCACCAAGATCGTGAACTATCCTTTGATATCAGCCATAGAGATCACTGAATAGGACTGAGAGGAGCAAAAGAAGTGCCGAGGCAAGTAGGCCAATGGTTAGCGGTTATCATGGTGCTGGCGATCGCCAGCACCTACCTATCTTGGAATGAGAAGGATACGGCCGCAGCCACGGCCTACACGCTGCTCTTTAGCACCAGCAGCGATCGATCCAACGCGCAGCCGCTGCAGGGGCAGAACGTGTACGGCAACGTGTACGTCTTCACCTCTCCAGACACCAACGTCTCTACGGTCAGCTTCTATATAGATGACCCCAACATCATCAACTCACCCTATAGAGTGGAGAAGACTGCCCCTTACGACCTAAATGGGGGGACAATCTCAGCTGCCTCTCCCTACAACACCTTGCTTTTGGCCGACGGACAACACTCCATAATCGCGGTCATCAAGCTCATCGACGGTAGCGCACAGAAGATCACGGCCAACTTCAGTGTGATCAACGCCGCCCCACAACTACAGTTCAACACGACGTCCGTGGTCTGGTCGGTCGGCAGCGGTGGTACAGCTGCCAAGCAGGTCTCCCTCACAGGGGGTAGTCCACCGGCCAGCTACACGCTGTCTCACAGCTCCTCCTGGCTCAACGTACAGCCCTCCAGCGGCACCACTCCAGCAAACATAACCCTCACAGCAACCACACAGGGCTTGCAGCCAGGGATATACACGGACCTATTATTGGCTAGCGCCCCAAACTACAAACCCGCGTCCCTTAGGGTAACCATCACGGTTGGCGAGCAGATACACCTCTCATGGACAGGCGATCCCTCTAGAAGCATGACCATCATATGGCGCACACTGGATGCATCCATCCCATCGCTGGTGCAATACAGACAGGCTGGTTATAACACTTGGCAAGAGGCCTCCGGCACGCTCCGCGCCTCCGGTACTAGCGGTACCCTACACGAAGTAACGCTGTCGGCACTTAGTCCGTCCACAAGCTACGAGTACAGAGTAATGCTGGACGGTTCCACTTGGAGCAGGATCTATACTACTCACACCGCTCCTCCGAGGGGGCCAGCAGACCTGGACGTGATCTACGTCGCCGACACTGGCCTAATAGGCCGGGAAGATGGACTCGCTAGCGGCACTCAGCAGGTAATAGATGAGATAGCACGGATGCATCCCGACCTGGTGCTGCTCGGTGGCGACTACGCATACTACAACACCGACAAGAGATTCGGCTCCCTGGATAACACCATAGATGCCTGGTTCAACCAGATGCAGCGTATAGGAGCCGAGATCCCAATGATGCCCACCTACGGCAACCACGAGACCTTGCTGGGAGAGGGTTACTCCTCGTGGTCAGCCAGGTTCGCCACGCCACAAGGATACGATAACAGAAAGAACTACTCCTTCGATATAGGGGACGTGCATTTCGTGTCGATCTACTCGATAGAAAACTCCAAAGGACTCTCAAGCGGACAACTACAGTGGATCGAGCAGGACATCTTGGCAGCCAAGGCCGCGGGGCAGAGGTGGATCGTGCCTTTCTACCACGTGTCGCCGTTCGCTGATGGGCGCAACCATCCATCAAATCTTGAGCTAAGGTCACAGCTGGGCCCGCTGTTCGAGCGGCTTGGTGTCAAGATCGCCGTGAGCTCGCATGACCAGGCCTACGAGCGCACCTACCCTTTGGTGAACGTGCCCAGCTCGAACACCCCGACGTCCACAGCCAGGGATTGCTACACAATGTCGGATGGCGTGACCTGGGTGAAGTCCAGCCCTGGAGGCAAGGAGAGCAACAAGAACGGCAGCTTCTCCCAGTTCGCCACCAACCCACCACCAGCATGGACCGCCTACCGCGACAACACCATGCATCACTTCCTAAGGATACGCTTCTCAGCAAGCGGCATCATGCGAGTAGAGGGCTATGGTGTGAGGGGTGATGGCAGTCCACCCGTCCTGCAGGACAGCTTTACGTACACGACTGGGAACTGCGGCAGCACAGGACCCGAGACGACGATCACGGCTGGACCATCGGGGACCACCAACCAGGCATCAGCCACCTTCCAGTTCTCCTCCTCGGAAGAGAACTCCTCCTTCCTGTGCTCCCTCGACGGCTTGGCCTTCTCCCCCTGCTCATCCCCGGTGACCTACTCCGACCTCCAGGATGGCAGCCATACCTTCCAGGTCAAGGCCGTAGACCAGGCAGGCAACCAGGATCCCTCTCCTGCCTCCAGATCCTGGACCATCGACGCTACCCCTCCCACCATCACGGGTACCACACCTGTCACCGGAGCCAACGAGGTGCCCACTAACACGAAGGTCTCTATCGTCCTTTCGGAGAGGGCAGATCCCACGAGCATAAACGGCAGCACCTTCTACCTGATGAAAGCAGGAAGCAGTCTGCCCGTTCCCGCCCAAGTGAGCTACGACGATGCTCTCAAGATCGCCACCCTGCAGCCAGATGCGCCGCTGGAAGCCGGCAGCACCTATACAGCCAGGGCCACGGGCGACATCAGGGACCTGGCGGGCAACAGGTTGCCCTCCGATTACTCTTGGACTTTCACAGTTTCCTCCAACGCCCCCGCCAACGGGCTGCTCGGGGAGTACTTCAACAACAGCGACCTGACCAACCTGGCGCTAACTCGGGTGGATCCAGCGGTGGACTTCAACTGGGACTACGGCTCACCGGATCCCTCCATAGACCCTGATACTTACTCCGTGCGCTGGACAGGCATGGTGAAAGCCGATCGCTCGGAGACCTACACCTTCTACACTCGGAGCAACGACGGCGTCAGGCTGTGGGTGAACGGCAAGCTGCTGATCAACAACTGGACAAACCACGCCGAGACGGAGAACAAGGGGGGCATCAGCCTCACGGCGGGCACTTGGTACCAGATCAGGCTGGAGTACTACGAGGGCACAGGCAGATCTGTCATCAGGCTACTGTACTCTTCACCGAGCACGCCCAAGCAGGTCATCCCAAGCGATCACTTGAGAACACCGTGAATGATCACAATCTGGGATGATTCTTGGAAGTAACTCCAGGATCTGCATGCAGGTACAGCCTTGGGGCTGCATACACCACCGGCCAGCAGCCAAACCCTACGGGCACAAGTGCATTCCTTATCTGATGTCCAATGCACAGGGATCAACAGGGCAGGAAGCTAGCAGGCTTTCGGATAGCCCTCAACCTGTCCTCTGATCGGGAGCAAGCCACGGGCCTTAGGAAGTCTCCTATAGCTCAACAGGTAACCATCATCTTCCCTACCCAAGCACCGCTGAAGTCCGGGTGGGCAGATCCAGCATGAGGTTACTGTTCAAAGTGGCGAGTTCTCTACTTGCCGGAAGGATTGCAGACGCTCTAGCCGTGATGCTCGCCAGGGATGTGTCCACCGGCGCCAAGCATGCCCTCGTGCGCAAGCGGCACGATGTGAGCCATCACATAATCCGAGTGCCCCGAGAGCCTATGATACAACGGTTTGACATCAATTTGATTTAGAAGGTGCCATTGTCTGTTGCAGGTCATCCCTGCAGTACCAACTCTGCACTGGGGTGGTACGAGTAGGGCAAGATTAGAGGCGGCCATTATAGTTCAACGTTGAACTAGCTGGCTCAGCTACGCTCGAAGAAGGTCAGGAGGTTGTTATCGGGATCAAGCACCGCGAACTCGCGCGTGCCCCAAGGCTTGTCCTCAAGTTGACCGTTAGGGTGCACGATACCTTGAGGTAGCAGGCGATCATAGAGCGCATCTACTCCTCTTACCTCCACCCTGCAGCTAGCGGTCCCGGCGATGAACGACTCCGCGCCCGATATAACGGGATAGCCATCGGTGCGAGATCGCCAGCTCTCATCGGCAGCGGCCCACAGATGGAGCTCGACATCGCCCCATTGCAGGATGGCAAAGCCCTCCTCGAAGTGGAGACATCCAAAGCCCAATACATCACGGTAAAAGGCCACACTGGACTCAACATTCCTGACGGGCAGGGCAGGGATCGCACTCAAGGCATCAACTGTAGCTTCCAAAAGACCTTCTCCTAGGTATGTTGGGCATTACACTAACCTACTGGCTGGTATTATAATGCTTGTAGTGTTGGATTACCAACGCCAATCCTATCAGCTATCACCAGAGGTGCTTCTGAGGCATCGGTGACGAGGAGATATCATGCTGCAGGTTATTTCCGTGGTCGGCGCCATAGCTATACTCCTAGCCTTTGCCGCCAACCAGTTCCGTTGGCTAGACAGGACGAGCATCGCCTATCAGGGGCTCAACCTCATGGGATCTCTTCTGCTTACGGTCGTAGCAGTGTCCGAAAGGCAGTACGGCTTCATCCTGCTGGAGGGAGTGTGGGCGATCGTTAGCCTGTGGGGCTTGATAACTCTCTCGACCGGACGCTCCTCTCAAGCAGACAGACGAGCCGACTGATGAACGCTTGCTGCCGGGTATGAGCGCACAACTATCCTGCAGCATCACCCACGACGAAGCGGAGGGTATCCCTCACCCTAGGTAAGGCCGCCGCTCTTGCCTACATTACAAGGCACCCTAGCGCTTGGCATCTTTGATAAACTCAGGCATCTCCGATAGGGGTAGCCTGTGGTCGGGCGACACAGCCTCCCCTCCCTCGACATGGTATTTCCCAAGTGCTCCCCAGAGCACAACGTAGTGCTCGGGGCCTGTATCCCTTGTCATCGGATTGTCGTCTCGTGCAAGCAGTAGCACTACCTTCTCCCCAGCCCGCAAGTCAGGCTCGGCAGACGACAGCATCCGGTCATCACCCACCTGCCCACCGGTGATGCGCACCCTCACGGTGTCTAAGCTCTCAGGCCCATAGAAGATCTTCTCGACCTTGACTGGATAGTCGGTGAAGATGGTGTACTCACTAGTCGGCAAATCCTGCACGCTCGAAGCCTCCCTAGGGAACTGACCATCAGGTGTATTCCACCTACTGGCATAGGGTTCACCTACCGTCCCCAACACTACCAGGTCCGCAAGCGCCACCCTTTCTCTGGGAGTGGAGGCGGCAATGGAGCCGTGCTGGTAGATGGTCAAGGGCTGCCTGGGCTCCTCATCCTCAAGGTATAGATCTCTTGCACCCAAGCTCGCCAGGGAGACCAGGGTCACCGCCAGGGCTAGGAAGATCGACGTGCGCAGTGGCCTTCCCCTGATGCCTCCATGGTAATGTGCCTGGCGAGCTTTCAGTATACTTCCCTTCATTTTTGTGCCCACCCCTCTGGAAACTAGTACCATCAGTATTAGGGATATTGCCAGTTGACGCCGTTTTTATCCCAGGAAGTCAAAGTTTGCTTATACGTCTCACCTGGAGAAATGTATCCGTACATGGTAGTGCCGGGCAGCACCACTGCCACCGTGTCGATGATCCCCAATAGCTATACCGCTTGGTATAGAGATCATGGATGCCTGTAATAACAGGGAAGCAAGCATACGTATTAGGTATGAGCTGAACTTATTCATGGACTTACTCTATACGCCAAACCTACAATTATTATTCTGTCAAGTGGATTATAACCCCGCCCCCCGTTGTCAATAGGTAGTGGGAATTTCGACCACTGCGCTGCAATGGATGGTAAGAGCGTGCTTGGGACTTGAGGTCGTGCCAGCTAGCGCTTCTCTATGGCCCCTATGTCGGGGGCCCTCCCAAGGTAGCTCTTGCCCTGCAGATCCGATATGTTGGGCACGGGAGTACCGGCATCTACCAGCGGAGAATCATCCGGCAGCGACAGGTCTCCTTTGATAGCTCCGGGAATGTCCGGCAGCTGGATGAAGCTGCCCGAGAGGTTGGTGTGCTGCCCCTGGCCGCTATCTCGACTGTAAGCATCTACATCCCAGGTGTACCTCCTGCCTCCGTACTCCAGCCCTCGAGTGGTATCAGTGGTCGCGAAGTAGTCGTAGTCCTCGTTCCACTTCCCAGTCTGCTCGCGCTCTCCGTAGTACCTATCCGAGGACCACCCCTGCGCTCCGGCGTTGGCAGATGAGCCCTCACCACCAGCGTCTATCCTGACCGTTTTACCGCCTCCCACCACTTCCAACCCCGAGAGCAGAGCGTTGTCGACCACGCTCCTAAATATTATGTCGAGCGAACCGTCCGCAACCTCGATGTTAAAGGTGCGGTCGACGGCTGTCAGCGGTCCAGCAAACCTCAGGATATCGAAGTCGTGCAAGACCTCCTTCCCCTCTATCAAGACATCGAACACCCTTTGGCCAGGCTTGCTCCAGTAGGTCTCAGCAAACTTCAGCACCACCTTATAATGACCGTTAGGCAGGGGTATGTGGTAGGCGAAGTCACCGTACCTACCTTTTTGATAGATCTCGTCCTCATTGGTGCCCTTTATGTCCTCGGTAGTACCCTTAGTGACTCTACCGGCCATGAGGGTGCTGGCGTTACCCGGGGCCGCAAAGGCGTACCTAGTGGCAACAAACAGGTTGTTACGCAGCCAGAAGTGCTCCTGGCTACCACCGCCGCTGCCGAACTGGGCACCGCCGTTGGCTTCGGGCCTATCCGTCCAGAAGGTGTTGTGCACCACGTACACGAGCCCTGGGCCCGAGCTGGTGCCGGAGTACTTGAAGCCCGTGACGCCCACGCCCCTATTGCCAGTGGCATCGGCTCCTACGCCGTCGTTGCCCAGCTGCCATACCTGATTGCGGAAGAAGTAGGCAGGACCGTAAGTGAGAGGCGCCGTGGAGAGCGCCACCGAGGCGTGCTCTATGCGGTTGTTCCAAGCTTTGAAGTTGATGGAGGGGCCGTCGATCTCGATCGCATCATCGGCTATCTGCGAGATGAAGTTGTCGTAGACGTCCTGGTTGTAGCCAGCGTAGCGGTCGTAGTCCTTCTGGTATCCAGGAGACACACCGTTGAAGTAGCCCCTGATGGTGTTGTAGCGCACCACCAAAGCATGCGCACCACCCCTGCCCCACACGGCGGTGGTCTCGGCCTCAGCGCCTATACTCCGCCAATCTCCCTTACCTTCCTTGAGACGTAGCGATCCCTTGATGAAGAGCCAAGGAATGGCAGGATAGGAGGGATTCTCCGACCAGGTACCCTGATCCTCGAACAGGTTGTACTGCACGGTGTGGCGTGTGGGGTACCTGTAGCTTGGCTTCTGAGCCGCGCGGTAGACCACACTCGCCCCCTGGAAAAGGTTATGGTCCACGATACCGTTGGCGGCATCAGCATCGAACGCGATATCTGAGAGCCTTATCTCTAGCCCCGATAGACGCACGTTGTCGGCATCGAACACGACATCGCCATCAAGCTCGCCCGCGGAATCCTTTAGCCATACGTACTGGGTGTTGGGATCCACATCTCCTGGTAGACGCACGTACACATCCCCATCAAAGGATGCAAAGCCATAGTTGTAAGACAGATTCTCGTACAGCAGCTCCACCCACCCCTCAGGGGTTTCCATGGAATAGCCTTCATGGGTACCTTTCTTTATGTCCCATTTGGCCACTCGCCGCAGCTGGGCATCACGAGAGGAAGCGAACTCCATCCTAAGCACCCCCTGCACCGGCGCCTGCCTCCAGACCCAGATCGAGAACCTCTTACCTGTAGCGGGGCCCCTCAACTCCACCTTCTGCCATGGAGCCTCATACGGCCCTCCCGTACCTCTAGGAGAGGATACCACCTTGGGCTCAATGACTGCGTGTTTGCCCAAATTGATGGGTCGACGGTCCTCATCCACAGCGGGGTACTGAGCCACCAACGTCAAGGGAGACTTCCTCTCGATCGTGGGCGGGGCATAAGAGCCTGGCCCCACCTGCACCACAGCCCCTGGAGGTGCATCCTTGAAGGCTTTCTCTAACGTGCGCCAAGCATCATCCGGTGACCTACCACTATGAGCATCGTTGCCGTCTGCGCGCACGAAGTACTGCGGCGCGAGCTCCCCCGCAGGAGCTATGTTGTCCTCCCAGGTCCTCACGCTCTGGGTAATGACCTGCTGACCGGCCACCCCGTCGGGGTCCTCAACCGACACCCTGAGCTCATAGCTCGTACCGGGCTGAAGCAGCAACACCGACCCGTAGAACGTATCGTTGCCCACTCGCCACATCGGCAACGCATTGCGCCAAGGCTCATCACCAGTGCGAAACTGCAGCTGCACGCGTGCGTTGCCGTTGACATCGCCCTCGAAGGGCAGCTCAACGGCGATGCTGTTGTACGTGGGCTGCAGTTGCAACTCTCCAAGGCGAATGGAGGCAGATGAGGATCGCGGAGTAGACCTGCTAGGTGTTGAGGTAGGGGTCATAGGGATCGCCGTGGGGAAGTTAGCAACCCGGCCGGTGACCTGTGTTGGAGTAGGTGTAACCTGTTGCGTCTTATCCCCTCTTCGACCGCCCAGGGAGCAGCTAGCTGTCGAGAAGACGATCCAGACGGCCACCACAGCGAGGATCCATACAGGGGCTGGTCTCAAACATCACCTCCTATAGTCGAACACCCGCAGGCTCAATTGTATGACGGGGACATGTCCCACAGGTTGATTTTGAGAGTAGGGAACGTTGAGGCACGCCGTCAGACAGCTTTACCCTTGAACAGGCAATTGGAGGCTATAAGCACCGTCCAGGCCACGCCCCTTATAGACCCCGACAGCTGGCCCATCCAACTGCTCGCTTCCTCCCCCCAGATGTAGGTGCGGTAGCCCCTAAAGGCCCTGCCCATGGGCTGCAGCATGAGGCAATAGGCCATCCGAAACTGGTTAGCCCTGAGGTTGTAGTGCCTGGGAGGGCGCAGCATCCACTTTACACCCGACAGGCCATCCACGAGAACTCTCCTAACGCGTCCAGGAGACAGGGCCTCCAACACGTTCTGGGGCACCGGCGTACCCAATAGGGCTCGCGCCCGGTCGAGCGCAAAGAACGTGAGGATATCTGCCCGCCAGCTGCGAGCTATCTGCTCCACCCTGCCCCAATCTACGGGCTCGCGCCTTACCAGCCTATCGACATCCGCTAGGAGCCGGAGAAGTCCCGTGTCGTGCTTCGGCATGTGCAGGGCAAGGAACACCAACAGCTCCTCGGTTGGCAGATCGAGCATGTCCTTGCTGGCACACGCCCTCTCTACCCTCTCCCAGAGAGCGTGGACGCTGACGGGCACGAAGCGCGGATCAGTGAGGTTCCAGTGCAGCTCCACCACGTAGCTTGCCCGACCAGAGGTTCTCACCAGGGGAACACCGTGGAAAGGATGGTGCGCCACGCCAGGCTTAGGGTCTTCGAGGGGGCGATATCCCAAGCTCTCAAGCGTTCGATAGGCTGCAGCCCTATCCCTGGGCCGCACCAGGAGATCTATGTCTCCACACCTACGGGCATCCATGGCGGGATAGAGCCTCTTGAGCAAGGCCACGCCCTTGAGAGGTATAACCGAGAGGCCTCTGCTGATCAACTCCGACTCCAGCCTGTCAAGCTCGGCAGCAGCGGCCATGTTGGTCATCATCACGCTCAGCCTATGGGCCTTGACGTGCTGAGCCAACTCCTCCGGCAAGCGCTCAGCTACCATAGGCCACAGCGGGCTGTAGGGCAGCAGAGACACAACATCCTGTAGAGCGGCCAAGGAGATGAAGGCCTCCCAATCCAAGGCACCCTCGGCCATCATGGCTTCAACTTGGGGGCGGGCACCACAACCCGGGTCGCCGCTTACCAAGAGCAGCAGCAATCGCTCCTCAGGGGTGAGCTTGTATCCATTAGCCAACATCGCCCTCACCGCCCACCAGCCCCGTAGCAACCCGTGCTTTGGAAGCCAAGAGATCCTCGTAGACTCCCAGGTAGACCGCCTTCTGCTCGGACCACCTATAGCGGGAGTACAGCTCCGTAGCCCACCTAACCTGCTGCTCCCTTCTGACCGGATCTGCGGACAGTTGGATTATCGCCCTGGCGAGGTCCTCGGGGTTCCCGGGCTCAAAATAGGTCACCGAGCCCTCAGGGAAGTAGCGCTCGAACGTCTCCCACCGGGAGATGACCACGGGCACTCCCAGAGCCACGTACTCCATCAGCTTGTTGGGCAACACCAGGTCGTTCAGCATGCCCACGTAGCCCACATCGGCTGAGGCCAAGGTAGCTATCAACTCATCCAGCTCGACGAACCCCCTGAACTTGACCTTATTGCCCAGACCCAGCCGTGCCACCAGCTCCCGCAATCGCGCCTCGTATTCTCCCTTGCCGAATATCTGCAGCTCCACATTAGGGACCTCTCTAGCTATCTTGGGCAGGGCCTCTATGAGCGTCTGTATGCCGTACCTCTCGAGGATCGAGCCGTGAGTGACTATCCTAAAGACGTCTTCCTCTTTGTGCACCACCTCAGGGCGCCTAAATACGTTATCGTCGGCGGAATTGAGCACGACGGTAACCTTCGAGGGATCAGCCCCTCGGGACAGCGCCAACCTCTTGGGCAGCTCTTGCGTGACCAGCACATGATCGGCCAACTTATAAGCCAGGCCCTCCAACCATCCCAAAGCCCTCACCACTGGATGACGAGATGACAGCCCTTTGAGATATGCCAGCAGCTCGGGCATGTTGTCGAACACGTAGAACACAACGGGCGTACCTGTCAGCTTGGGCACGAGCGCGGTGAATATCAGGATGTCGGGCATGTTGTCCACCTCGACCACGTCGAACCTCCTGCGCAGGTGCAGCCAGCTCACCTGCAGGAAGGCAAGCAGAGCGAAGGCCGAGTACTCCCAGGCGTACCTCAGGGGCGAGCCCCGGCGGTGCTCCACGGGCATGCGGAGTACCCTCACCCCGTTCAACACCTCCCTGGAGGACTGTCCCTCTCGTCGCAAAGCCACTACCGTGACATCGTAGCCAGCCTGAGCTAGTGCCTCAGCATCACGCTTGACGTGGGTGTCTGGGTAGTAGTTATGGCGTATTATGCAGACCGATCTGCGAGCTCTATCTTCTGCCATGGACTGCGTACCTCTCTGTGACCTCTCGTTTCCCCAGCGCATGCTCGTAGACCTCCAGCACTCTCAAGGCGATGTTCTCCCGGGACAGATGGCCTATGCGCGACCTGCCTTCCGTGCGCTTGGGGTTAGAGAGCACCTTTACGAGGGCATCAGCTATGAGGACAGGATCACGCTCGACCAGGTAACAGCCCTCTGTACCCCCGATCACTTCGGGCACATCGCCCACCCTCACCGACACTACCGGCAGGTTGCAGGCCATCGCCTCCTTGACCACCATCGGGGAGCCCTCTAGGTCGGAGGTGAGCACCAGGGCATCACACGCGTTCATGTAGATCGGCACGAGGTCGTGGGGCTTCTTGGTGAGCAGCACCAGCTCGGCCTCGGGCATGTACTCCTTGACGTGTTCCATAGCGCGCTCCACCAGGTCGAACCGCTTCTCGGGGCGCCAGTAGTCGCCCGCCCACAGCACCAGGGGTTTATCCTGGGGCAGGCCGGCGCGTTCCCGCGCCTCTGCCCGGGGCATGGGGCGAAAGGTTTCAAGATCCACGCCGCAGGGGATCACCCAACCGTCCTCGTCGGCTAGGGCCTGCCTGACCTCCTCGGTGACGTGTATGACCTCATCAAAGAGCGGTGTCATGAGCTTGCAAAGTGGTGCCTGCCATGGGGGTTGGCCCAGCACCTCGGGACCGTGGTGGGTCAGCACGGTCTTGTAGCCCCACTGCGCTCTGGCCACCACTCCCGCCAATACGTAGTGCGCGTGGATCAGGTCGTACCGGTGCCGCAGCAGCCGCAGCCAGAACCTGGGGAAGGCCCACAGGTAGTTCCACGTGCTCTTGCGGCCGTTGAAGTACAGCACATCCACATCCACGCCCAGCTCCCTGAGAGACTCCACCTGGTCGTACACAAAGGTACCGAAGGACGGCATATCCTCCGTGGGATACATGTTGGTCACCACCAAAACCTTCACCTCGCGCCTCCTCGCCGCCAAACAGGGTCGGGAGTGTTCCTCTGGCTAGGGTTCGAGAGGAAGAGAGCGTTGAGCCAGGTCTCGAACCTGCTCATGTACAGGAAGAACACCTCCTGTAGGATGGAGTCGTTCACCTCAGCAAAATCACGGTCGCTGGCGACGACCCTTAGGCCGTACCTGCGGGCGATCTGGAGGTACATCTCTCGCTCGACCTCCAGATCCGAGTGCCAGGGCTCCTCCGGCTTGCGAGATCGTGCCTGCTGCGGAGACACATCTAGTAGGTAACCCAAGCCTGGGCGGGGCACAGCATGGAGCATGAAGGCCACAGCAGCCCTCGTGACCACGTCTTCGGAAGGGAGAGAAGCCCTAAGCTCGACAACGGAATCGTAGATGTAGCGATCGCACACCACTATCTTCCCGGTTCTAGCCCGTAGATGGGCACAGCACAGGTAGGTGAGCACCTGGTCCAAGGCCACTGCCCACGACCATCCCCACCTCAGCCAACGGCTGGACAGCGACCTGCGCCTGCGTCGGGTGGCATCCGCCTCCTGAGAGGTGCGCGAGCCCCCCAGCCTGCGCTTGAGGCGAGAGGCCAGCGAGAGCAGGCCCGTGGACCCTCCCCTAGCCCAGAAGTACTTGGCCTTCAGCTCGCACAGGGAGAAGGCCTCTGTGAGCGCTTTGGCGTGCACGGTCTTGCCCGCGCCATCCATCCCGCTTAGAGATATCACCATGCCTGCCTGCGGGCGCACCCTGGACTTCAACTTGATCCCCCAGATGAGGGTGAGTAGGGTATCCTTTAGTCTTTCCTGGCCGGAGCGTTCGAGATCGGACGCTATCTTGCTGTAGTAGAGGTACTTGCAGAAGAGGTAGGAGAGGTCCAACGGGAGATCAAGGTGATCTGCGGACCTAATATCCTCCAAACGCTTACGAACGATGCCTTTGGACCCTGCTATCGCTTCAAACTGCGCTAAGCGTTGGGGAGGTATCAGGCTCTCGCCGAACACAGCTCTCTCTACCCAATCGTACACTAGCAGCAGGAAGGCCAGGCCATCCTCCCAGCCGCGACGGCGGGCCACCGAGAGCATGTAGTCCCAGTCCAGGTAGCCACCTCGAAGTTCTAAGGAGTGTCTTACCCTCATAACGTCCACCAGCCTTAGCTCCTTGTTCTCGTAGCAGGCGTGCGCTAGGTTGATAAGGACAGCATCCTCTGGGGAAGGGACATTTATGCCCGGATCATCTGGAGCCACCCGCATCCTATCCCATACTGCCTCGTCGTCCAGGAAGCCCACGAACCAGGCTATCCGCTCGTGCACGTGGATAGCCGACACACACCTGCCACCACGGAACCTGCGGAAGAGGTACTTGCCGGGCTCCTCGACATTGCGCACCTCCACGTATCCCATAGCTCGGAGCACTTCCCTGGCCGTATAGGCATCTCGTGGCCGGAAGAGCACGTCTATGTTGTCGCTGGTGTGAGGGAAAGATGGGTAGTTACCAGCCGACTTGATCATCAAGCACTCGATCCCAGCCTCAAGCCAAGCCAGGCGAGCCAGCTCAAACTCCCCACGCTGGGTATCGTACCAGGTGCGCTCCTCGCACAGAGCCTCTACAAACTCCGAGGACTCTCGCAGCCAACCCGGAAGGGTATGAGACAGCGCCAACAGAGGGTATTTGTTCCTCCGCAGCCAAGCTATCAACTCGGTCACCGGGCTTTCGTCAGTCGGCAGGGCGAACTGACCATAACGGAGGAACTGCAGGAAGGCCTCCATGTTGGGAGAGAGCTCTACCCTGTGGGTACTCGCCAGCACCATCACCTTGCCTCCACGATCATCGCGTGCCGCCTTCTTGCTGCCTCCAACACCCTTCCAAACCCCTCTTCGATGGATATGGCAGGTTTCCATCCCAACAACTTCTGTGCCTTGCTTGGGTCAGCATAACGCGCCTGTACCCCTACAGGCTTGTCTACCAGGGGCTTGATCTCGGGCTCGTATCCTTCCAGGCGTGCGAAGATGGCTGCGACCTCAAGAAACGTCGTCAGCTTGCCGGAGCCTATGTTGACCGCGCTGCCGTCGCCTATCACCTCCACGGCACGCAGCATCGCCTCCACACAGTCATCGATATGCACGAAGTCCCTTCCCTGCTGGCCGGAGCCCCAGACGATGAGGGGATCTTCCCTTCGGGCGGCACGTGCTGCGATCGCAGGCACTGGGTAGGACTCGTCTTGATCCTCACCATAGCCTGAGAAGGGCCTGACGCAGGCCACGTGTAGGCCGTACTTCTGAGCTGCTATCCTGGAGAGATACTCTCCAGTGAGCTTGGCCCAGCCATAGGTCATGTCGGGCATGCCCAGACGTCCCCTCTCGAAGTCGATCATGTCCTCCCTCAGGGCAACGTGTCCCTCGCTCTCCTGCATGTGTATAGGGTAAGCAGCGCTGGAGCTGGCGTAGAGTATCCTTGCAGGCCTAGCCTTTATCGCCCAGTTGAAGAACTCCGCATCTATGGCCAGGTCCGTGGCCACAGCAAGCGGATCGCCATCTATCTTCATCCGCCCCCCCACCACGGCCGCCAGGTGAAACACCAGGTCGAACTGCGGCAGCTTGCGCGCCACTTGAGGAGAGCTTAGCAGCTTCCTAACGTCCCCTTGCACGAAGACTATTCTGGATCCCTTAGGCAGAGAGTACTTCAGAAAGCCCTCATCTGTATAAGACCTGTAGGTCTCGTCCAACCAATGAACCGGAGAGGTGCCCGTCGAAAGGTCATCTATCACCCACACTTCCCAGCCATCATCCACCAGCCTTTGGAGGACATGCCTGCCGACGAACCCGCAACCTCCCGTAATTAGAGCCACACCCACGTCCATGCTATATCTCCTCTAGCTTCAACACGTCTTTCGAGTTGATCAAGATCTAACGATCGCCTCCTGGCCAGCACGTTTGATCTCAGGCTCAGGCAGCCATTCTTCTCCCATACACTGCTGCAATAGCCGAGAGGCAATAGCTTCCCATGTGTATGGCGCCACTAGCTGTCTATTGCCCCCAGGCCTGATACCCACCATATGCTGTACCGCCTCCAACAATTCATCTTCAGAGTCGCAGAACCGTATGCCCGGATGCCTCCCCATACCAAACACGTACTCGAGGCCACCAAAGCGCGTTGATACCACGGGGAGATCGCAGGCCATCGCCTCCAACACCGAGAGCGGTACCTCCACTGAATTGTCGGTGGACTTGACGGGGAACAGATAGCAGTCCGACATTTGATAGAAGTGCTCAACGTGCGGCACATACTGCGTGATCACTCGCACGCCAGCATCGCTCAGCTCAGCTCCCAACTGCTCGTCCTGCTCGGTGCTCGAGCTAGCCACCAACACAGCCTGCAGTCCCAGGCGAGCTACCTCCCCAAGTAAGGTCACTCCCCTGCCGCGAGCTAGATGCCCCACGTGCAGCACCAAAGGCACATCCCATCGAAGTCCATAAAGCTCGCGCAGGGCCTTGCGCTCCTCCTCAGAGACGGGGGCAAACACCTTGCCGTCTATGCCGCTTGGGAGTAGCAGGCAATCGCGCCCCAGGGCCTGCAAGTACTCTTGGTTGCTGTTTGACTGCACGCACATCAGCATATGTGGTAAAGCCTTTATCACCATTTGTTGCCATCTGGGATGTCTGCGTGTCTGCAGTGCGAACATCAGCATCTTGGATCTGCGATGGTAGATACGCAGCAGCGCAGCCCTCAGGAAGGAGAAGAAGGTGGCAGAACCTCGAGAGGCGTAGATCACCACATCAGGGTCAAAGGCTCTGAGATGCCTCCACAAGCGCCAGCTTAGGAAAGTCTTCCTGGCAGGCACATGCACCACGCCAGGCAACTCCACCGGCCCTTTGGTGGAGATAAGCCTGGTGTCAGCCATCTTACTTAGCGCGCGAGCCAACTCCCAGGTGAACTTCTTCACACCCTCATCCGGAGGGCCAGAGAGGTCGTCGCTGATCACACAGACCCTGATCGCTTTGGCCTTAGCTGACGTCAACATATCCTCCTCACCGGGAACTTACGTATGCAGTGTAGCTATGAAAGGTCAACTCGTAGTTGAGCCAACGTAAAGATCGAGTTGAGCCAATGCGCCTTCCCGCGAATCACAAGCTGGACGGTATCTCAACCGTTGCTCAACCTCTTGCATGCAGAATATGCAGGGTATTCCTATGAAACATGGAGGTGACTTATCCACGCATGTCCACAGAGCCCAGAGTGTCCGTAATCATACCTTGCTTCAACCGAGCACATCTCCTGCGCGAGTGCCTGCTGTCATTAAGGGAGGTTGCATCACCCGACTGGGAGGTCATAGTAGTCGACGATGGCTCCACAGAGAACATAAGAAGCGTGGTGGAGACAACGATGCCCACCGCCAGGTACATTAGGCAAGATAACCAAGGGGCTGGAGCTGCAAGGAACACGGGCATAAAGGCCGCGCGAGGCAGGTACATCCGGTTTCTCGACTCAGACGATTACCTGCTGCCGGGGGAAGGCTTGCAAGCCCAACTTGACCTCATGGAAGCCGACCCAGAGATCGGCCTGGTGTACGGACAATCCATCAAGGTGAACAGACTGGGCAAAAACACAGGCGTTCGCAGATCCCCCTGGGGTACAGGAGACTACGTACGCGACGGCCTGGAGGAGATGTCAAAACTGCTGTTCTACAGCTACATGACCACGTCCACCACCTTGGTGAGAAGAGCCGCGCTGGAGGACGTAGGGTTGTTCAGGGTTGACCTACCCACTGGAGAGGACTGGGAGCTGTGGCTGCGAATAGCACGACGCTATAAGGTGGGCTACATCGATCTACCCATATCCTTTTATAGGGTGCACCCTGAAAGCATCACTGGTGGGAAGAGCCAGGCTGAGCAGATGTTGCGAGTACACAGGCGGGTGCTGGATGAGCTGTTCAGCGACCCCAAGGTCACAGATTTATACGCTCACATGCTGCCCGAGCTGTACTTGGACATCGAGTTAAGGGCCGCGCACTCAGCATGGAGATCTTTGCAGCCCAAAGAATGTAGGAGGTATACACTTAGGGCCCTGATGAGCTCTGTGAAAACCCGCAAATGGGGGTACGCTCTGGGAAGCGTCAGGATGCTGACGGTCAGCATCCTGCCCTTTCATGCAGAGGCATCTTAGCAGGGCCAGCCGATGTTTGGCAAACTTCGCAAGCATAGATCCGGGAACTAGTGAGGATACTCGGCATCATCACTTCCTCACCCCCACTAAATCATAGACAGCTGCGATGGAGAAAACGACGCAGAGAGGAGAGCAATGGAAGAAGAGAAGAACAATCGGCATGTGAGAACGTTCGAGCTTGATGTCAGTCAGCTTGACGAGTCATTGCGAAGGTTCGTACGCACCGAGCCGGTCAAGGTAGGGGTATGCGTAGTTACT
>NZ_JANZYQ010000025.1:0-79408 GCF_059335935.1 Thermobaculum sp. T2p
GGTCCAGCACTCAAAGGTGGTCTCATGCACCGGCACCGGCACTGTGTGGAAATGGTCGAACACCCATATAGAGTCCCAGGCGGTGATGGAATCCGCTACTTTGGCCACGTTGGTCATGGCTTCGTACTGCTCTATCGGGTCTCTTATCTCCACCAAGTCGAGGGTCCACCCCTGTGGTACGAATACCCCAAACTTAACCTCAGACATAACATTCTCCTCCCAACAGATTTGGAGTTCAGCCATTGGTAATGATACAGAAATTCCCAGTTATAACTGAAGGTATCTAGTGTTTATCCCTTATCGTGGGCATCAGGCCATGTCTGCGCCTGTGGCAGGTGACATAGAGTAAGTTCGTTTTTGTAGCTGTGATGCTCCTTTGGGCAGCTTTGGGGATGACCAGCAGGTCACCACTTCTAATGCTTAGTTCTGTGTCATCTATACCTACCTTTCCTTCCCCCTGAATGACTAGTATCAGTACATCGACCTCGTTGTTATAGTGCCTGTCGATTGACGCGCCCGCGTCCAGATGTACTAAGTTGATGTTAAGATCCTCTGTTTGATGGGCCCATAGGACCTTACCCGCCGTGCTTTGTTGTAGGAAGTCCAGGACATTGATATGGAGAAACCTTCGGCTAGATTCAGAACTTAGGTGCATTCCTGCCTCCGTGTGTTGTTCTTAGTACCACTTGGGTTTATCAACTACATTGATGAGCTCTCTACCTGATATAAACCTCCTTGCGTTCTCCAGTATGATGCTATACCTGCGCTCATTGAGGTAAGGGCCATTAGCAGCCACGTGTGGAGTGAGGAGCAAGTTTGGCGTGTTCCACAAGGGATGATCTGGGGGAAGTGGCTCCTCCTCGAACACGTCCAGTCCTGCGCCTGCGATGATGCCCTCATGCAGCGCCTTGACCAGGTCTTTTAGGACCACTGTCTTGCCGCGACCGACGTTGATCAGGAATGCAGATGGCTTCATGAGTTGAAGGCGCTTGATGTGCATCAAGCCTTCTGTTTCGGGGGTATGAGGTACTGTCATGATAACGAAGTTTGCGGTCGGCAGCAGAGAGTCCAGGACTTCTGGTGGGTGTAGCTGGGTAACTCCTGGCGGCATATCGTGCCTTCTTGCATCTACGCCCGCCACGCGCATGCCGAACGCCGCACAGAGGCGGGCTATCTCGGCACCGATACCTCCCACGCCTATTATCAGTGCCGTAGCCTCCGGCAGATGCACCACTCCAGAGTTCTCGGGTGCTGGCTGCCATTGTTGCTGTAGCTGCAGGGGCAGGTATCTTTGGAAGCCTCTTGCGAAGGCCAGTACAAATGCCATGGCGTGAGTGGCTACGTGATCGTTGTAGATACCTCTGAAGTTCGTGACGACTACGGGGTGTGCTACCAGCTCAGGGTAGTAGTAACCAGCGGGAGGTGCTGCTGCTGGCGCCTGCAGCCACTTGAGGTTGGATGCCAGGGCTAGCATCTCTCTAGGGATTGTTCCAAAGGCTGCTACTGCCTGTGGAAGGAGCCTTGCTGCTTCCTTGAACGATTCTGGTACTGCTACTTCCAGTTCGGGCACGTCCTCAGAAAGGCGCCTCGCCCATTCCCGACTGTGATCATACTGTGGTGGCATGAAGACAAACAAAGGTCTAGCACCATCGAGTAGAGCGTGCATTCCAGCCTCCGAACAAATCCCAAAATCACGAGGATACTTGATCTTAGTAGAAATCTACTAGTGTGTCCTCACGAAATTGATGGCATAATTGATTCTGGTCCGAGTCATGGAGGTGAATCCGTGGCTCTTTATGTTTCTATTTTGACACAGGGGCGGGATTTTGCAAACAGAGAATAACTATTCTAGCTTTGATGCAAAGAAGACAGCAGATATCTTCTACCCGGGTGCCTTTGGTTCATTCCGTATTAAGGAGTACCGTATATACTTTCCAGGAGCTATGGTTGCGGCGCTGGGCATGTGGGTACAGATAGTTGCCCAGGGCTGGTTGATAGTGAACCTTACCAGTTCGGAATTCCTGATTGGTCTGATAGCGTTCTGCGCCAACCTACCTTTTCTGCTGCTGTCGCTGCCTGGAGGGATGCTGGCTGATAGGTTCGAGAAGCGCAAGGTTGTGATGACTTCCCAGTGTATCAACGCTATCTTCATGGCGCTCATGGGCCTACTGGTAGCTACAGGAAAGGCTAATATATGGCTGCTGATGGTTTGGTTGCTGGTTGTTGGGTCCGTGGGTGCCATAAGCATGCCGTCGCAGCAATCGATGCTGCCAGAGATAGTGGGGCGCAAGAACCTAATGAACGCGATTGCGCTTAACTCGGCTCAGTTCAACCTGACAGGTGTCGTAGGGCCAACTCTAGGTGGCTTTGCGGTAAAGTACATAGGTATTGCCGGAGCTTATTTCTTCAACGGCCTGACGCTGGTGGTTGCGATGGCCACGCTGTGGGCTATACGACCCCGATTTGCCAGTAGGAATATGTCCTCTATTAGAAGCCGAGATACCGCAAGCTTGGTGTATGCAGCCCGTTATGTGTGGGCTGATGGCAGGATTAGAACGATCGTAGTGTTGGCAGCTGTACAGACGCTCTTCCTGCAGCCCTACAATACACTGCTGCCAGTGTTTGCCAAGGATGTGCTGCATATGGGAGCTAGTGGTTATGGCCTCTTGCTGGGTGCAGTAGGACTCGGAGCCTTCGTAGGGGCAATGATGCTGGCCTTCAAAGGGGAGATCACGAGCAAGGGCAAGTGGTTGATAGTTGCCCAGGTTGCATCGGCGCTGGGGATAATGTCCTTCGCTGTGATGCGTCACCTACCACTGGCGCTAGTGGCGTTATTTGTGGCTGGATGGGGGATCGTGACTTTCCTGGCGATGGGGAACTCGCTTCTGCAGACGGTGGTGCCAGACGAGCTGAGGGGCAGGGTCATGAGCTGCTGGATGTTGGTTGTGCTGGGGCTGACTCCCTTTGGAAGTCTATACATAGGCAGCTTGGCATCTGCAGTGGGACCGGTGGCCTCACTGGTGATCTGTGCGTTGGTTGCGCTGGTATGTGCTGGGGGCATCATCGCCAAGGAGAGAGAGCTTTTCCGGAGTAACTTCTCCCTTACGCCTCAACCTGCAAGGGTGTAGGCGCTACAGCCAGCCAGCCCTTCTGCGCAGGTCTGCCCACCAGCCTGCGGCCTCTGGTGGAGTCTCCAGGGGGTGCTTCTCTCTGTTGTGAATAGCTGGTCCTGTAGAGAACTCTGCTCTGCGCTTGCGAGAGCGCCATTGCCACAGGCCACCGGCTGCAGCAGCTACTCCTGCAGCCGACAGCCACACCCATGGCTTCCTAAGTTGTAGTCGGATCTTCATGAAGTGTTCCTCCTTGAAGCTGGAATTTTAGACCCCAGTGCAATGTGAATAATAATATAAAAGGGCCTGTATGTGACAGACCATCACAGATTTCTGCCCGAGGGGTGATTGTAATGAGCCGTCTGGATGAGAGCGCTATACCTCTGTCGATAGACCTGTATGAGCTCACGATGGGCGCAAGTTACTATGCGCTCGGTATGAATGGCAAAGCTACCTTCAGTTTGTTCGTGCGTAGCCTACCGCCAAACAGGTCTTTCCTGGTTGTGGCAGGGGTGGAGGATGCGCTGAGGCGCCTTGAGGATCTAAGCTTCGATGATGAGGCGCTAGAGTACATCTCTACACTGCCTCAGGTAAGGCCGGACTTCATTGAGTACCTGAGAACCTTTAGGTTCGAGGGAGATGTGTGGGCGGTGCCTGAGGGCTCCATAGTGTTCCCCAATGAGCCGGTGCTGGAGATAACTGCCCCTATCATCCATGGTCAGATAGCCGAGCCAGTGGTGATGAACGCTTTGCACTATCCCACGCTAGTGGCGAGCAAAGCTGCAAGGTGCGTTCTGGCTGCTAGAGGAAAGCCTTTGTTTGATTTCGGGCTGCGCCGCGCCCCAGAAATTGATGGTGCCCTGGCGGCTGCTAGGGCATGCTACCTGGCGGGCTTCAGTGGTACGAGCAACGTGCTGGCTGGCAAGGTGTATGGTATCCCTGTGGTGGGGACGATGGCCCACTCCTTTGTGGAGTCCTTCCCTAATGAGAGGCAAGCATTTGAGGGGTTTATGAGTACATTTCCTCATCGGGTAACTCTGTTGATTGATACCTACGACGTGACGATGGGTGCACAGCACGCGGTTGAGGTCGGCAGGAAGTATGCTGCTCTGGGCAAGCATATCTCAGCGGTGCGCATCGACAGCGGCGACCTGGAAGCACTGAGCAGAAAGGTGAGAGAGATCCTCGACTCAGCGGGTCTTCGAGATATTAGGATAATGGCCAGCGGGGGGTTAGACGAGTACGAGATCGACAGGCTACTTCGAAGCGATGCGCCAATAGACTCGTTTGGAGTTGGCACCAGGGTGGTTACTGCTGAGGATGCTCCAGTCCTGGACATGAGCTACAAGTTGGTGCAGTTCGACGGGAGCCCGAAGCTGAAGCTGAGCGAAGGTAAGAGGACGATTGTGGGGGCCAAGCAGCTTTGGCGCAGGTTAGATCCCTCAGGACGATATGTAGAAGATATGATAGCCGGAAGGGACGAGCCTCCGCCTGATGGTGACTGGCTGCCGCTATTGAGGCCAGTGATGAGGGCTGGCAAGATCATTGAGTCCTTCGACCTTGAAAGGGCTCGTCGGGAGCATGCGCGCGAGATAGAGCGATTGCCGGAGCACCTGAAGGAGATCCGCGGTGTGGGTGAGTACAGGGTGACTCTCAGCCCAAGGCTGCAGGAGAGGCAGCAGTGGGCTGTGGAGATGATAGCACGGGAGGAAGGTCTAGCCGCGAAACCTCAGGGGTGAGTATGGCGTGAGGTCCATCTCTGGCTCTTGGTCGGTGGCCAGTTGTGCTGCCAGCATGCCGGTATAAGGGCCAAGCTGCAGGCCGTAGGCTCCGTGCCCACTAGCAACGATTATGGGGGGTATATCTGGTATCCTGCCTATGATCGGCAAGCCATCGGGGGTGATAGGACGTAGCCCTACCTTCACCTCCAGTAGCCGGGAAGAGGCAAGTGAGGGGGCCACCTTGTAGATCGTGTCGATTATCTCTCGTATGCCGCCGAGTGTAGGCTTGGGATGAAAACCTGCCTCTTCATGAGTAGCTCCAGCTACTACTTTGCTTACTGGAAACGTGAGCATGTAATGTGGGAAGTCGCCCATCACGATTGGCCATTGGTCAGTGCGGGTGTCGGGCACATCTAGGTGGAGGATCTGTCCTCGCTGGGGGCTAATAGGCGGTGGTACGACAGTAAACTTCTCTACCAGCTGCTTGCTCCAGGCGCCGGCGGCTAGTACAAGCCTTTCGGCAGATATGGTAACATTGTCGGCTTGTAGGGTGACCTCCTGCTGGGACACTTTGGTGATCGTCGCTTGTGAACGCACGTACCGAGCACCCCTGTGGACAGCCTCTAGCAGCAGCTGGTCGCGTAGGGTATCACCGATCAGTCTACCCGGGCCTTCTACGTACAACGCACCTTGACAAGGGGTAAGCAGTGGAAAGTATTTATGGACTTGTTCCGGATCGACCAAGCGCACCTCACCATGCATGGGAGCTTCCTTGCCGCGAAGCCTCAGCTCATTGGCGAGGCTCTCTGCATCGATCGGGGAGTGTGGGTCGGTAATGAGATACAGCAAGCCACACCTGTCTAGCAGCTGTTCATTGCCTATCTCTTCTACCAATCCTTCGAGGTATTCGACTGCCCTATAAGCTAAAGGATAATAATTGGGCGATGGATGGAACGTGACTCCTGGAGCGACTATACCTGCGCCAGCTAGGGTAGCTGCCCCTTGTGTTGCAGCATCTACGATTATGGGAGGGTGTCCCATGCCCGCAAGGACGTAAGCGCAGGCAGCTCCTACTATGCCGGCACCCAGAATGACCACATTGCTACTGAGCCGACCCATGCTCCTGGGCCTCCTGGCGAGTAGCTTCTGCCAGTTTCTTCTTGAGCTGTGCTATCTCACGGCGGGCTGCTGAGATCTCGGCGTTGAGCTCGTCTATCCAGTCAGGGTCTGTGGCCGCCTGAAGCCTGTCGAGGTTGTCGGCGACGCTTCTTGAGAGCACGTCTATCCTCTGGACGATCTTCTGTATCTCCTGCTGATTCATGTCCCCTCCCAGCGCTGTTACCAAGCGTAGTCAGCTTGAGCTCTGTCCATTATAAACCAGTCGCACCGTCACGCTAGTGCTCTCATAGGATACCTTATATACACCCTAACGGCCAGGTATGGTGGCAAGTATAATGCATATGGACGTGCTGGTTCCCTGTGTCAAATCTTGTTTCCCAGGAGGTTGTGAAGTTGGATACTCGACGTTTAGGCAACACTGACATGATGATCACCCCTATAGGATTTGGTGCCTGGGCGATCGGGGGCGGTGGTTGGGCTTCCGGTTGGGGACCTCAGGACGACAATGAATCTATAGCTGCGATCCACAAGGCACTGGAGCTAGGCATCAACTGGATCGATACCGCCGCGGTCTACGGTCTAGGCCACTCCGAGGAGGTGGTTGCTAGAGCGCTGGATGGTATCTCCGACAGGCCTTATATCTTCACCAAGTGCGGCCTTGTGTGGGATGAGCAGGGGAACATCTCGAACAGCCTGAAGAGGGAATCTATCCGCCGCGAGGTGGAGGCCAGCCTGCGGCGCCTGCGTGTGGACGTTATCGACCTCTACCAGATACACTGGCCGAACCCTGATGAGGACATCGAGGAGGGCTGGAGCACGCTGGCCGAGCTGCAGAGGGAGGGCAAGGTGCGCTACATCGGCGTGTCCAACTTCAGCGTAGACCAGATGCAACGGGCCATGCGCATCGCCCCGATATCTTCCCTGCAGCCGCCATATAACCTGCTAAACAGGAGTATCGAGAAGGAGATACTGCCTTTCTGTCAGAAGCACAACATAGGAGTGATCGCCTACTCTCCGATGGCCTCTGGTCTGCTCACTGGCAAGGTGACCTCTGAGTGGGTGCGTAACCTGCCAGAAGATGACTGGCGTAAGCGTAGCCCTGAGTTCAACGAACCGAGGCTCTCACGTAATCTCAAGTTAGTGGAGAAGCTGCGCGAGATCGGCAGTCGCTATGGAAGATCCCCTGCCGAGGTGGCTATCGCCTGGGTGCTAAGACATCCGGCTGTAACGGGCGCGATAGTGGGAGCACGTAGGCCTGACCAGGTGGAGGGCATAATAGGCGCTGCGGAATTCAGGCTCTCGCAGGAGGAACTGGATGAGATCGAGCAGTTCTTGTCCGAGCTTGATTCTGTAGCTCAGATCTAATAGATCATCGGAGGAACGGATCATGTCCAAGGTAGTCGTAACAGGCGGTAGTGGTAAGGCCGGCAGAGCGGTCGTTAGAGACCTCCTGGAGCATGGCTACGAGGTGCTTAGTGTAGATCTGGTGCCGCCAGCTGATAGGCTTTGTCCCTCGCTGGTGGTCGATCTGACGGACCTAGGTGAGACCTACGAGGCACTCAGGGGCTACGAGATGATCGTGCATCTTGCGGCCATCCCAGCCCCTGGTATTCGCACTGACGAGGTGACCTTCCGTACGAATACGCTGAGCACCTATAACGTCTTCTCTGCAGCAAAGGATCTGGGTATGTCCCGCGTAGTGTGGGCGTCCAGCGAGACCACTTTGGGGTTACCCTTCGATCGTGAGCAGCCGGCCTATGCACCTATAGATGAGGATCATCCCCTCTATCCGGAGTCCAGCTATGCGCTCTCGAAGGTGCTTGGCGAGGAAATGGCCCGCCAGTTCAACCGCTGGACAGGCGTTCCCTTCGTGGGTCTGCGCTTCTCCAACATTATGGAACCGCAGGACTACGACCAGTTCCCTACGTTCTGGGATGATCCAACGAAGCGCAAGTGGAATCTCTGGGGCTACGTGGACGCGCGGGACGTTGCCCAGGCGTGCAGGCTTGGATTGCAGGCAGATATCAATAGTGCTGAGGTGTTCATCATAGCCGCGGCCGACACCGTCATGAACCGTCCGAGTAGAGAACTGTTGGCGGAGGTGTTCCCCAACGTTGAGCTCCGTAAGGAGGTCTGGGAGTATGAGACACTTCTGTCGATCGACAAGGCACGTAGGATGCTGGGCTATGATCCTCAGTACTCATGGAGGCAGTATGTTGGGAAGTAGAGGAGGAGCCCGGAGAAGCGGGACCCCCTCTACTGTATACCCTTTCCTTTTACTCGGCGCAATACTTGGTAGTGAGGAGTTCTTCGTAGAGAAGGATGAACCATTTTAAGGGAAGTGGGACGGAGCTCCCCCATATCTTGCCACCCCTTCATCTCTTTGCTACACTTTGTGTGAGGGAATTTGTGCCCGTAGTTCAGTTGGATAGAACGCTTGGTTGCGGACCAAGTGGTCGGGGGTTCGAGTCCCTCCGGGCACGCCAATGCTATCCCAACCTCTTATTCCATACTAGTGATTTATCCAGGGTCGAAATTGGAGAGAATAATTCAAGATATCGATAGCGGTATCTCGACTCTTCAAGAGGTCTCGATTGATCTCAAGGAGATTCCACCACCTAGCGGGCAAGACTTAATGGCCCTCAGAGATCATCCTTGGTGTAAAGCTCTGGTGCTGCTGCTTGACACATACACGGTCACCCTTGCTAACCTGGAGATGCTTATATCTCATGCATGTCAGGTCGCTAACCCGCAAAGATTTCACTCCAAGTATGTAGAGTCCCTGCTCGATCCGTCTACGCCATCAGAATATTGGACAAAAGGAGTTATCTCACAAGGAGTCATAGATCTGGCCATAGAGCTTGGCCTGCTAACCCCCACCGAAGGTGAGTTCCTCCTCTCAAGAAGAGTATGGGATCACGGCAGCTTTGCCCTCAAAGATCTATTGCCTGATCTGGAAGCTGCTATACAGCTCTTGTCTGAGCTGTCTGAGCGGCTCAAGGGATACTTATAGCCTTCACATCTCGCAGCACATCAAGCACCTTAGCTAATAGATCTCCGCGCGCGTCACCGATTGCTTCAACGCCCACTTCACGATCATGATCACCCCGAACGATACACATAGCAGGATCGTCGAGAGCACCACCGCCGACTCCAAGTTGATGTTAAAGCCCAGGTAGATCGCTATAGGGATGGTCTGTGTCCTACCTGGGAAATTCCCCGCAAAGATTATCGTGGCCCCAAATTCTCCTAGGGCCCGAGCCCATGTCATGATCGCCCCGCTTATCATCGCCACCCTCGCCAGAGGGAAAGTTATGCTCCAGAACAACCTCAAGGGGCCTGCCCCATCCACCATACCGGCTTCTTCCAGCGCCTCGTCCACTGCAGACAAGCCATTCATAGTCGCGCGAATGTAGAAAGGGGCTGAAACGAAGGTCTGCGCAATCACCACCGCTATAGGAGTGAATGGGATCTGCACCCCAAAGTCCCATAGGTGTTCACCTACTACCCCATACCTGCCGAAGGTAAGCAGCAGGGCGATGCCCGCAGCCGATGGAGGCAACACCAGCGGCAGGTCGATCAGCGTGTCGAGCACTCGCTTACCCCAGAAGCGGTGCCTTGCCATTAGATATGCCAATGGTGTGCCCAGAAGCACTGTCAAGCAGGTAGTCGCTAAGGTCGTGTAGGCGCTCAGCGCTATCGCCATAGAGACCTGCCTGTCGGCGAGACGTGTGATCACCTCTGCCAAGGGCGCCCTAGCCACCAGCGCTACAAGGGGCAATGCTAAGAAGACCACCATCGGAGCGCTGGCGACAATCAGCAACAAGTGCTTGGGCAACCATGGCCTTCGCCTCACTCCTGACAGGTACTCCGCTTCCCTAGCGCTGATCTCCTCAGCCTGTGACTGCATCATAGGCCACCGTTCAACTACTCTTGCCCACAGGGATGAAACCGTACTGCTTGAGGATGCTCTGACCCTTGTCTGACAGCACGAACTCCACATACTGCTCCGCCAGGTCCGCATGCTTGCTAGTCTTCACTACCGCTATAGGATAGCTAGCTACCACGTTGTATTCGTCGGGAATCTCCAACGTGGTCACCTTGTCAGCAGGCGCCGTGGCAGCATCGGAGCTGTACACCACACCAGCATCAGCTTCCCCTAGCACCACCTTCTGAAGCACTGCCTTGACGTTATCTTCATAGGACACCACATTGGCCAGCACCTTCTGCTTGTAGTCGCTGCCCAGCTGTGAATCCCGCGATGCTTGCTCCAGAAACTTCAGCGCATAGCTGCCCACGGGAACATCCTCCGAGGCAAGTACCACCTTGACATCCTTAGAGGCTAGATCGGTAAGCGACTGCACTTTGGAATCATTCTTAGGAGTGACGATCACCAGCCGATTGCGGACGAAAGTCTTGGGATGTGCCTGATCCACCAAACCATAGTCCACAGCCTTCTGCATGTTCTTCTCATCGGCCGAAGCAAACACATCTGCCGGCGCGCCCTGATGCATCTGCTCTACTAAGTCCTGTGAACCCGCAAAGCTGTTGACCACCTTGATACCTGCATGTGCCGCCTCGAACTCCTTGCCTATCTCCGTAAAGGCCCCAGTTAGAGACGCGGCTGCAAACACATTCAGGGTCTGTGAGCTCTCGTTAGAGCTCCCTGTGCTTCCAGGACCGCAGCCAACAATCCATACCAGCAGCACGATTACGCCTATATACCTCAAATTAGAGCTCATATCTTCCCTCCTCAAGATCAATAGCCTGACGGCACGCACATAACCACTCCATAATCGAGCTCACCTGCTGCCGACGAAAATCCAATACCATGCGGCCATAGAGATCTCCATGCTCCTGGCTGCGCTCCAGCTCATCCAGCCACCTCTTGCACTCTAGGTATTGAGCATCCAACAGCTCAACAGCCACTCCCTTGCGTATCGCGAAGTATAGCTTGGCAAGGAAACCTAGCCTCATCTCCCTCGGCTTCCTCACGGGTTGCCTCACCCAGTTGTCGAGCACTGCTTGCCCCTCGGGTGTTAGGGTTAACATCTTGCGCGGCGGCTTATACTCCTGGGGCTCAAGCCAACTGCTTACCAAACCCTCCTCTTCAAAGCGCCCAAGCAAGGCATAGGTGTGCCCCCTCTTGATCCTCCACACGTTGGCAAGAGGGCTAGTGGTTACTAGCCTTTGATGTACCTCATAAGGGTGAGCTGGACTATCCTCTAGTAGTCCAAGCAATGCGTACTCGACTGAAAGGGGTTGCTTACCGTAATGAGCCATTAGTGCCTCTATTAGTAAAGCTATTACTATTCAATATTTGAATATAGGCCTACGGGAAGAATATAAAGCTAGTTGGCTATCAAGTCAATAACCAAGCCTCACAGAAGCTACGGAGAGGGCTATTGCAAGTTGTCTTATCAGAGTGAAGAGTTGCTATGTGCTATGCCTTCTCAGGAACAGTCCTATCCACCCCAGGGCGAGGCCAATAGCTGCCGCAAAGATGGTTATACCCACTATCGCCAGCATTACCGAGAGGCGCTGTCCGGTGAAGTTAGCGTCAGTAAAACCCACCTTTATAGCGAACACAGAGAGCCTGAGTGTCTGCATAGCCAATACGGGCAGAACGACGAAGGCAGCAGCCACAGCACCCGCAGTCACCGCTGCTCCAAACCTGCCATCGGTTACGTAGCCGGCTAACACAGGCATCAGTAACCACAAGAGGATCACTATCCAGGACGCTAATGGCAGAGCTATCGTCCCTACTATCGGGCTAAGTACGAGCATCAACACTAGGCTCATGGCTCCAAACAGCAGTCCCATAGCTATACCACGACCTATACCTGCTTCTTCCCTTGCTCTCATTGCTGTCATCACACTACTCCTTACACTTTTTCTACAGATAGGTCTGCATAATCTGTTCCATAAGGTCGTGTGTAAGAAGATATAAAAATAGGGGAGGTACGAGTACCTCCCCTATGTATTGGCGTCCGCTAAGACATGAGCTTCTTGGCGATCTCCGCCAACATCTCGGGATCATAACCGGGAGCAAACTCCTCAGGCACCTCCTTCAGGTCGGGAATCTCGCCGCCGGCTGGAGGCCCATCCACCACTTTGAGGTCACCACCATCGGTTGGATGAGTGCCGGTCCAAATCTTGGCAACGTCCTTGTAGTCCTCTGGACTGAACCTGTATAGCGTTCTATGGATGCCCTGCTCCTCAAACTTCTTGGCCTCTGGGAACTTGGAGTTCTCGATGTTGGGTACAGGTAGCATCTTCGTCACGTTCACACCAGTCAATGTCTCGAGAGCTTTGGCATAAGCTACCTGGTGTACTCCACCTCTTACAAGCAGGTAACCGAGCATCTGTCGAGCCACAGGATTGTCGGTCATCTCGTATACGCGCAGCTTCTGAAGGCGTGCGCCACACTCCAGGAAGAAGTTGTGTAGCAGGTCTAGCACTATGTCTCCACTCGCAAACACATAGTCTCCGCGCCAGGCCTCACCCATGGAGTTACCCACCAGAGCGGTCTGCCCGTTTACTATGAAGTGGTGCACGTTGCGGTAGTTGACTGCCGACCCTAACGGCGCGTTGACTGGTTCATCTGTATTAGTGGACCCTGTAAGCATCATGTTGATCGTGGCTGCTACCAGCTCTATGTGCCCTAGCTCCTCAGTGCTGATGTTCGCTATCAGATCATAGTATGGCTTGAGCTTCTTCTTCCCACGGAAGTTGAATGACTGATAAGTATAGTTCATCAGGGTAGACATCTCTCCGAACCTACCACCTAGCAACTCCTGCACTGCAGCAGCGGCGTTAGGATCTGGATGCTCGGGTTGCGGCAGTTCCACCTGTAGCTTGTCTATCCTTAGGTACATGCTCTCGCTCTCCTTTCTACGTATCTTATGGTTTCGCCCCTAATGGGGCCAGGAACTTGCGCCGCAATCTATGTACCAGTAAGGATACCTAGAGAAGAAGTTAAGAATATGCATTATCAAAATTTATGGACAATATAAGATGTTTATATAGCACTAATATCTTGATTAAGTAGTCTATAATGAGAAGATAATACTAGGCTAATGCTTAGCGACTCGAGGCAGGTCAACTAGAGTCTGCATCACTACCGGTGGGCTTGTCGGTTTTCCTTCTCCCTGCAGACGCGACAGCGCCCGAAGATCGCGAAGTGGGTCAGTAGAGCATCGAACCCGAACCTCTGCCGCAGGTCCCTTCTCAGGTCGGCGAAGATCTCATCGCTTACCTCCTCCACGTGTCCACATGACTGACATATCAAGTGGTGATGCTTAGCCTTATCGACCGGATGATATTGCACTCTACCACCGCCAAGGTCAGTCTGTGTTACGAACCCGGCATCTCGCAGCACTTCCATAGTCCTGTAAACTGTCGAGAAGCTAATGTGTGGATACCTGCTCTTGACGTGCTCGTACAGCTCCTCCGCGGTCACATGGTCCTCGCTGGAGAGCACAGCCTCCAGGATCATGAGTCGCTGTGGGGTGAGCCTGTACCCCATCTCCTGCAAGCTTTGAGCTGCCTTCTCTACAGTGATCGTGTCTGCCACCCTAAGTACCCCCTCAACCTCTAATAGCATCTCAATCATAACAGATATCTGGTAGTAAATGCAAATAGATGCATATAATAAGCTGCCCCATCTTGTTCTGTGGTATTGCACAAATCTCCTGGGTTCTGATATCCTGTAAAAGGCAGTAGTGATGTTGGCATTGTTATTGCGAATTTTTGCACTTGTAGCTAATATAGACTGAGAGGCACATATAAAATGTATGGCGCTTACACCATAAATGACCCGATCATTAATTTGGATAGGGCTGGGACAATAGAGTCTCCGCTGGATCTCATCGGCAACACTCCCCTCATCAGGCTCAAAAGCTTCGAGAGCGAACTTTCTCCGGGAGTGGAGCTCTACGCCAAGGCTGAGTGGTTCAACATTGGAGGCTCTGTCAAGGATAGGCCTGCCTTGCGGATCATAGAGGATGCTGAAAGGGATGGCAGGCTCACCCACGACAAGATACTTATCGACTCCACTAGTGGTAACACAGGTATCGCCTATGCTCTGATCTGCGCCGTCAAAGGGTACCAGTGCGAGATAGTCATGCCCGAGAATGCTAGTGAGGAGCGCAAGAGGATAATTGCGGCCTACGGAGCCAAGATCATTTACACCGATCCCTACGAAGGTTCCGATGGGGCTATTCGGTACGTGCGTGAGTTGGTGGCCAAGGATCCCGATAAATACTTCTACGCCGACCAGTACAACAACCCTTCCAACTGGAAGGCCCACTACGACACCACCGGCCCTGAAATATGGGACCAGACTGGGGGTAGGGTGACTCACTTTGTGGCGGGTCTTGGCACCACCGGCACGATGACTGGCACCGGCAGGAGGCTCAAAGAGCTTAATCCTGACATCAAGCTTATAGGTGTTGAACCCGATGCACCTTTCCATGGCCTCGAGGGTCTCAAGCACCTAGAGACTGCTATAGTGCCTGGCATATACGACGAGACGGTAATAGACAAGAAAGTAGGGGTGAGCACGGAGGATGCCTACGAGGCTGCCAGGCAGCTAGCCCGGCAGGAAGGCATATTGGTAGGTCCTAGCGCCGGAGCTGCTCTCAAGGCGGCTCTGGACGTGGCACGCACGCTCCATCATGGAGTGGTGGTCGTGCTATTCCCAGATTCCGGCACAAGATATCTTTCCACTGAGTTGTGGAGGCTTCAGGGTCCAAAATAGTATCATTCTCTTCAAGAGGATTTTTGCAAAGATCATACCATCAAGGGGGATAACTCATGGCAAAGGTTGAAGTTCAGATACCAGGTCCTCTCAGGGTACATACTAACCAACAGACTAAGGTAGAGGCATCTGGTAGCAACGTCTCAGAGGTGCTAGCCAACCTGGCTGAGCAGTACCCAGGGCTCAGGAGCCAGCTGTACGAGGCAGATGGCTCTGTCAGGAGGTTCATCAACCTCTTCATCAACGGCGAAGACGTACGTGGCAAGCAGGGACTTGACACTCCCGTTAATGAAGGGGATAAGATCGGCATCCTGCCCGCTATGGCTGGTGGCGCCGAGCTCACTCCTGAGCAGGTCAGGAGGTACCACAGGCACATAATCATGCCGGAGATCGGCAGCAAGGGGCAGAGAAGGCTGATCAACTCTAAGGTCCTTATCGTCGGAGCTGGCGGCCTGGGCAGCCCCGCGGCCCTTTACCTGGCAGCCGCGGGTGTAGGTACCATTGGCATAGTCGACTTTGACGTGGTGGAGATCAGCAACCTGCATCGGCAGATACTTCACGGCGATGCTGATCTTGGACGCCCTAAGGTAGACTCCGCTGCTGATGCCATACACAGGGTCAATCCCACAGTTAACGTCGTCAAACACAATGAGCCGCTGACCTCTGAAAATGCCCGAGAGATAATCCGTCAGTATGACGTCGTGATCAACGGCTCGGATAACTTCCCGACCCGTTACCTGGTGAACGACGTCTCCTACTGGGAGGGCAAGCCCCTAGTAGATGGCAGCATCATGCGGTTTGATGGTCAGGTCACGGTCTATGCACCAGGCTATGGGTGCTATAGGGATCTGTTTCCTACGCCTCCACCCCCGGGTTCTGTGCCCAGCTGTGCTGAGGCAGGTGTACTGGGTGTGATGTGCGGCATCGTGGGTTCCATCCAGGCCATGGAGGCTATAAAGCTTATAGTTGGCATAGGAGAACCCCTCATCGGCCGCATGCTGATAGTCGACGCCCTCAATACGGAGTTCAGGGAATTGAAGTTGACAAAGGACCCGAACTGTCCAGTATGTGGGGAGAACCCAACGATCACGGAGCCTATAGACTACGTTGAGTTCTGCGGGGTGCCTCACGAGACTGCCCTCATTGGGTAGTCAATAAGCTTTGGATCACTGCAAGAGGAATCTTGCGTGAGATTTATTGCAAAAGAAAATCAAATCGATAATTGAGGAGGAAAGATATGACCCAATCGGTGGAGCAGACTACTCAGCAGTACGCTAATCCTGACGCACTGGTAAGCACGGAGTGGGTGGCCCAGCACCTAAATGATCCCAACATCCGTATTATCGAGGTAGATGTAGACACCTCAGCTTACGAGCAGGGCCACATCCCAGGTGCCATCGCCTGGAACTGGAAGCAAGACCTGCAGCAGCAGCCAGTCCGCGACATTCCTAACAAGGAGCAGTGGGAGGAACTGCTTTCGAGATCGGGCATCACTCCTGATACTACTGTGATCCTCTACGGCGACAACAATAACTGGTTCGCTGCCTTCGCTTACTGGCTTTTCAAGCTTTATGGTCACAATAACGTCAAACTCATGAATGGTGGTCGCAAGAAGTGGCTTGAGGAGGGGCGAGAGCTTACCAATGACGTGCCTTCTTATCCCAGGACAGACTACAAGGCTCCTGACCCCACTCCACAGCTCAGGGCTCTAAGGGACGAGGTTATGAAGGTACTTGGAAAGCCGGATGTAGGTCTGGTTGATGTCCGCAGCCCCAAGGAGTTCTCCGGGGAGCTACTGGCTCCTGAGAACCTGCCTCAGGAAGGTGCTCAGAGAGGTGGGCATATACCCGGTGCCAAGAACATTCCATGGAGCACTGCAGTTAACGAAGATGGCACCTTCAAGTCTCCTGAAGAGCTGCGCAAGATCTATCAGGATCAGGGAATTACACCTGATAAGGAGGTGGTCACCTACTGCAGGATTGGTGAGCGCAGCGCCCATACTTGGTTTGTGCTCCACGAGCTCCTGGGCTATAAGGATGTACGCAACTACGACGGCTCCTGGACCGAGTGGGGCAGCGTAGTAGGGGCACCCATAGAGCGCTAGTTACCAGTATTATGGGAGGTGCGCATCGCCTCCCATAATTATTTAAAGTTATAGGTAAAGTTATAGGAGGTAGCAAGGATGCAGTCCCATAATGATCACTCCCACGGCAACGGCCATAGAGTTGGTTATGCATTGCCCGAAGAGGCCCTAAATGCCCCAAGGGAAGAGATAGTCTATGTTGCCTCTCTGCACACTGGTACAGGAGTCGATGAACCAGACTTCCTGGCAGTGGTGGACGTCGATCCCGATTCCGATACTTATGGCCAGATAATTCACAGGACATACATGCCCAATAAGGGTGATGAGCTACACCACTTTGGTTGGCAGGTATGCAGTAGCGCCTGTCACACCAACCTCAATCGCCAATACATAGTTGTGCCAGGATTCCGAAGTACCAACGTGCATATCATAGATGTCATGACCGATCCTCGTCGTCCTGAGATCACCAAGGTTATATCCGGCGAGGAGATCAAGCGCAAGACCGGCCTCTCAGCACCCCACACCGTACACTGCATGCCAGGCGAGGTAGTCGTCATAAGCATGCTCGGCGATGAGAACGGAGATACTCCTGGCGGATTCGCGGTGCTTGATGCCAAGAACTTCGATGTGCTGGGAAGGTGGGAGGCTAATCCTGGCGAGATACAGTTCAACTACGACTTCTGGTATCAGCCCAGGAAGAACACTCTCATCTCCAGTGAGTGGGCTGCCCCCAAGACTTTTCAGGATGGCTTCAACCTACAGGACGTCCAAGAGGGTAAGTACGGCCACAGCATACACTTTTGGGATCTCTCTGAGAAGAGGGTAGTGCAGAGCATCGATCTCGGAGAGGAAGGTCTTATACCACTAGAGGTTCGCTGGTTACACAACCCGGATGCTGAGACTGGCTTTGTAGGTGCAGCCCTCAGCAGCGCTATCTGGCGCTGGTACAAAGAGGATGGCGAGTGGAAGGCCCAAAAGGTAATTCAGGTTGAGCCCAAGGACGTCGAGGGCTGGCCATTCCCAGTGCCTGGGTTGATCACGGACCTAGTAGTATCTATGGACGACAGGTTCCTTTACTTCTCCGACTGGTTGCATGGTGATCTCCGGCAATACGATATCTCCGATCCAGCAAATCCCAAACTTACAGGACAAGTATGGCTCGGAGGAGTCCTGCAGCCAGTGTACATGAATGGTCGCAAGCTCGAAGGCGGCCCTCAGATGCTACAACTATCTATGGATGGTCGCCGCCTGTACGTGACCAACTCTCTGTATTCTTCGTGGGATAATCAGTTCTATCCGGGCCTTAAGTCGTGGATGCTCAAGATAGACTGCGATCCCGAGGGCGGGATGAAGCTGGATGAGAACTTCTACGTTGATTTCGGCACTGCTCGGGCTCATGAAATGCACCTTCCCGGAGGTGACTGCACTACTGAGATCTTTCAGTAGCCTATAAGGCTGAATTTTGTATCATGGGTATGATTGGGAATATTCCCAATCATACCCTGTTTTGGGAGGTAAAAGTGTCAGTATTCGATGAGTTGCTTGCGAATAATCAGAACTATGCCCAAAGCTTCACTTATAGCAATCTATCTGCACCTCCTCGTCGGCATATAGCCATAGTCACGTGCATGGATGCCCGCATAGATCCCATTAGTGCTCTGGGTCTGGAGCTGGGTGATGCTCACGTGATACGCAATGCCGGTGGGCGAGTGACTGAGGATGTAATAAGATCCCTGGTGATCTCCCAGCAGTTGCTTGGTACTCGCGAGATAGCGATCATCCAGCACACAAAGTGTGGCATGCTCACCTTCACCAACGAGCAGCTTCGTGACAAGATCAAACAGGACCTAAATGTAGATGCCTCTGGGCTGGATTTCCTCCCCTTCACCAGCCACGAGGAGAGCTTGAGGGAAGACGTACGCAAGTTGCTTGGCTCTGGTCTCCTAGCTAAAGACACGATCATTACGCCTGCCATCTATGATGTTGAAACGGGTAGAATTCATAAAGTTGAAATCTAAGCAGAGGATGTGTTGAAGGCGTATGGTAGAGCTACCTAGAAAGATCTACGAAGCTATAGTCCAGCATGCACAGGAAGGTTGGCCTAATGAGATATGCGGACTTATAGCAGGCAACCCCGACCCAGTGCAGGTATATAGAGTAAAAAACTCTGCTGAGAACCCTATGGCCATGTTTATCATGGAGCCACAAGAACAGTTCAAAGTCATGATGGAGATAGAGGAGAAGGGTTGGGAGCTTTATGGAATATACCACTCCCATCCCGCAAGCGAAGCTTATCCCTCGCAGATGGATAAAGACTTTGCCCGCTTTTACCCCGACGTCATACAGTTCATATGTAGCCTTGAGGACAGAGATAATCCCAGGTTACGGGCTTTTTACATAATTGATAACGATGTTAGGGAGCAGGGCATCAGGATAGTCAACACTGAGCCAGGAGAAGAGAAACCTGTAGTTTGCTGCTAGAAACTTTACAGGAGGAAAAGACATGCCCTACCGTCTTGCAAAGGATGAAGAAGAAACCCAAGAACCGTTTGACCGCATACCTCCAGAGGAAGCTTACCGCATGGTCGAGAGCGGCGAGGCCGTCCTCATAGACGTGCGCGAGCAGAATGAGTGGGATGAGGGTCACATGCCCAAGGCCAGGCACGTACCTCTGCAAACCTTCTTATCAGATCCCACTAAGTATGTGTCTCCAGACCAGAAGGTGATATTTTCTTGCGCATCTGGCCAGCGGAGCGCAGTCGCAGCTGAGATGGCAGCCGCAGTTGGAGTCAGGCAGGCCTATAACCTTGAAGGGGGAATCAAAGCCTGGAGTGAGAAGGGCCTTCCGGTAGAGAAGTAACTATAAGGTTAGGTGATGGCAGGCTAGTCCTATTTATTTGGGAATGCTTGCCATCACCACACGATCTCAAAGTCGTGCTACAATCCTCAAATGGAAAACTTCATCGGCGAAGACGTCACCGTCATACGCGACAGCCTCTACAGCCAAATTCCAATCGGCGAGCACGTACGTGCGCTCATATCTACCCCTCAATTCCTGCGATTGCAGCGTATTAAGCAACTTGGCTGGGTTTACATGGTCTGGCCTGGTGCCACTCACACTCGATATGAACACTCCCTGGGGGTGTATTATCTCGCCAGGAAGGCCTTGGAGCATCTGATACGTCTAGGGAAGAACGGCGGGATAGAGGATCCTCAACCTGGCGAGATCCGAACTGTTCTTGCCGCTGCCTTACTTCATGATATAGGACACTACCCGTATTCCCACGGCATCGAGGAGTTAGGTCCCCCGGTGCTTCCTCATGAGGAAGTAGGAGCCATGGTGATAAGCTCCACTGATGTGTCTTCTGTACTGTGGGATTGGGGAGTAGACCCGCATCGAGTTATAAGCCTGATAGCCCCCGACAAATCTCCAGAACATGAGATCAACGGCAGATGGCTGATATATAGATCGTTGCTGTCAGGTGCATTGGATGTGGACAAGATAGACTATCTGCCGAGAGATGCTCATGCATGTAACGTTCCCTATGGCAGGGTGGATACTGAAAGGCTTATAGCTTCTCTACGTGTCCTGCAATTTGAAGGCTCTCCACATCTGGCGATCACCGACAAAGGTATCAGCGCTCTGCATTCATTGATCCGTGCACGTCAGGAGATGTTCGACAACGTATACTGGCATCATACTAATCGTGCCTGCATGGTGATGCTGCTCAGAGCCGTACAGGACGCTATAGATGCTGGGACGCTGTCTTCCGACGACCTGATGAACCACGATGATTACTCTCTAATAGCTTTGCTGCTTCGTTCGGACATGCCAGATACTACAAGGAGTCTGGTCGAGAGTTTGGTTGCAAGAAGGCTACACAAGCGAGCCATAGAATTCTCTGTACAAGCTGGAGTGATTTTCCAGCGTCTTAATTCTCTTTTCTACCATCCGGGAAGTCGCAAGGAACTTGAGATCAGGCTGGCTAATATCTTGTCCGAACTTACTGGACTGGAGGTGATGCCCTACGAAATACTGATAGATATCCCTAAACCTGAACGTTGGGATGTGGATGCCTTAGTGGTTTTTCGCAAGCCACCAATAGGTTTGAATCAAATAATGACCTGGAGCGAGGCCACAGGCATGCGCTCTCACGACCTCTCTGCCTACGAATCTTACCAGCGTAGGATTCGTATTGTTACCACGCATAGGTTGAAAGACAGAGTGTGGACTCTCAAGGACCGGTTGATAGGAGAATTGTTGGCTCTGAGTAATAGGCCATCAAGTTAGATGTCTAAAGCGGAGGGCCCTGGAGGTGTTTGAGGATTATTTCGCCCCTATAGCTTCCAAGTACGACCAATGGTACCGCGAACCTCTTGGTAACTATATAGATCAGTTGGAAACTAGTCTGGTGATGTCATTGCTGGCCCCACAAGCTGGCGAGACTATAGCAGATGTGGGGGCAGGTACCGGTAGGTTTGCTGCACAACTTGCTAGTATCGGTGTCAACGTAGTAGCTATAGAGCCATCTGGCCCAATGCGCAATATCGGTATCCAAACCACTCGAGATCTGTCTGTGCGCTGGATCAACTCAACAGCAGAACACATAGCGTTGGCAGATAATAGCGTCGATGCCGCGGTTGCAATAACAGTGCTTGAGTTCGTCAGCTATCCAGAGATCGTAATCTCTGAGATGAAGCGCATAGTTAGACCTCAGGGAAGGTTAATACTGGGCGTCCTTAACGCTCTCTCGCCTTGGGCGGCGCTATACAGATACCTTGGAGATTTGGATATACCTCCATGGCCACACGCCAAGCTCAAGAGTCGGGAAGATATCGGGAGGCTATTGGGGATAGAATCTGAGGAAGTCAAAGGATGCGTGCATCTGGCACCTGATGCACGCCCACCATTTGATGAAGCTGACAAAGCTGGGGTCAGGGCAGGCAATCAACCAGCATTTTTGGTAGCCAAAAAGGAGGTAACATGAAGGTAACAGCCCTTGTAGCAGTTTATCCCATAGGACAACAGAACTATGCCTCAGTCGATGCAGCTATAGATGTTCTTCGTGAGAGTGGTCTGGAGGTTCAAGTCTTCCCAACACACTCCACAGTTACCGGGGATATCGATGCCCTTTTTGCTGGTCTCAAGGCAGCTTATCAGAAAGCAGCCAAGTATGGAGGCACAATTATGACCGCGACTGTGACAAATATTTGCCCTGATATGAGCAGGTATGAGGGCTGAGAGGCTGATCGAGCCTGTGCTTTCAATTTGGTCTCAACCAATAATGAGGGTTCACAACTAAAACAAAACCAGATCTAGGGATTGGTACTAGCCTTCAGGGTGATATAATCGCGTTCAAGCATCAAAAAGAAAAAAATAGGAGATGAAGCTAGCCTATGAAGATAGTACTTCCACTTGCAGGACTTGGAACAAGGCTCAGGCCGCATACGTATACTCGACCTAAGGCACTGGTAAGCCTAGCAGGCAAACCACTCTTGGCCCACATCATAGATCGTCTCTCCCCTCTGCCTTGTGAGGAGATGATATTTATTACAGGATATCTTGGCGAGCAGATAGAGGAATACATAAAGACTCATTACAGCTTCAACTCTCGTTTCGTGGAACAGAAGGAACCCAAAGGACAAGCACATGCTATCCAGCTTGCACGGGAGTGGATAAACGGCCCTACATTCATAGTCTTTGCTGATACCATCTTTGAAACAGATGTGACTAGGCTCTTACAGGTAGAATCGGATGGCCTCTTGTACGTTCATCAGGTAGAGGATCCTCGCAGGTTTGGTGTTACAGTCCTTGATGGCAAGTATGTCAAGAAGATAGTTGAGAAGCCCAAGACACCTGTGAGCAATCTGGCAATAGTAGGTCTGTATTATTTCCGCTATGGAGAACAGCTAATTGAGGCCATAGATGAGCTAATTTCCTCTAACAAGCAAACCCAGGGTGAGTTTTATCTGGCGGATGCTATTCAGATAATGATAGATAAGGGTGCCAAGTTTGAGACCGAGGAGATTAACCTCTGGCTCGACGCCGGCACTCCATCTGCGTTGTTAGAGACGAATCGATATCTTCTCAGCAAGCATCCACAGCATGAGTACAATTTCCCAGGTAGTGTCATTAGATCCCCTGTTTACATCCCAGAGTCTGCCAGGATTGAAGACTCTATTATTGGTCCCTATGTGAGCCTGGATGAAGGTGCTGTGGTAAAGTCATCTATAATCCAGGATTCCATTCTCGGCCAAGAATGCACGATAGAGTTTGCGGCTCTCTACCATTCTCTGATTGGCAACAGCGCAGTAGTACGGGGCAGTCATACTACCCTTAATGTCGGGGATAACTCCAGCATAAGTCTTGGACAGTTCGATGAACTCTGAACACTTCTAAAAACTTGGAACTATGTTTATAATTCCGCCACAGGTGAAAGGTGGTGGAAAGATGACCAGGGCCCGATATATCTCTAGCTCCATAGCTTTGTATCTGCTGTGGAGCTTCCTTGTTCTTTACCCCAATCCAGTAATGTTATTCTATTCAATTCCAAGGGCTATATCTCCGCCCATCGACGAACATGCTGTGGCAGATATGGCTTCGAAGTTGCCCGACGATCCAGCAGCTATTGAGAGCGCCGTGAATAGCTACGTTCGTTACGAAGTCCCTTGGCAAACCTATAACGTCCCCTGGTATTTTCCTACTGTGAGTGAAGCCTTGGCTAACAGAGCAGGAGATTGCCAAGCGCGTATGATCGTCTTTGCCAGCATACTGGAATACAAAGGTATTCCTTATAAGCTGCGGTATTCCCTCGATCACGCATGGGTAGAGTATCCTAGAAAGAAGCCCAACCTGCTTGAAAAGAGGTCGCTTTCTGTAATGGTCAGTGATGGCAAGAGTATGAAGTTGAGTATTCCAAAGCAGGTGCAATGGAAGGAGACTTACAGGATTCGCAAGCAGTTGTGGTGGGATTATATGCCCATAGAGAAGAGGGTTCTCATGCTACTAGGGATACCGGTTGTAGCTTTTAGGCACAAAGTCTATGTATTATTTGGCAGAGCTTCGAGAGTGTTTATATCCGTGCCTCGTTGGGTCAAGATAACCAACCGCTTGTGATCGGTGAGCCTAGGCTTAGAGGGTATACCATGACCAAGGCGTTTAGCACTCTGGTTGGGCTCTGTTTTACCGTGTTGGGTGTCATGGGTACCATACCCGTAATTCATGCTCCATGGCCCGAGTCTGCACCCGACTTGATCATCGAGAATGCCTATGGGTATCTGTTCGGCATTTTACCCAGAAACTTACTTTTAAATGCACTTCATATACTAATCGGATGCGTCGTTTTGTACGCCTCCAGGAGCGACTACACCGCGTACATGTCGCTTAGATTCGCGACAATTACGTTCTTCCTACTAGCCTTGCTAGGATTGTTCCCCTTTACTGAGACTCTTTTCGGGTTTATGCCACTCTTTGGGCCCAATGTGCTCCTGCATGGACTCACTGCTATCGGTGGCTTTATCTTTCTGATAGCAGTAGATATGCCACATCCGGGTCACGGTGACGAGCTGATATTCTCAAGGTGCTCACAGCTTGTATCCTCATCACTTGCTTTTGGGGCTGGCTATTTCCTGGCAGTAACATTGACAGATCTAGCTTATTGGTGGTCCTCGATGCCGTGGTATATATCACCCGAACACAAGGCATTCTACGTACGGTTCTGGTCGGAAGCGTCTTTCTGGTTAATACTTGCTGGCGTCTGCACTTTTACGGCGGCAACTATTCTTTCTATCGTGCAAACCAAGCTACGAGGCATCAATAGCCTCTATCCATCGATTATTTGCTTGATTGTGGGCGTGTTCAACCTCATGATTCGCATCCCTGATTTCTCAGCTGTGATAATTCCTTGGGGGGCCTGCATTTCCTTGCTTACCTCAGCAGCTGCTATCATAGCTTATGCTCGTCAATTTGGAGCGAGAAGATCCAATCCCAATCGTTTATTTGTGGACGGTGTATGAGCCATGTTGAGGCACCCACTTATGACTTCCATAACGTCGGCAACAGTTTTCGTGCTCTTGGTTGGGATCCCTACGGACGTTATACCGAATCCCTTGTTCACTCGTATGACACCAGTGCGATTATTCGATTACCTGCTGCTGTGCGTGAACGCCTTGCTGTTTGGTATTTGGGGTTACCTCTCTACCAGAAAGGGATGCTCTCTAAACTCCATGCACAGGCCAACCATAAGTGGTATGCTCTCCTTCCTTGCGATAGGATGCCCCACATGCAATAAGTTGGTACTGCTCTTGGTGGGTGCAAGTGGAGCTCTGCACTTCTGGGCTCCAATACAACCTGTAGTGGGCTCTATAGCCACTGCTTTAATGGCCTCCGTAGTCATTTGGCAACTCAGGAGATTAAAGGTGAATAGCTAACCATGGACTCTTGCCTATCTAGTAGATAGCTATCAACCACAGTAGATAAGCTGTGAGGGATATACCCGTGACAGCGCTCAGACGCATTACCTGCCTGTAGTTGCTAATGATTGCTCCCTCGTCGAACCTTCTAGACCAATAAGTCAGGAGGATTGCTTGTAGAGCAGTACCTGCCAGTGCAATGCCCGCATACCATCCGCTATATGATTTTGCTAGCACATAAGCTAGCAGCAATCCACCAATGATCTGTAAACTTATCGCCCATATGAAGCACTTGGTAGGACCAATGGCGACGGCAAGCGTCCTGTCACCTCGTTGCGTATCCTCCTCTATCTGGTATATCTGTGTAAGTGGATATAGACCTAGTATGATAAATATGGCTGCCATGGCTCCAAGAGCGCCTCTGATCGACATTACACCAGACAAGTTCCCCTTTTCCGCCAGCCATCCTGCTAGGAATACAACTAACCCTTGCCCAAAGCCGATAGCGGTAGTACTGCTCCATGGAGAGCTCTTCAACCTTATACTAGGATGGGAATAAGCCAAAGACAGAACGGTAAATACTACATACACCAGAGCAAACCCAGTCCCAACCGTACAGGCTAGGAGGAAGCCTATGAGCTTGCATGCCAGCGAAAATGGTAGTAGATACCGGCTTACAGGCGGAGGATGCAACAAGCCCCCTACTGGACCTGTGTCACGGTCATAGTAGGAATTGAAGGCTGTAGCGCCGCCGTATAGGAACACATGTAGTGCTATGTATCCCAGCACCTGATCTAGGCCGAGCCTTCCTCCAGCAAGCAACCATCCCCATAGGTATACAGGTGACAGCAATACCTGGAAATGCAACCTTAGATGGACGAAAAGATCCCGATAGGCGATTAGAGAAGCTGATCTAATCATAAGATGGCTGACCTTACATAAGATTATTATCAACCTAAAGATAGATCTGCGATCAGAGGGAAGTGATCGCTAGGGAAGATTGGAGGCTCACCAGTTCGATCGAGGTGGAAGCTCCTGATGTACCACCTGGTATCTCCATCTCTTACCAGTATCCAATCTATCCTGCCGGAGTGTGTAGGCTTACCAGTAAACCTATGAAATGTGAACCCCCCCTCATCTTCTGGGCAACCGGCCTCCAAGTAGACATCCTTAAAGCCTGCATCCATAAAGAGCTTGTATGGTTCGGTTTGGGGGGTGCAGTTGAAGTCTCCAGTTATCAGCACAGGAAATCCATTAGGGACTATAGATTCTAGTTGAGAGAGCAGCTTCTTCGTTCCCTCTACTCTTGCAGTGCGGCCTTCGTGATCTAGATGAGTATTGAAGTGAAAGAATCTCAACCCACTAGCTCTGTGCTCGAAGAGGCACCAAGTGGCGACGCGGATGCAGGCCGCATCCCATCCAAGCCCCATCTGAGTGCAATCCTCATTGAGCCAGAACCCGCCTGAATTGACCCTTTCCAACGTGTCCTTTTTCCAGTAAATCGCGGCATACTCCCATGGCTCTCTGGTACCATACTGCGATCCTATGTACTTATCGTAGTCTCTCATCTCTTGGTACTTCTGTAGGTTACCTTCTTGCACTTCTTGCAAGCCTATAAGATCTGGATTATTAGACAGAATGGTTCTTAAGTTCAGGGGCGCTCTGTGCTCCCAAGCATTCTCGCCGTCTTTATGGATAGCGCCTCTGATGTTAAAGCTCATCACTCGTATATCAGCCAACCTGACAGATGTGTTTGCCTCCAACTTCTCTCTCCTTGGTGTCTATCAAGAGCATTGTAACGAAGTTATAGTAAAATGTGCTTGCTCTCATTGGAGGAGGTTATGAGGATCGATATTGAGGCCATAGAAAACTGGGTTGAGGAAACTCGACACAGGTGGAAAGTCCCTGCCATTGGTTTGGCAGTAGTCATCGAGGGCAAAGAGGAGCTGCTCAAAGGTTTTGGACAAAGAGATGTAGACCTCGCACTACCAGCAACAGAATCCACCCTGTTCGCTATAGGTTCCTGTACTAAGGCATTCACAGCTACCGCCCTAGCTTTGTTAGTGGAGCGTGGGCTGATGCAGTGGAGTGTCCCGGTCAAGGAGTATATACCATCATTCGAGCTATATGATAGGGACGCATCTGCAAAGATTACCCCAGTCGATCTGCTTATTCATAGTTCTGGTTTGCCAAGACACGACTTGGTATGGTACAGCGCTCCTAATTTGTCCCGGAAGGATCTGCTGTCACGTCTGCGGTATCTTGAACCTAGCAAGGACTTGCGCTCTGCCTGGCAATATCAAAACCTAATGTATGTGGTAGCAGGCTACCTGATCCAGGAACTTACAGGAATGACTTGGGAGGATTTTGTTCTCACACACATTTTGAAGCCTTTGGGCATGAGCAATACCAACTTTTCTGTGCGGGCATCACAGCTATCGGCCGATTATGCTCTGCCCTATGTGCAGGAGAGCGAGGCAGTAAGAAGAACCGACTTTTTTGATTTGGAAGCTATGGGACCAGCAGGATCGATAAATTCCTGTGTAAGAGATATGGCTAAGTGGTTGCTATTTCACTTGGGATATTCCACTCGCGATGTCTTTGGATCGACAAGCTCTCTGGAAAAGCTGCATACTCCACACATGCCTGTAGGTACTCCTCCCAGGTATGAGGAGCTATCTTATCAGGATTATTGTCTGGGGTGGGTTTCGCAGACTTACAGAGGATATAGGTTGCTTTATCATGGAGGCAATATAGATGGATTTTCTGCTCTGACCAGCTTCTGTCCCGAGTTGAACATCGGTCTGGTGGTGCTGTCAAATATGGGGCAGAGTCCAGCTCCACAAGCAATTACTTTCGGAATCTACGACAGGCTTTTGGGTATGAGCCCGCTGGACTGGAATGCTAGGCTTGAATCTGAGCAGGAACAGTATAGGAAAATGACAACTCTGGGGCGCGAGGTCAGAGAAAAGGACAGGAAGCCTGATGCAGCCTGTCCACATAACTTAGAAGACTATACCGGTACCTATAGCCACCCTGGGTATGGGACCTTGCATATTTCCCAAGAGGAAGATGGGAGCCTATTAGTACGACTGAATGAATTGTCAGGAAGGGTTAGCCACTATCAATATAATACTTTTCTATTAGAGTTTGAGAAGTTACCTAACCCTTTGCCTGCCACATTTACAGCTAATTCTAGAGGAATAGTAGATAGAGTTAGTATTCCGCTTGAAGTGTCCGTCTCTGAGGTAGTCTTCAGACGTCGAGCTGCAGAGGAGTTATACGACCGCTCGTACCTGCAGGGCTTTGTCGGCGATTATATTGCAGAAAGCAATATGGTCACCGTAACTCTTGATCGAGATGTATTACGCTTTGTTATCCCTGGCGAGTTGGATATATCGATGATTCCCGAGGGGCTTAACACTTTCGTTGCTACAAATACCTCATCCATACACGCTGAATTTGCCATATCTGAAGAAACTACGAGACTTCTGCTTGCAGGACCTGAGTGGGCAATTGAAGCACAGCGCATTACTATATAGACATTCAGGAAGCGCTCATGAAGCTGGCTATCAGAGAAGGAAATGGTACCAGGGGACTCTCTACGCAAGAGGCTGGAACGGCTGTCCGATATCGGCATAGAAGGTATTGAGCTGCACGGCGCATCTTTAATCCTCTCTGCCTGGGAGCTCCGTTCAGTATTTGCCGACAGCCCTGTATACGTTGCCAACATCTTGGGCCCTGCTGACCTGCTCTCTCCGGATGCTGCTGTAAGAGAAATAGCCATGAATCTTGCCAACTGTTGAATTGGGTGCTGCTCGTACCTCAGTTCGGGACCAAACCGCTGCTGCCTGACCTCTTCTCCTTATAAGGATGCTGTAGAGCTGGAGAGAGAGTTATTTATAACGCAAATGAGGGAGCTCTCGGAACTATCTGAGACTGGGGGCACGATTATATTCCTGGAGCCACTCAACCGATACGAAGCACATCTAGTCAACACTCTGCAAGATGCTTGCAACCTGGCTCTCGACATAAGCCCAAGAGTGAGGATAATGGGCGATTTTTTCATATGAACATAGAAGAAGCTGATATAACCCAGAGCATAAAAGCCACAGCAGACCAAATCGTCTACGTGCATGTAGCTGATAGTAATTGTCTACAACCTGGCAGGTGGCATATAGACTTCACTCAAGACTTTAGAGCGCTGAAAGAAATAGGGTATGACGGTTACCTGGGTATAGAATGTCGTATAGCAGGTGAACTTGAATCTGCCCTGCAAGAGTGCGCACACCTGCTTCGAGAATGGCGGCAAGCAGCTTGATTTGAAATACCCTTTGTGATCATAGAACGGACGCTAAGGGAAGATTATTCCCAGTTTGATCGCCCTATCTGGATGCTCATCTATTAGCTTATATGCCTCGGGAGCGTCATCAAAGGGCACTACAGGATGTATTATCCCCTCAACTCTAAGCTTGCCTTCTGCTAGCCACTTGATTGCAAGGCTAACATATCGATCGAGATTCCAGCGAGGATATTCCCTCATAGGCAGGCTCTCTGAGCGCGCTGATATGAGCTCAATACGGTTGATGTGAAATTCATCACCCAAGTATAAGCCACTAGCATCTCTGCCATAAAAAGAGAGTACACATACCCTGCCACCAAATCCCGTTGATCTAATAGCCTGCTGCAGTGCTATAATGTTGCCACTAACCTCGATTGATACGTCTACGCCTGAGCCACTCCTGTCCTGAGATGCACTTCTATATCCCCCTACTACTCTCCTGGGTGATGTGCCTTCGATAGGGGCATATGGTGGCGTAAGCTCGCGTATTTTTACCCCGACATCGCCGACTGTTGGATCCAGAGTGATATCGGCTCCCAAGGATTCAGCTAACTTCCTTCTAGTCTCTACAGGGTCTACTCCTATTACCATATCTGCTCCCGCAAGTCGAGCCATCTGTATCGCCATTAGGCCTATAGCACCAAGTCCGAATACTGCTATCCTATCTCCAAGATCTATTCTGGCATCCCTAATCGCCATAGCCATTACAGCGGGATCAAGGCATACTAATGCTTCATCGGATATCCCTTTGGGGACTGCATCTACCTCCGATTCATCCACTGTATGCGTCTCACGTATGGGCAAATGGCCAAATACTCTGTCACCGACCCTAAACTTAGTTACCTTACTACCTATCTCAGTGACGGTTCCTACTGCCATATTCCCCAGTCTAAATGGGAACCTCTTCAAACCTTCCTCAGATGATATTGGTTTGACCACACCTGAATCAGGGTCATATGGACGATTTGCTTCTGGGTCGTTCCTGTATGCTACCAGTTCCGTGCCGTGTTTCGGGGATGCGAACTCAGTGCGTATGCGTACTTGCTTAGGGCCAAGGGGCGGGTCATCATACTCACGAATTGCCGGTGTTCTAGGCGCGGTGGCAATAAGTTCTCTCGGCATGTGCTCCTCCAAGTAAAAGGTGTTACACAGCAATTTATCAGAAAATAGCTTATGACTCACAAGGTATAGGTTGTTGTATCATGAACTTTTACATCTAGGTCGGATATTGGGACTTTTTATTTAGTCCTTGCATAGTTCTCTAAGTGTAAGATAGTTTCGGGAGATATTGTGACCTGAGGAGTGCAAGTTGGAAAGGGTATTAATCGTGGGAGCCAGCCTGGCAGGTGGTAGGGCAGTGGAAGCCCTTCGCCAGGAAGGATTTGATGGAGAGATAATTCTCGTGGGTGAAGAGCCTCACAGACCTTATGAGCGTCCTCCACTATCAAAGGCGTTCATGAGAAGTGAGGTAAGTGAGGATAGCCTCTATCTACAACCTGATCAGTTTTATGTTGATAACGAGGTTAAGCTGATACTTGGCAAGCGGGCTGTAGAACTTCACCCTCGTGAGAGAGTGCTTGTGTTGAACAATGGTAACAGGATTACCTATGACTCAGTACTGCTCTGTACAGGGGCTGCTCCCAAGAAGCTGGAGGTCCCCGGCAATGACCTGGAGGGCATATTTTATCTGCGTAGTTTGGATGATGCTAAATATATAAGATCTGAGGCAAGAAAAGCCCAAAGGGTTGTCCTTGTGGGTTCTGGCTTTATAGTTTGTGAGCTCGCAGCTTCCTTCATGCAGATGGGTCTAGAGGTAACAATCGTAGGGTTACAATCTGCATTAATGCAGAAAGCCTTTGGGCAAGATATTGGAGCTACATTTACTGAGGTGCACCGGTCTCATGGGGTACAAATACACCTAGAGGAGCACGTAACTGGTTTCCGAGGTGCTGGCAGAGTAGAGCAGGTTATCACTAGCTCAGGCAAGAAGCTTGATTGCGACTTTGTAGTGGTAGGAATAGGCGTGACTCCGGCTTGCTCTTGGTTAGCAAGTTCAGGCATCAAAATGAGCGATGGTGTTCTGGTAGATGATTACTGCAGGGCCTCTGTCCCAGGGGTCTTTGCTGCTGGCGATGTAACTAGGTGGTTCTATCCCCGTGTCGAGAAGTTCGTGCGTGTCGAGCACTATGATAATGCTCAGAACCAAGGAGTTGCTGCCGCTCGAAGTATTCTGGGTAAAGGCGAGTCATATTCTCCGGTGCTCTTCTTCTGGTCTGATCAGTACGATTTGCATATCCAGTATGTTGGATATCCAGAAGACTATCAGCAGGTGGTCCTTAGGGGAGATAAAACGTCAAACTCCTGGTGTGCATTCTATATTTCAGACGATCGTTTGGTGGCTACGCTTGCTGTGAACAGACCTCGAGAACTCTCCGTATCTAGGAGAATCATCGCAAGGGATATTCCTGTAGACCCTAAGCGGCTTGCAGATGAACAATTTGAGCTGCGATCCCTTCTAGGTAGTAGATAACAAAAGTATCAGATTGAGCTTTACCATGAAGGTAATCTTTTAGGAATCTTGCTAGTGGAGATCTACTTTGTTCAAGATAATGCTCTCAAAAGAAGGTAGTGAGTTAGTTCCCAACATAAATATCGAAGACATAAGCGATATCATATCTCGAGAAGATAACCTGCTGTGGGTAGATGCAATCTCTCCCAGCAAGAACGAGATGGAAAAGCTTCAGGAAGAGTTTGGCTTCCATGAACTCTCGATCGAGGATGCGCTCAAACCTTGGCAAAGACCTAAGATTGATCAGTACGATAGCTATTACTTTATTGTTATTTACACTGCCCGATTTATTCCTGAGCAAGTGGATATACAAGAGGTAGAGTTAGATATATTCCTGGGCAGTAACTATATCGTCACGGTGCATGGGAAGGAAATATCTGAGCTCGATGATGTAGCTCGGAGATGGCAACAGAACATCTCCAAGCTCAAACCCTCCGCAGGAGTGCTGCTGTATAGCATGATTGACTCAATTGTCGATAGCTACTTCCCGCTAGTAGATACTTTGGGCGACCATATAGAGAGTTTCGAAGAAAATATATTCTCGGGAAAACAGATCACACTTCAGGGAGAGGTATTCAGGCTACGTAAGGAGCTGCTACAGCTAAGGAGGGTGCTTGGTCCACAGAGAGATCTACTCCTTTATCTTAGCCGGACGGAATCAGCACTGCTTGAAGGAGATGTCCGGACATACTTTCAGGATGTATACGATCATATTATGAGGGTAACGGACACCATTGATCTATATCGTGATCTGCTCAATAGCGTGCTCGAGTCCTATTTGACCGTAGCTTCCAATAATCTAAACATAACTGTACGAACACTCACATCATGGTCGATCATATTGATGACGCTTGCGCTCATTGCGGGTATATACGGTATGAACTTTGAGCACATGCCTGAGCTGCATTGGCGCTACGGCTATCCGGGCGTACTTTTTGTGATGTTATTGATTACTGTTATCTTGTACTACTACTTCAAACGCAAGCGATGGCTTTAGCGGATTGTAGCTGTCTACTTATGGATAGCCAACTCTTAGAGCATTTATCTCTGCCCATAGCTTCTCAGCTCTGGATCTGATCCCATCTACGGGGCCATTAATTATCGATCGAGACACGTTTATTACTACAGGACCTGAACGAGAAGCTCCTACTGCCGCAACGAGGTCTCCCCCTTGTGCGCCTATGCCTGGAATAAGTAAGGGACACTTAGGGGAGATCTTTCTTACTTGTTCCAGCTCGTCCGGAGCGGTTGCTCCTACTACTAGCCCTACATCTGCTGCATGATTACCTCTTGTTACCATAGATGCCACGATTTGGTACAGAGGTGTATCGTCCACTTCAAGCAGTTGGATGTCGGCCCCCCCCGCATTCGATGTCCTGCATAGAACCCATACCCCTTTTTCGTGGTATCCAAAGAATGGCATCATTGAGTCTAGTCCCATATAGGGACTAACGGTAACAGAGTCAAAACCTAATACTTCGAATATGGCCTTAGCATACATACGTGCGGTGTTGGGAATATCACCCCTTTTCGCATCTGCTATGGTCACCACCCCATTTGGAATAAGTTCTAACGTCGATTGCAGAAGGCTGAAGCCGTCCGCACCCATAGCCTCATAGAAAGCAAAGTTGAGCTTGTAGGCACAAACTAGATCTGATGTTGCATCTATCACTGCATGACTAAAGGCGAGCACTCCTTTGTGCGACCTCTCAAATCCTTCTGGAAGGAAATCAAGCTCAGGGTCCAGCCCTACACATAACAGAGTATTGTTGGCCTCTTGGACCTGCTTAAGTTTGTCTATGAATCTCATAGCTATGTTCCTCTTCAACAAGAGTATAACGCTTATCAATTAGAATAACTTTCTAAGGATCACAGGTGGAAACCCACAGATATAAAAGTTTTTTTATAGAGAAGGAGGATACATCTCAGTAACTATAGTACAGGATAAAACGTTCCTTATAATGCGATACAAGTGGTTATAGTCACTAGTTTCCGAAAGGCAGGAATTATGCAATACAATCACGCTAACTTTTATGCCAAGATCTGGGCTTTGCTCTGCATCCTAACATTCACAATGGCAGTAGCTGGGCAAGTTCTTCCAAGCCGTGCGGCTGATAATAATCAGATCGAACACAATTTAAGATCATTGCGACAGAACTTGAATGAGGTCAAAAATCAGCTGGTAGTAGTCTTTTCGTCGCAGATATCCGTTGATCAAGCCAAGAACAAGATTAGAGCAACCGGAGGTAAAATCACTAAGAGCTCTACTAGGTTTCGCAGGACTTATCTTGCAGTTTATCCAGATGCACAGGCTGCGAGCCGGGCGTATAACATCCTCAAGGCAGATAGCAATACTATCAATATATTCTTCAACAGGAAGATAAAGGTTCCCAGTGATATCCCTGGTTTGCCCGTACCTATAAGCAAGCAAGCTAGGAGGGACTTTTCATCTACTAAGCCAGCTTGGGAGAACCAAGGAGCTAGCGGGAGCTTATCTCCACAAGCTATACCAGGCAACCTTGGGACATTCCAGTGGAGCCTTCAAAGGATAGGCTATGATCTGGCTCCTAGCCCGACGTCTAATGCACCAGTAGTAGCGGTGATAGATACAGGAGTGGATTATAATCACCCTGATATAGAGCCCAATTATATGCCCTGTCCGGCTGCTTTAGCTCAAGCAGGTTTCTACTGTGATGTTATCGATCAGGATAACGATCCAATGGACGCGGTCGGACATGGTACCCATGTAGCAGGTATAATCGCCGCCGCCGACGACTCGTTTGGCACTACTGGTGTGTCTCCTAAGAGCAAGATATTAGCTGTTAGGATCTTTGATGATCTCGGTTACACAGACCTTATGACGATATTCGCAGCCCTGGATTATGTACGCCTTGCTAAGACCCAAATTCCTGATCTAAAAGTAGCCAATATGAGTTGGGGAGGCTATGCGGATATAGGCTCACCAGAGTATCAAGAAATGGCTGCTCGTATATCCGCACTCAGAAATAGCGGTATACTACCAGTTGCTGCTGCTGGTAATGATAGCGACAATCCATCTCAGTACCTTGCAGTAGTTTCAGGTGAAAAGATTGTTCCTATTCCTGCTGCACTCCCGGGAGTCCTATCCGTAGCTGCAACAGATTACAACGACTACAGAGCGTTCTTTAGTAACTACTCCACTCCGATTAAGCTGAATAACTGTCAAAAGATAATCCCTCCTGGCGACTATGATCCAGGATTTGTACAGTGCTCTCCAGATAATACCTACACTAATTTGACCTATAACCTGGCACAAATAGCAGCCCCTGGATGGCAGGTACTCGCTCCCACGCTACGTGGCCAATATGTGGAGTTCTCCGGAACATCTATGGCTTCTCCAATGGTCGCTGGAGCTGCTGCCAGGGTAATGAGTCAGTATCCAGCCATGACTATAGGACAGGTTCAGGATAGGCTTGTTTCTACTGGGCAATCCTTGGGCATCTCCAAGGGCTTCCCTATAGCTACCCCAAGGCTTGACTTGAGGAAGGCATTAGGAGTATCGGGAACTGGTATTACCGGACGGGTGGTAGACGGGTTTACTGGTATACCTATCGCAAATGCTACCGTGTTTATCAAGTACGGTAACACTCCACTTGCTATTGCTACCACGACCGATAAGGCCGGATTCTATACATTTAGTAACCTTGCAGGTGGTCGAGCCTATACGATAACGGCAACTGGGGCAGGGTACATTACGAACAGCAAGAATGTTCAGACCATATCGGGTCAATACATCGATCCCGGTGATCTTAGCCTCGCTCCGCTCCGAAATGATGGTTCTTATACCTTTATGCTGGAGTGGAACAATGTGGCTACAGGTTTCTATGAGTGGCAATCTGCGTATTTCCTTGCAAGAGGTTATCCATGGCCTGTCAATCCAGCCAGTATGCCTATGGCTCTTCTAGATACCTATATCAGCGTACCCGCTATTTCTGAACCTAATGATGTGTTCGTCTATAATCCTCTGAACAAGGGCACAACTGCTACTTACCCATATGTCAAAGTACTACATGATAGCGAATACGATATCACTCCACATGAGGGTGCCATAGTTCGACAATTATCACCATCCAGCAAGATCAGATACGGAGTCGAATGGCTGTCTCCTGGCGGTTACAAACGCCCTAATGCAACGGTTAGTATCTATCGGAATGGAGTGCTGCTACGCAGAGCACAACTTTCCCTATCCAATGCCCCAACTGATGGTACAAGCGCAAACGCCTCGAGAAGATATGCTCATTGGGCCCTCTATGCCATCAATAGTCAGGGGAATATATCCAATGCGTTTGGTGAATCTAACGGTCAGCGCAGCAGCTACCACTACTGGGTGTACCGAAACGGTAATATACCAGGAGTTCCTGGTCCTAAGGTAGGTCAGCCACTTACCGCTTATCTGGAGCTTGTAGACGGTGTTTCTGGCGGTCCTCTACCTGGTTGTAATGGAGACTGTGCCGATGTCTACAGATACAAGATGGTAGAAGGCAGGACGTACTCGTTTACTTTATCAAGGCCCGCAGCCACTAGCTTCCAATTGGAACTTTACGCTCCCAATGCCACGTCGATTGCAGAGACCATACCTATCAAGATAGGGGAAGAGAACGGAGATACCGTCACTTTACAATACAAGGTGCCAAGAGGCAGAACAGGTACGTACTATCTCGCAGTAGTAGATTACATGGGAAGTGGCCCATATACGCTGGTAAGGCAAAGGTAAATAATGTCTCTTGTTAATGCCTTCCTTGGATCCCAGGGTGTTTTAACACCCTGGGATCGTTATTGTGCTATATATTTAGTTACTGCTTAATAGAGCTAGAGCGGGGGTAGATCAAAATGCCAAAGAGACAGCCTAGACTTATCCCAATATGTTTGTCCCTTATATGTTTCCTGCTTTTGATCTCATGTGGTCAGCAGATAACAGGGCCTAGTCTGGGAAGTACCCCAGCAGCCTCTCCTAGCAGTCCCAGTCCATCTGCTAGTGCTCAACCTAGCCCTAGCCCTACTTCTGGTGGCCAAGCTTCGAAGAACATCAAACTCGTTGTGTGGGACACCGCCACTTCAGGCGTGCAGAAAGAGGTTATAGAGACCCTAGCGAGAGAATTTGAGAAAGATAACCCTGGAGTCCAGATAGAGCATGAGGGTTATCCGTTTGACGAACTGCAAAAGACCTTGCAGAGGGCCATCACTTCCGGTAAGGGGCCTGATATAGCGCAGATAAACAATGGAGAAAGTAGCATGGGGCCCCTAGTGCGAGCTAAATTACTCATCCCACTTACCAAGTATGATAAGCAGTATGGCTGGTCCAAGAAGTTTGCGCCCGCATTGCTTGCAAGGAACATGTACACGGAGGATGGCAAAACTTTTGGCAAAGGTGTGCTCTGGGGAGTTTCTCAGACAGGAGAGTTGGTGGGGTTTTATTACAACAAGAAAATCTTCCAGCAAAACGGCGTACAGGTTCCCAAGACGTTTGATGAGTTAGAGCAGGTGATGCAAACGCTCAAGGACAAGGGCGTGACCCCACTTATCTTTGGTAACTTGGATAAATGGCAGGCTATTCACCTCTATGGAGAGATACTAGGGACCATGACCACTAGGGACTACTTGGATGGTTTGATTTACCGCCAAGGGAATAAGTCGTGGGATACTCCTCAGATCAAGCAGGCAGCTGCCAAGCTTCAAGAGTGGGAGTCTAAAGGCTACTTTATAAAGAACTACGCTGCTCTGCATTCGGATGATGCCTGGAAGCTTTTTGCTGCCGGCAAAGGTGCAATGCTTTTACAGGGAAGCTGGCTAACTGGGGATATACAGAAGGCTATGGGGAGCAACGCCGGTTTCTTCGCCATGCCACCCAGGGATAATAAGACCGTACTCCACGTGGGCGGCGTCGGTATACCATATGGTATTATCAAGACCACTAAGTATCCGGACGTAGCTGCTAAGTTCATTAATTTCTTGGTATCCGACAGGGCAGTTCAGCTACTGCTTGAAAATGGTCAGCTACCAGCGATAAAGGTTCCTCAGTCTTACATAAAGCCTAATACGGTATCTGGAGATCTCTACAAGGCTTGGAATAAGGTCAATGACGAAAATGCTCTAGGGCACTACTTGGACTGGGCTACTCCCACATTCTATGACACCCTAACTGCTCACCTGCAGCTTCTGTTGGCACATAAGGAGAGCCCTGATCAGTTTGCCAAGGCGCTTGAGGCTGACTATTCTAAATTCCTGCAGCAAGAACAAAAGTAGGTCATCACAGAGTGAAGTACAGCATGTCTGGACGTAGCAAGAGATACGGCTCAAACTTGGAGCCGTATCTTTACCTACTGCCCTCATTAGTAATATTTACTCTGTTCGTTGGTGTACCTACCTTGGGTGCTGTGGTGCTCAGCCTGCTTTCTTGGGATGGGTACACAGCACCCAAGTTCGTGGGACTAGCTAATTATGTGCAGGCTTTCTTGGATCCTATATTTTGGCTTTCTCTTTGGCATAATGTTGTACTAATTCCTTACTACGTCTTATTGCCAGCTGTGTTGGGGCTGGCACCTGCTGCCGTTGTTCATCATCTCAAGCTGAGAGGTAGCTCTATCTTCCGTGTAGGTTTTTTCCTGCCTTACATCATGCCTGGAGTGCTTATAGGCGTGGTTTGGAGGTGGATGTTAAACCCCGCTTTTGGGCCTGTAAATACCCTATTGGGACTGTTGGGTATACAACCCTTGGGTTGGTTAGGCGACTTCAACCTTGCTCTGCCTTCTGTGGGGCTTATAGGGGCATGGGCTACTTATGGCTTTTGTTACGTGGTTTTTCTTGCAGGTTTGCAGAAGATCCCTCAGGAACTCTATGAGGCTGCTCGGATCGACGGAGCTTCTGGCTGGCAGGAATTTCTTGCGGTTACTCTGCCAGGACTGCGTGGGGAGATGGCAGTGGTGATAGCCGTTAACCTGATAAATGCTCTCAAGGTCTTTGACGTGATATGGGCTACCACTAGGGGCGGTCCGGGAAGGTCTACTAGCGTAGTGGTACTCTATATGCTCGAGAACGCATTTAACATAAACAGGGTGGGCTATGGTTCCGTGCTGGGAGTTATCATAGCCGTTCTAACTCTAGGTTTGACCTTGGTCACGCTAAGGCTATTTGGAGAAAGCAGTGATTAAGAAAGGTTTGATCTATCTAGTCTTGATAGTTGGCCTGATAGTAGCCATAGGCCCTTTTATCATCATGACTTTAGCATCCTTTAAGACCGACATAGAACTCGTCCAAGGAACCTTTTCCCTTCCTCACAGGTGGCAGTTTGAAAACTATGTTGTTGCCTGGACGCAGGGAGGATTTAGCAGGTTCTTTATAAACAGCTTGATAGTCGCGGTGGCGGTGGTGATACCTTCGATCATTCTGTCTTGTATGTCAGGTTATGCTTTCTCCCGTTTCGATTTCAAAGGTGCTCAGTTTCTCTTTGCTTTCCTGCTACTAGGGTTGATTGTCCCCTTACAAGCGATAGTGGTACCTCTTTTCTACGTCCTTAAGACTATGTACATGCTGAATTCTTACTGGGGGTTGATATTGCCTCAGATCGCTCTCAGCTTGTCTTTTGGAACCTTGCTACTGAGGCAGGCCTTCAGTAGTGTTCCCAAAGATATAACAGAGGCTGCAATAGTGGATGGAGCTAGTTCGTGGAGGATACTATGGTGGGTGCTCGTGCCGCTTATTCGCCCAGTAATAGGCACTCTAGGGTTGCTGTTCTTTATATGGACATGGAATGAATTTCTCCTGCCGTTTGTAGTGACAACTGATCCTCAGTATCAGACTCTACCGGTCGGTCTGCTGTACTTCCAGCAGCGCTGGACTACTAACATCCCAGTCACTGCAGCGGGGGCCACAATTATCTACGTACCACTCACAGTGATTTTCCTGATATTTCAGAGGCAACTTATCCAAGGACTTACCACAGGAGCTGTAAAGGGCTAGAAGGGCTTTGTTTTCGTAGATGAGGAGAAATACACTTTACCTCATTACAATCAATTACTATGGTTGCTATGGTCGCAAGACATCTGACTTGATTTACTATATAGGGAGGTGCCCTTGTGAGTTCTAGCAATACGGCTAGTTACGATGTAGCGGTAGTAGGGCTGGGGGCAATGGGAAGCGCTACTGCCTATATACTAGCATCTCGCGGTTACAGAGTAATAGGTTTCGACGCTTATTCTCCTCCACACTCTCTTGGTTCTAGCCACGGTGAAAGTCGGATTATTCGTGAAGCGTACTTTGAATCACCTCAGTATGTACCGCTTGTAAGGCGATCTTACGAACTATGGAGATCACTGGAAGAAGACACTAATACTCGATTGCTTACTATAACCGGAGGATTATATGTAGGGCCTCGTGACGGGGAACTTATCAGTGGTGTGCTGTTCAGTTCCCAACAGTGGAATATTCCTTGTGAACTGTTAACTAGCGATGAACTAAGGCATCGTTATCCAGAAATACGTGTGCCAGAGAATTTGGTAGCCATACACGAACCTGGGGTGGGAGTCCTGCAGCCTGAAGCTTGTATATCCTCTTTCCTTCAGGGTGCGGCATCTCGTGGGGTGCACCTGCGCATGAGAGAGAAAGTTTTGTCCTGGAGGTCAGAAGGCTCGGGTTTCAGGATATTTACCTCCCTTTCGTCTAGTGGTTATCTGGCAGAGAGGATCATTCTTACCGTAGGTCCTTGGACTCCTGAGGTTCTTGCAGATATAGGGATTCCTTTACAGGTTCTCAGAGTATTTGTGGCTTACTTTAGGCGTGGAGATGAGCGCGATGGTATAGAAGGCTATCACTTGCCAGTACACTTATGGCAATTACCTGAGGGGACATACTATGGTATGCCTTACAACAAGCGTGTAGGCATGAAGTTTGGTCGTCATGATGATGGCATTCCTTGCACCCCGGATACTATCGCCAGAGGAGTTACACTGGATGAGATAGAACGATTAAAAAACATAGTTGCTAAGCTAATTCCCTCCATATCTCATCCGGTCGATGCCTCCACATGTATGTATACCATGACGCCGGACCAACACTTTGTTGTGGATCATCACCCATTGCAAAGCGGGGTAGTACTTGCTTGTGGGTTCTCAGGTCACGGGTTCAAATTTGCTCCGGTAATTGGGGAAGTCCTGGCGGATCTTGCTATTGAAGGACACACATCTTACCCAATAGACTTTCTTTCTCTGAAGAGGTTTAACTCGTCAGGAGTTACCCAGCATGCCTAGCAGAGACAACTTTAGAGTTTTGTGGCCGAGGCGGAAAATACCAGCCGTCCTGCTGGTAGATGATCCTGTCCCCTGTCGTAACCCTGCTTGGTATGAGTTTCCTAATGATGGCCATGAGCCTGTAGTGCCAATTTCATTCCTTGAGGCTTTTGCTGACCTGCTCGACCAGTATGATGTTAGAGGCAAATTCTCACTGATCCCTTGCCCAGGAGCTACTGGCAGAATAGATAGCTACTTGCCAGAAGTTAGTGGAGACGAACTAGAACTCTTTCTCACGGTAGTTAGGGAGAGAATCGCGAAAAGGTGTGATATCTCTCCCGAATTGCTGACTCACAATTATGCCATGGATATCTCGGCATGGCGGCCACTAGATGAGCGTGAGGATGTATGGTTTGATCGACAGAACTTGGACACGATGGTCAGTTACATAAGCGTTGCATTAGAAATACTTACTCACGTTGGATTATCTCCCAATGGTGTTACATCCCCTTGGAGCTTAGGAGCAGCTGTTGAAGATCTATACTGTGAAGCCATCAGGACTTCGCTTAAAGCTGTTACTGGTACAAACCACGGGTGGTATTTTGTCCACTGTGATAATACTTCTGAAATTGTATTCCCAAGGATTTCTATGTGTGGGTATAGCGAATCTCTAGTAAGCATAGTCTCTGGTACATGCATAGACTTTGCCTGGCATACCCAAAAAGGGAGAGATCCAGATATCGATTTGTGGGTTACAGAAGATGGCTTAAGTGGTAGATTAGGATTTCTCTTACGTCATCAAAGTCCCTTGGTAATGACCACTCATTGGCAATCTTTGTTTTCAAATGGCTCATGGAAGGGTCTAGAAGGCTTGCGAGAAGTAATAAGGCGCATAGACTCTGCATGGAGAAAAGATATTGTCTGGATGACCCCTAGCCAGCTTGCTAGCTATTATGTTGCGATGGAAACTGCTATCTGTAAACAGACTACGGTACTGGATGAGGAAATTGTCTTGTCCATAGAAGTTGTGCAAGGAATCCATTGCCATGACTTCACATTTCAACTAACTCCTGGATTTATGCCTACCAAGATTTTTGTTAACGGCGTGATACTAGAGCGTGCCCAAACCTATGAGCTGAAAAAGAATACATGGTATTATGATGAAGCTCATAATACTTGCACGTTATGTTGTGATGTAGCTGATAAAGCCGAATTAAGGTTACAATAACGGCTTCAAGCCGCTCAATTGTACTTTACATAGCAATCTACTCGAGTAGCTTCAGTGTAGATACCTCACCTGTGCTGAGATCTACGGTTCTAATAGCGTGATTGTTGGTGTCGGCTACGTATAGATAGCGAGATGTGGCAGATAGACCGCCTGGTTCGGCAAAACTTGCGTCCTGCTTGGTACCATCTCTTAGCTCTTGTCTACTAGATCCAACCCAGGTTCGACACTCACGAGTATAGGGATCTAGAATTTTGACCTTGTTGTTGTAGCTATCAGCGATGTACAACTTTCCAGCATGCCATTCAACATCAAGAGGGTGCTGAAGTCTAACCATTCCGCCTATGCCATCCACATCTCCAAACTCAAATAGATCTATGCCTACTAAAGTCTCTACGTTTCCACTGGCTGGATCGAGAAGACGAATAGAGCTCGTTTCACTGTCAGCAAAATATATTAATCGGCCATCTGTAGTAAGCCCGCTGGGCTGAGCTAACCATGCCGCGGAAGCCGGTCCATCTTTGATACCTTCCCGAGCTGTGCCGGCGAGAGGGCGCACTACTCTCGATGGCAACTCCATAGCCCATATCTGATGACATCCAGCCATAGCTATATATAGTACGTCGTTGACTATCTCCAGGTCCCAAGGGGAGTTCAGCTCCGTGTACTTTCCAATTGAAGGTTGGAAAGAGATCGGATATCCCTGTTCTCCAGTACCAGCTATAGTTTCAACTTTGCCTTCATTTAGATGCAGTAGACGTAAGGCGTGGTTCTCAGTATCGGCAACGTACAGTTCATTGCCAAGGATCGTCATACCCTGTGGGTGATTAAATTTTGCATCCAAGTTAGACCCATCTACCAATCCTTCCTCACCACTTCCCCAAATTCGGCGTATCTTTCCAGATAGCGAGCATTCTAGGATACGGTTATGGTTTGAATCCGCTATATATAAGCTATCTTCATCTTCCAGAGCTAGCACTTTGCCGGGGAAAGCTAGTATTCCCTCTGTAGCCCTCTCTGCATTGAATCTTAGGGGAGTCCGGTCGAGAATGCCTAACGAGTCGTACTCCTGGATCATCTGCGAGATGATGTTATCAAGTTCAGGGAACCTTATTTCACCTTCGTGCATACCCACTATTCGACCTGTAGGGTCAATAAAGTAGAGAGTAGGCCAGGCTCGTACGGCGTATTCACTCCAGATTTGGAGGTCAACATCATTCACGACTGGATGCCTAACTGAATATCTCCTAATAGCGTTTCTTATCCCCGTGTCTGATATTTCAGCCATGAACTTAGCTGAATGTACGCCTATTACTACCAACTCATCTGAATATTTCTCTTCTAGCTTTCGTAGGTGAGGTAGTATATGCATGCAGTTAATGCAGCAGTATGTCCAGAAATCCAATATAACTATCTTTCCCCTCAAATCTGCCAGGCTTATGTGTCTGTCTGTATTGAACCATTTAAGACCGCCTGGGAAATCTGGGGCCCTTATTTTCCCTTCAAATCTTCTATTTGCCATCACTCACTCCTGAACACTTTTTACTCAAAGCAAACTGGCAATTAATGTCCGATATCAGTAACCATGCCAAAGCCGTCTGACCTGCTGAATTCTACCCTATGTATATGAAACTCAAGAGTGCACCTTATAATTTCCTGCCAGACGCTCAGTTCCTAACCCACTGTTGTTAGATGCTGAACTGCATGTTACTCTTGAGAAGAGTGTGCAAATTGCAAACATTTTGGCATTTCCGAAATATTAGAAATCAGTATATAATTATTCGGAGGGCTAAAGGTATGGAAGAAGAAAGTCTTGCTAGATTCCGGAGAGCATATTGGAAGGTAGTGCACCTGGTAGATGCACTTAGGCTAAGGTTGTGGGAAGACAAAGGACTGACACTTCCACAACTCAGGGTGTTGTTTATACTGAGAAGGCACCCAGGAGCCACAACTAACTTTATATCTCAGCAGTTAGGCGTGACTGTCTCTACTGTCAGTGGTCTGGTGGATAAGCTGGTCAGAGCAGGATTGGTCGAGCGTCTCCAGACACCTGAAGATCGAAGAGTTATACCTCTTAGACTAACTCCTGAGGGAGAGTCGGTCGTCGGCGATATAAGACAGATTAATAGGGAGTACTTGGCTAATATAGCTCGTGCATTAGGTGAGGATCTGGAAGAGGTGACTGTTGCGCTAGAGAAGCTTGGTAACGCTGCCGAGACTCTACCTTCGCCATCAAACCCCTTGGAGGTGTCTATTGAGCCTGACCGCTAGTATAAGACGTACATTTAGTGCGCTGTCTGTATATAACTATAGAGTTTTTTGGCTTGGGCAGCTGATATCCCTATCAGGGACATGGATGCAGACCATAGCCCAATCTTGGCTGGTTCTGCAACTCACCAACTCCCCCAGTGCTCTAGGCTTTGTAACGATGCTACAGTTTTTACCCATTACCGTCATGGCATTATTCGGAGGGGTGCTGGCGGATAGGCTCCCTAAGCATAGAGTTTTGATAATAACTCAATCTTCAGCTGCTATCCAAGCTGGTATTTTAGCGTTCCTTGTGATATCGCATCATGTTCAACTGTGGCATGTCTATGTGCTGGCATTTTCTCTAGGAGTGATCAATTCTATTGACAATCCTACAAGACAAGCATTTGTAGTGGAGCTTGTAGGACCAGATAAGCTTGCTAATGCTGTGGCGCTTAACAGTATGCTCTTCAACTCCGCTAGGATAATTGGGCCTAGCATAGGTGGCCTAATGATAGGATGGCTAGGTACCGGCGGTGCTTTTGCTGCTAATGCTCTTAGCTTTCTCGCGGTCATATTTGGTCTTTTTATTATGCATACTGACGAATTTGTTGCTGTAGCACGGTCACCGAGAGGACGCGTGCTTACTCAAGTGGCTGAAGGCGTCAAGTATGCCTTCAGCCACTCAGATATATTGCTTGTGCTATTGCTGATGGCATGCTTAGGTATATTCGGATACAACTTCACTGTCATGCTTCCGCTTATAGATAAGTACATACTGGGAGCCGGGCCAGAGGTATTGGGTATACTGACATCCGCCATGGGCGTAGGGTCTGTGCTAGCTGCGTTAGCTGTGGCCTATGCTGGTAAGGCTAAAGTAGGAGTTATGCTGGCAGGTGCACTGATATTCAGTTTTTCCTTATTGTTAGTAGGGGTATCTAGGCTCTATCCACTAACACTTCTAGGTTTATTTATTCTAGGTTTCGCCAGCGTAACCTTCAGCTCCAACGCCAACACTAGGCTCCAACTGCTCGCGCCTGACCATTTGCGTGGCAGGATCATGAGCCTGTACTTTCTTGTCTTTGCTGGTAGTACGCCTTTTGGTGGTGTAATAGTAGGTTCCCTTTCGGCTTTGATCGGCGTGCCTCTTACTTTGCAGCTTATGGCAATTATCTGTCTAGCTGGTACGTTGATAGCTATGTTGTTCGTTTACCTACGCCTGCAGAGGAATGCAGAGCGTAAAGCTGAGAGCCTTGTTGGTGTAAACGGTAGCAATAGGAGGTCGTTGGATGCTTAGGGGGGCAGGAGGTGGCGGGGGTGGTTTTCGAAGAGCACTTATGGCTGAGAAACCTGAGAAGCCTATAAGGGCCGGCACTGCTAGGCGAGTAGTCAAATTCTTTGCTCCGTACAAGCTACATGTGCTGCTTGTACTGATAGCGATACTTATCATCTCTGTGGTTGGCTTGGCTAACCCCTATCTCCTCAAGCTGATAGTTGATGACGCCATACTCAAGCGAGACATGGATAAACTCATCTTGTATGCGGTCCTGATGATCGTTATTCCCGTGGTGAATGGCCTTATCGGTGTGTGGCAGACATACCTCAACAACTTAATAGGCCAAAGGGTAATGCGCGATCTTAGAAACGAACTGTACAGGCACATGCAGAAGATGTCTTTGCGGTTTTTCTCCGAGACTAAAACTGGAGAGATACAATCAAGACTAGGTAACGACGTCAATGGAATACAGGATGTTATTACCAACACTGCTTCGAGCATAGTATCTAATATAACTACTGTTGTGTCTACAATTACTGCGATGTTTCTGCTCTCATGGCAGCTAACTTTGCTGTCTCTGGCATTATTACCCCTCTTCCTATACCTGACTTACAAAGTCGGTAGTATCAGGCGAGAGCTTGCTAAGAACACTCAGAAGAGCCTTGCCGATATTAGCGCTCTAATTGAGGAGTCTCTATCTGTGTCTGGCGTCCTGCTGACCAAGACCTTTGGTAGGCAGCGTGAGTCTATTGATAGATTCTCACGCGAGAATCAGCGCCTTGCTGATCTCCAACTACGCCAGCAAATGGTTGGTAGATGGTTCTTTATGATTACCTCTACGTTCTTCTCTATAACCCCTGCACTGGTCTACTACTTTGCAGGTAGAACCATAATACATACCCCTCCTGACCAGGTGCCTCCGATAACGGTTGGAGGGATAGTAGCTTTCACAACTCTACAAAGTAGGCTTTTCTTCCCTCTGGGACAGCTACTGACTGTGCAGGTTCAGATTCAAGCAGCATTAGCTTTGTTTGATCGCATATTTGAATACCTAGATCTTCCAGTAGAGATTACCGATAGGCCAAATGCTGTTGAGCTTGACCCACACACCGTAAAAGGCAGGATAACCTTTGATCATGTGTACTTCAGCTACAGCCGCACAGGGCGGCCTATGAATCTGCATGACATCAACTTTGATGCCCCACCAGGTTCTCTCGTGGCTTTAGTGGGTCCAACCGGGGCTGGTAAGACCACCATAGCCTATCTAATAGCCCGATTGTATGATGTCACTAAGGGCAGAGTGCTTATAGATGGTATTGATGTACGTGATATAAGATTGACAAGCCTCCCCCAGATAATAGGCATGGTATCTCAGGAGACTTATCTATTTCATGCATCCGTGCGCGAAAACCTCCTGTTTGCCAAACCAGATGCTACCGAGGAAGAGCTGATAGCCGCTACAAAGGCTGCTAATATCTACGACCGTATAACCGAGCTGCCTGAAGGTTTTGACACAATTGTAGGGGAGAGAGGTTATAGGTTTTCGGGTGGTGAGAAGCAACGTATTGCGATTGCAAGGATAGTTCTGAAAAACCCTCGTATACTCATACTAGATGAGGCTACCAGTGCTCTTGATACTCGGTCTGAAAGGCTTGTACAGCGAGCTCTAGCCACCTTAATGCAAGGTAGGACAACAATAGCTATAGCTCATCGTCTATCCACCATCTTGTCGGCTGATCAGATACTTGTTATAGACAGAGGCAGGATTATAGAAAGAGGCACTCATTCCGAGTTACTAGCTGCTGAAGGGCTCTACGCAAAGCTTTACAGGGAACAATTCTTACATGCTGCTAAGGATACCTCGGTAGCAGCAACGAGTAGTTAGGCATCTTTATAAATTAAGACAAAAAAACTTATACAGCATTACCTAGCTGTCGTATCGTTGCTTGATCACCCAACTCTAAGATTATGAAACGGTTCTAATCTCTTCCGTGGACTCGTGTTTGGCCAGCCACTCGTGGGCCCACCTTGATACCGCTTCTACTATCTCAGCTAGATCTTCCCCCTTGGGTGTCAACTTATACTCTATCCGTACTGGCGTCTCCGGATAGACATGGCGCTCTACTATGCCTTCTTCCTCCAATTCTTTCAAACGCTCGGAAAGCATACGATCGCTAAGGTCAGGTATAGATTCTCGCAGATCTGAGAACCTGTTCACCCCAGAGAGCAGCGCTCTTATGATGGCACCAGTCCACCTTCGTCCGATCAATTCGATCGTTTTCTGGTAGTACGGACAGAATACATCGTGTTTGATTCTATGATCCTCCATCCTAATACAATTGTAAACGTTGCGCGCTCTCTTGACAACGGTTTACACGAAAGATAAAATTGGTTATCAAAAGTAAGTTGCTTATAGGAGGGAAGTATGTCAATAGAAACCGGTGAAAAGGTCCGCACTGCTTGGGTGATCGATTCTGCGCACTCGGTTGTAGAGTTCTCTGTGCGTCATATGGTGGTATCGACGGTCAAAGGTTACTTTCGCAGATTTGAGGGAATCATCCATGCTGATGAGGATTATCCAGAGAATTCCCAGGTAGAAGCTAAGATAGAAGCTAGCAGCGTCGATACGGGAGACAGTAAGCGTGATGAACATCTACGCTCAGATGATTTCTTCAACGCCGAGAGGTATCCTTATATCTTGTTCTCAAGCACTAAGATTGAACGGACAGGTGAGAACACAGCTGATGTACACGGTAATCTTACTATCCGGGACGTAACTCTGCCGGTAGTGTTGCATACTACATTTGAGGGGCAGCTAATCGATGCATATGGCAAACAGAGAGCAGCCTTTAGTGCTGAAACGGAAATCAATCGCAAGGATTATGGACTTCGTTGGAATGCCTTGCTTGAAAGCGGTCAGGCAGTTGTAAGCGATAAGGTCAAGATTGCCTTGTATATTGCTGCCGTGAAATCAGAATAAGACTGCTTTTTGGATCAAATTGTGAGTCCCTGGTGCTTTGACTGATAAAAGGTACCAGGGACTTCTTCTTTATCGGGGGAGGTTAGATCTTCAGTTCGTTTATATATTCCGTGTCAGATATAATGAACTTGACTTACATAATGGTGTGATTGGGTTGGAGTTATGGGTGAGTTCAAGATAGTATCTGACCTTCGGCCTGTAGGTGATCAGCCCAAGGCGATAGAGTCCTTGGTTGAAGGTGTAAATGCAGGTATGCGACATCAAACCCTGCTAGGCGCTACAGGGACGGGGAAGACCTTCACAGTAGCCAATGTTATAGAACGTCTGCAGCGTCCTACTTTGGTTATAGCTCACAATAAGACTCTTGCAGCTCAGCTTTATGCTGAGTTCAAGGAATTTTTCCCCAATAATGCAGTTGAGTATTTTGTTAGCTACTATGACTACTATCAGCCTGAGGCTTATATTCCTCAGACCGATACATACATAGAAAAAGATACCGAGATCAACGACGAGATAGATAAGCTGCGTCATGCCGCTACTATGGCTCTCCTAGAGAGGCGAGATGTCATAATCGTCGCCAGCGTGTCATGTATTTATGGTCTCGGCTCTCCAGAAGAGTACAGTAAGTTCGTTATATCTCTCAAGCGGGGAGATACTGTACGACTCAGTAAGGTCATCCGTCGCCTGGTAGAGGCGCAATATGATCGGAATGATCAGTCTTTGTCAAGAGGTACGTTTAGAGTTAGAGGAGATACTCTTGAGATACAGCCTGCTTATGATGAGATAGCTCTAAGAATCGAGTTCTTTGGTGACGAGGTGGACAGGATTACCGAGATAGATCCCCTCACTGGCGAGGTGCTTATTGAGCGCACCAGAGCAGATATATATCCTAGAAAGCACTTCGTGACATCTCAAGAGAGGCTTCAAGAGGCTATCAAGGCTATCAGAGAAGAGCTTGAGGAACGCTATAAATGGTTTATGGAGCAGGGCAAGATAGTTGAAGCTGAAAGGCTCAAGCAGAGAACCTTGTATGATCTTGAGATGCTCTCCGAAGCTGGTTACTGTTCAGGTGTCGAGAACTACTCAAGACACCTGTCGGGACGTAAACCTGGGGAGCCCCCTATAACGTTGCTTGACTATTTCCCTGACGATTTCCTGCTTATAGTCGATGAGTCCCATATTACTCTGCCTCAGATCAGAGGAATGTATGCAGGCGACCGATCGCGGAAAGAGGTGCTCGTTCAGTATGGCTTCAGACTACCATCAGCGTTAGATAACCGCCCATTAACGTTCGATGAATTTCAATCCCATATAGTCAACGCCATATACGTTTCGGCTACTCCTGGCCCATGGGAGGAGGAGCACTCAGAACAGATCGTCCATCAGATCATTAGGCCTACTGGACTGCTTGATCCGGAGATCAGCGTTCGTCCTACGGAAGGTCAGATAGACGACCTCCTGGATGAGGTTCACGAGAGAGTATCCAAGGGACAGAGGGTGATAATAACTACGCTCAATAAGCGTATGGCTGAGGAACTCTCTGATTACCTGAGCGAGATGGGTATCAAGAACCGCTATATCCATCATGAGATAGATACTTTGGAGCGTGTTGAGATACTTCGCGATCTACGCCTTGGAGTATATGATGTGATAGTAGGCATAAACCTTTTGAGGGAGGGACTAGATCTCCCGGAGGTATCCTTAGTAGCTATCCTAGACGCTGATAAGGAAGGCTTTTTACGTTCTGAGAGATCGCTTATACAGATGATCGGTAGGGCTGCTCGTCATGTTGAAGGCAAGGTTATCATGTATGCAGACACCATCACTGAGTCGATGCAGAAGGCTATAGATGAAACGAACCGTAGACGTGCTATTCAGATGGAGTACAACCTCAAGCACAATATAGTACCTGCAAGCATAGTCAAGGAAGTGCGTGATATTACTGAGAGAGTCAAGGCTATTGCTGAGTCTAAGGAGCAATATCGAGCGGACGGTGCTGTGAGTCTATCCAAGGATGAGATATTCAGGATGATAAAGGATCTGGAATCTCAGATGAAACAGGCCGCTAAGGCGTTAGAGTTTGAGAAAGCAGCTATCTTGCGTGATCAGATAGCTGAGCTTCGCAAGATAGCTATGTAATCGAGGAGCAGTGCTATGCTATATGTGATTATAGTTCTGATAATAGTTCTAGCGTTATTGGTACGTGCTTCTTTACGGGTGACTCAGGAGTATGAACGCGGAGTCATCTTCAGGCTGGGAAGATTTGCTGGTGTAAGGGGGCCTGGTCTGATCCCTCTCATTCCTCTTATCGAGCGCATGGTCAGAGTAGATCTACGTGTGGTTACCATGGATGTCCCTGCTCAGGAGGTGATAACCCGTGACAACGTATCGGTCAGGGTCAATGCTGTGGTCTACTTTAGGGTATTTGATCCTAAGATGGCCGTCATTAATGTAGTTGATTATATAAAGTCCACCTTCCAGATAGCCCAGACTACCCTCAGAAGTGTACTTGGACAATCGGAGCTAGATGAGCTTTTAGCGCATCGAGAGAAGATTAACGACACTCTGCAGAAGATAATTGATGAGCAGACTGAGCCTTGGGGTGTCAAGGTAAGTATAGTAGAGGTAAAGGATGTAGAGCTGCCAGAAGGTATGCAACGTGCTATGGCCCGCCAGGCCGAAGCTGAACGCGAGAAAAGAGCTAAAATTATACATGCTGAAGGCGAGTATGAATCTTCGCAAAGACTAAGGGATGCTGCAGCTATAATGGCGCAAGAACCTATAAGTTTACAGTTACGTTACCTACAGACCTTAACCGAGATAGCGGCTGACCAAAATTCGACGTTGATATTCCCAGTGCCTGTTGACCTTCTTAGGGAGTTCTTGCACAAGGATCCTAATCCTGTAGATAGCGGCTACAACAGAGATAGTAGATAAGGTTTTTCTGTTAAGCTTTTGAGTCCTTCCCAGGAAATGTCTCTGTGATACCTATCTTTGCTTTATCCCAGTTCCTGTTGTTCTGTAAGAACAAGTATTGACTGCTAGCTCCAACGGTAACAATAAATAGCCCGATTATAGTCATCGTCTGTAATATGCCTATGTGGTCTGCTATGCTACCTGCAAGCAATATAGGGAAAAAGGATGCTGCATTAGAAACTGTGTAGAATGTCGACAGGACTCGAGCTCGATTGTAATCGTGTGATTTCTCTTGAAGTACTGTCTGCGCAGGTATAGCCACAAAAGCTGCCGAGAATCCAAATAACATGCTTAGTAATACTGCAACGAAAGTCGTTAACCAAGAAGGCGTAATTACTGATGCGTTCTCTGCTATGAGATGCGTGATGGGAGTAGTAATTGCTAGTCCTAGCACACTAACTCCTACACCCATTAGTCCGAAATGTATCATCTCGTGCCTGTTGCTAGGCTTAGCCAACTTATTGACCAATATTATTCCCAGTAAAGTGAAGATGCCTGCAGGTGCAAGTAGTAATCCTAAATCCTCTGATCTTATATGCAGTATGTTTGTTACAAACGAAGGTCCTAATGTACCTAGCATTAAGTAGCTGGAGTTGGCGATCGACAAGTGTATGATGGTGATCGCTAAGGATCTTCTTTCAATGATAAAGTGCCAGCCTTCTCTTAGATCCTGCCATATCTTTTCAAGGCTGATTCCTTCACCCGTCCTTGGCCGTATATCGGGAATGGGCAGAGTTGCAATCACTATTGCTGCGATCGCATACAGGATAGCTATGAGTATGAATACGGTCCTAAGCCCCATGAAGCGTATGAGCAACCACCCTATTATGGTAAATCCTAGGAACTGAGAAGCCATGAAAGTCAAGTTATATAGCGAGTTCGCAGTTATTAATGCTCGCTTTCCTACTATCCTCGGTATAACAGCCCCCTCTGCAGGAGCGAAGAATTGAGCTGAAGAAGCTAGCACAAAGCTAGCTAAGTACACTCTAGGCATATCCGAGCTGTCGTTGACGAACACGTAACTTGCTACGGCAAGTGCTCTTATTATATTGCTGGCCGCCATCACAGTACGTTTGTTCCAATGGTCAACTAGGACGCCAGCTATGCTACTGAAGATGACAGCTGGTAAACTAAAGGATAGTATTATGAAGCTTACGTGAGCTGTTGAACCAGTTATGGTTTGCGTCAGAATTAGTAGAGCAAAGTTGATTACGTTTTGAGAGGTCTGAGTAAGAGCCTGCATGGCCCATAATGTAAGGAAAATAGGATTAAGTATGCTTGGCTCTATTTCTGGCTTTCTTAGCGATGTAGATATATTACTCACGTGGTTTCCTCAACTGAGGGAGCTGGGATCCTCTTCTTTACTCGTTTTTCTAGCTCGCTTCTAGGCATAAGCACCTTTCGACCGCATTCGTGACACTTTATACCTATATCAGCTCCTAGTCTTATAACGGTCCAGGTATAGCCACCGCACGGGTGTGGCTTCCTTAACTCAAGTATGTCTCCTATCTCGAAGTCTATGGGCTTAGGCATGGTGTTATCCTTACTAAGATCTGTCGTTCACAGATCGATACGAAGAATTCTAGCAAACACTATTCAGTTTATACTTTCAATGCTGTAGCATATATCTCATTTGTTTATACTTCATCTATCCAGGGAGTAAAATAACATAGTAGTCACTGAAAGCAGGTAACTCTAGGGAATGCGGTTTGCGTTACCAGTTCCACTTGATCCACAAAGCGCTTCTGATCTGAGGCTTCCATGGACCAGTCTTCTTTCTCGGGAAGATTTAGTGCAACATGTTGCTAAATACCCAGGTATGTCTTGGTATGTGCCTGGTACGAATGCGTATCTTATAGCAGGTCCATGGAGGAACAGGGATGACATAGTTGAGATATTAGAATCCAGGGGCGATAGGTATAGGTCAGCTTTGTGGACATCTCTTATGGAATCTATAGTCAACACTACCGGAGCAATTATCGTCGACCCTACCGAATACAAGTCAGCTGCTCATTTCTATCATACTGTCAAGGTTTCTTGTTTAGAAACAATATTGATGCTGAGAAGCACTCATATACCTGGGCCGGAGGTAAATGTGGAAGTAGAGATACAATCAGTGCTCAAGAGGGGGGTAGCTGAACTAATATCAATAGATTGGGAGTCTTTTCCATGGCTCTGGCGGAACTCACGTCGGGAATTTGAAGAATATCTTGACTCTCCTGGTGTTCAAGCATGGGTGGCCTACAAATCTGAAGAACCTATTGGATACGTAAGCCTAACTCTCTACGACGATTGGGGGCATATAGATAGATTAGCTGTTAGGCCAAAATTTCAAGGTAGGGGCTATGGGGCTCAACTATTATCCTGGGCCCTTAGGCAGCTCCATGTTATGGGAGCTAAGTATGCACAGCTAAGCACTCAAGAGACTAATGAAAGGTCTTTCAAACTATATTCATCGTTTGGGTTCAAATTATGCAGAGGTGGCTACAAGATATACGGGAAGTATCTAGGATAAAACTAACGCCTCTTAAACCTATCTCTAAAGTCCCTAGATGATCCGTTAAACCTATCTATCATGTTATCCCAAGGGTTGCTATCATCCACAGGTCTGCCTCGCCATAGCTTCTCCGGTCTATCTTGTGGTCTCCACCTTAGAGCACCAAAGACGCTTGGTAGTAAGAACAGGATTGCACCGATTACGGCTATCCAATCCTGGATAACACCAAGCCCTGAGAGCAATGTGGATGATATAAAGATTAATAGCACACCTAATATCAGCAGCTCGCTGTCCCTTAATCCTGACCCAAGCTTACCTGCTACCTTATTCATAATTGCTGAAAAAGACATTCTACGGCGCGGCAGCACCGGGGGTATATCCCTATAAGTCTTGGAGGTTGTGCGTCTTGGGGATTCTTTGGATTCGAGTCGTGCTATTATTTCCTCTATTTCCTTCTCGTACTTATGCATCTTCGCCCCCCGAAATAACCGCCTCTTCTAGCAATTTATAGTCTAGTTGAGAGGGGTTGTCAATATCTGCGCTAGGTGATTCGTTGATTAGCACAGCGCACGAGAACACTTTGACACCGGCTGTTGTAAATCAGTAAAATGCCTGTTGGCATTCTTTTCGTGTAAAAGCTCTTACCTTCACACAAAAGTTGGCTAAAACATTCTTAATACTAGGAGTGTGATTTCGATGTCCCAAGAAGTTCTAGCTTCTGTTGCTCAGCAGCAATTAAGATCTGATATACCAGACTTTGGTCCTGGTGATACCGTGCGCGTCCATGCCCGGGTTGTGGAAGGCAACCGCGAGAGGATTCAAATTTTTGAGGGGGTTGTGCTTCGACGTAGGGGTAGTGGTATATCTGAAAACTTTACCGTGAGAAGGATCGCTTCCCATGGAATTGGGGTCGAGCGCAACTTTCTGTTGCACTCACCTCGTATTGATAAAATCGAGGTCGTAAGACGTGCCAAAGTGCGTCGCGCTAAAATCTATTACCTAAGAAATCTCCGTGGTAAGGCTGCTAGGCTAAAGGAGAAGCGCACTCAGTAGAGTAAGTGCTATGTGCGCTTCCATAGCTCCTATAGAGGAAAATGGATTTCACCCATTCGAGCCAACTCTGTGGCGCCAAGGGTATGCTTATGTAGCTGGACTGGATGAGGCCGGTCGAGGCGCTTGGGCTGGCCCGGTATTTGGGGCTGCAGTGGTGCTTCCTCCTGACCTCAGCACTTTAGGGTCCCTTGCTCAGGTCGTCAGGGACTCTAAAGTGCTATCACCCAACGCAAGAGAGTTAGCATACGAAGCCATAAGAGCAACAGCATTATATATCGGCATTGGTGCAAGTACTCCTGATGAAATTGATACTTTGGGTATAGCTAGGGCTACTGAGTTGGCGTGGCTTCGTGCCCTACGAGACGTCGATTTACCGGACGTACTTCTAATTGATGCGTTCAAGATTAGAGCTTGTTTCATTAATCAGGTATCGATAGTTGATGGTGATGCTCTCTGTCTATCTATAGCTGCTGCTTCTGTGGTAGCTAAGGTTTCGAGAGATCGGTACATGGCAGCTCTTACAGAATACGTTCCAGGTTTCAGCTTTCATAAACATAAGGGTTATGGCACACGCGAGCATCAGGCTGAGATAGCTATCTATGGTGTCACCCCTCAACATAGACGCTCATTCGCTCCTATAAGCGCTGTGCTAGGTGCAGGACATGAGTAGATCTCTTGGGCGTATTGGCGAAGATTATGCCTGTAATTTTTTGCTATCAAAAGGATATAAGCTCATTGCGCGAAATTGGCGATGTCGGCAAGGCGAGATAGATATCATTTTTCAAGACAAAGATGAAATCGTATTTGTCGAGGTTAAGACTCGCTCCAGCCTAAGTTTGGGCACCCCTGAGGAATCTATCGATGTACATAAGGCCAGGCGATTACTTGTCCTAGCTAAGATATGGATTTTCGAATGTTATGACGGGGAAAAGGATCCACCCGTGAGGTTTGATGCTGTGACTGTTACGATCTCTCGTGGTGGGAGAGTAATAGGCTCAAATCATATACAGAATTGTATTATGCCCGGTGACTACGACTAGCATAACACAGCCCTGCCACCCCTATCGGTATGGACTTCATATATTTCCCCCTCAGCTTTCAACCTGACTCTGAATCCAGGTGTGATGACTTGCATATACATCATGCCAGGTTCTGGGCATCCGAGGGAGCTGTCGCTCCAGTTTTCAGGCACGATACTTACTAACTCTATTTCCCCTAGCCGCAGCCCCTTTTTGCTAGCTAGCTCTCTTTTAGCTGCTATAACGGCTCTTTCTTCAATAGCTGATGAAATATCATCTTGACCTTGTTCGTTGTTATCGCACATTATGGCATTTCCTCTCCTGTCCGTATGGACCTCAAATTTTTGGTTATCATATTCGAGCAAGATTATATACCCAGGAGTCATAACTTGGCTGTAGGCCCTGCCCTTTTCTGCGCAACCCAAGGAAGTATCTGGCCATTCATTAGGTGTAACCTGAATTACTCTGATTAGTCTTGGGTCGGTGTTAAGCCTTCGGCTAAGATAATCGACTGCTGTAGCTGCTGCCAGCCGCTGAGCGGAAGGGGTGACCTCAGCTGGTATCGTTGGGATAATTTCGGTGGTTATGGTAGGAAGAGGCGTGTTTGACGGAGAGATCTGGGCCGTTCTCCAACTGGTTGTCTGTGTGGCGTTGTATCCTGTTTTGCTGGCACCACAAGCCATACAAAGTAGGATCAAGCATATGAAAGCTATGGTGTTTAGTCTTACTATACTCATCTCTATTTGTGACTTGACCAATAAGTCTAGTGTTTCATCATTTGAAAGAGAACGTATCTGGCATTATACACATACCTTAAGCCGCTTGTGATGGTAAGAACAACCGCTATGTACGTTATGAAATAGGCGAGTATTTGCATCGGCGTTACACTCGATATGGAAATATTCGCAGGTAGTTGACTTCCAGCAAAACCTATGAAAAGCATGAATATAGCCACATTTGTGACGAGCGTCTTGTGTTTTCCCCAAGCTGCAGCAGGTATTATCAAACCTTCTGCTGCAGCTACCGTTCTCAGCCCGGATACTATAAACTCTCTAGTTATAATGAGGGCTGCGGGCCATGTGGGGAGTATTCCTAAATCCACAAAGACTAAAAGTACACACGAGGTGAGTATCTTGTCGGCCACCAAGTCGAGATATATGCCCAAGGTGCTAGCTTTACCTGACCTACGTGCAATGTAGCCATCTAGTAAATCAGAGATGGCCGCTATAAGGAATATCGCAGCTGCTGGAACAAAAAGAGAAGGAGGGTGCCATAGTACGAGTCCCAATATTATAGGAACTGCTAGAATTCTAGCTATACTAATGGCGTCGGCTAATCGAACCCTTTGAACTATCACGAGCATCTATAGTAATTGCTTGGAAAGTAGTAATAGGCAATAACACAACCTGGACACCCATACTGATCCAGAGTCTTGGCAGCGCAGCCGTTTATGGACACTAATAGGTGCTGAGCATTATTAGAGTATATATACAGCTGGTTATAAGCTCCAAAGTCTTTCTCCTGCCCCTGTTTCATCACCCCCGAGAAGACCACATCTCCATCTGACCTAACCACGACGTTACCAGTAGCTAAAGCCTCAAGGTGTGCTATCACGTTTCCTGCGACCTTTTTTCTCGATTCTTTGCTTGTCTTTTGAGAACGCTGACTTTTACTTTTATCTATCTTTCTTTTGTTATATGCGCTCTGCTTGCTCTTCTCGTTATTCTCTGCTGTTTTCTGGTTGTTATTAGGTGTTGAAGTTGGTGTTGGGCTGAGCTGGACCGTAGGGATAGGCTTAGATTGCCTAATGGGAGTTGGTGTAGGTACGTTGATTATTCTTGATATGGTCGGAGTCGGGGTAGTTGGTGGAATGGTTGGAAATACACTAGGTGTGGGTATGACCTCTGCAACATGCTTGTTTCTGGGACTGACTACTACCCCATATGCGAGCACGGCTATGGCGGCAATTAGTGTAGCCGCGATAGCTATAGCTCCAAAACTTGGACTAATATGGCCTTTGCTTACGGTATTTACAGCTGCTGATATCTGTCGCTCATGAGCAGCTTCTAACTCGTTGAAAGATTCTACTAACTTGTCAGAATCCAAGCCGAGAAAGTCCGCATATCTACGCAGGAAGTTCTTAGCGTAGAATGCTCCAGGCAAAAGATCGAACCTATTTTCCTCCATGGCCCTAAGGAATTCGGGGCGAATCTTTATAATTTGCGAGATATATTCGTATGTCAGCCCTTTGGAAAGCCGAGCATCTCGAAGAGCTTCCCCTATGTCTTGCATAGGTCCTCCAAGTGATTTTCTTTGACTGCCTATTATAGTGATGTTTAGGGTACCAGGGCACTAACCTTATAAGAGACCTTAAATCCTTGGTTTGCTATCTCTTGCTTGAGTACCTCCACTGCCTTCTCAAATTGTGGGCCATTTGTGCCGTTATCTTGTTCTGTACTCTTTACTACATAATCTGGAGTCAAACCCTTGCCGTTTATATCCTTCTTATCGGGTGTAAGCCAATGGGCTACAGTAATATGCACGCTCGAGCCATCTGCCATAGTGTGAACTCGCTGCTCTGATCCTTTGCCAAAGGTTGTCTCTCCCACAAGCTTAGCCCTACCTCTTGCCTGCAGGGCACCTGATACTATCTCGCTAGCACTCGCAGTGCCCTTGTTTACAAGTACGACCATAGGAAGATCATACATATTTACTTTGCCAGTGATAACGTTTAAGGGATGCTCTCCCCCTGGTCCCTTGGTGGTATCTTCATACATAGCCACCCCACCGTCGAGGAATCTGCCTAGCATCTCTCTAGCAGCTTGTACCCATCCACCACCGTTATCTCTCAGGTCCAAGATTATGCCTTTGACCTTGTCCTTTTTGGCTTGACTTATAGCCTTGTCCAACTCTGAAGTAGTATTGTCACCAAATATAGTTACTCTAATGTAACCGATATTTCCGTTCACTAGTTGATAGCTAACTTGTGGAACTTTGATATCTGCCCTATAAATTTTTACATCAAAAGTCTTATTTCCCCTCTTGATTGTGAGAGTTACTGGTGTTCCCTTAGGTCCTCTAATCTTGCTTATTACTTCATTGCTATCCATCTTCGAGACATCTTCACCGTTGACTGCTACGATGATATCACCTCTTTGTAGTCCGGCTTTTTCGGCGGGTGAGTCATCGATTGGAGCAACTATTACTGGCTGCTTGTTTTTGAATTCCACATAGACTCCAATGCCTTCAAACTTTCCACTCATCTCCTGTTGAAGATATTCAGCTTGTTGTGGCGGCAAGAAGGTGCTGTAAGGATCGCCGAGGGTACCTACCATTCCCTCGGCTGCTCCATAAAGTAGCTTCTTGCCGTCTACAGGTCTGCCATAGTATTCCTGGTTTATCAGTTGGTAGGTCTCTTGCAGTACTTTCCAAACCTGGTCGGTCGACTGATCCTGTGACTTATTGTCTGTAAATAATGAGGCAATATTGGTAAGGTTACCGCCTCTTTCTGAGTAAACATAGCCCGTAAATATGCCCATAAAGAATATAAGTAGGACTAATAACGTGGTGGTAACACCTATAAGAAAGCTCTTCCACTTGCTTGACATGCTTTCCCCTTTCATCGATTTATGTTACTCTCCCTACATGATACCCCTATTCTTAGGTAACTTCTAAGCTAGAATATCCACAGAAAATTGACTCTCGAGGTGCACTACTCACAGTTAAGGATAGGCTTCATTGGGGCAGGTAAAGCTGCCTCAGCCTTGGCCATGGCACTTTATAGGTCTGGGTGGCAGGTTAGTGCTATTTATAGCCGATCTTGGAATAGGGCTGTTGACCTATGTAAAAGTGTGTCAGCGAATTTATGCCTTACTACTTATGACGTTCTCCTACATGCGGATGTTGTTTTCATATGTGTTCCAGATAGGTTTATACAACAAGTTGTCTATCAATTAGTCAGGTGCCCAAGCTCTCTTGAGGGTAAATTCATAGTTCATACTAGCGGTACCCTTGGAATCGATGTTCTTGAACCTGTGAGTGCGTCTGGAGGATTGATCGGTATATTTCATCCTTATCAGACCTTAGCCTCTAAGGACTCCTGGAAGTTGTTATCTGAATCCTTTGTAGGTATCGATGGTCCGGGGCCTGTCTTTAAGCTCCTGGCAGATATTGTTAGGAGCATAGCTCGCGATTTCTTTGACCTCCGTAGCGTGAATAGATTTCCATATCATATCTCGGCTGTTATGGCATCTAACTATCTGATTGCTTTATTGCTAGAATCTAGGTACTTACTTGAGAAGGCAGGTATACCACAGGATCAGGCTTATGGAGCGGTTATCTCGCTTGCTATTGGTGCTCTGCAGAATGCATCAGAGCTGGGGCTGGAGAACGCCGTCACAGGTCCACTATCAAGAGGGGACATTATGACTCTATATAAGCATGTGCAGTACTTGGAGAACGCTGAACTATACAACACCCTCACGGCCTACAAATCGCTTGGGCTATTACTTTTGAAGCATATTAAAGAAGACGAAGGTAAACATATACCAGTAGATCAGCTTGATAGTTTGTTGGGATTATGAGAGTCTTTGCAACAGTAGATGACATTCGATCTTTTAGAAAGCGCCTCACTGGCACGGTTGGTTTTGTCCCCACTATGGGTTATCTGCACCAGGGTCATGTTTCGTTAGTAAGAAGGTCCAAACAGCTTTGTGATCACACAATAGTTAGTATTTTTGTTAATCCAACTCAGTTCGGTCCTAGCGAGGATTATGATAGTTATCCTCGAGATATAGAAAGAGATCTTCATATCTTATCTTCGGAGGGTGTTGATGCTGTATTCTCCCCGAGCGTACAAGAAATGTACCCACTAGGAACGGACGTCATAGTCGACCCAGGACCGATAGCTGATAAGCTCGAGGGGGCAAGAAGACCAGGACACTTCAGGGGCGTAGCCACAATTGTATGCAAGCTGTTCAACATAATACAGCCAGATATGTCCTTTTTTGGACAGAAAGATGCTCAGCAAATAGTTGTATTGCATCGTGTCTTGACAGAGCTTCATATCCCTGTCAAGTTAGTTCCTTGCCCTACAGTGCGGGAAGATGATGGCCTTGCTATGTCCTCCAGAAATGTATACTTGACGCCTGAAGAGAGATTAGTTGCTCCTACCTTGTATCAAGCTTTGATGCTAGTAAGAGATCGATGGAGGGCGGGTGAAACTTCTTGTAACAATCTAAAGAATGCTGCTCGCGAATTCCTATCACAGCAGCCTTTGATAAACCTAGAGTACATCAGCATTGCTGATCCTTATACACTTGAAGAGCTCGATTCCTTAGTCGGTAATAAGGCTTTGGTCTCGCTTGCCGCACGTATAGGACGGGCGCGATTGATAGATAATATAGTTCTAGGATTCGAAGAAGAAGTAATAGATCTCGATAGGCGGTAAATTATGTTCATGGCCATTGATGTGGGCAATACGAACGTAGCTATAGGAGTACATGACCACTCTAGGTGGATTGCTCGTTGGCGTATTAGTACCAGTAGTACGCGTACTGCAGATGAATGGGTAGCGGTTATAAGCGAACTGCTTCATCTTGCAAATTTAACTACTGGTCACATTGATCATATAGGTATCAGCAGCGTGGTGCCAAGCGTTACTACCGAACTAAGAAATATGGCTGTTTGTCATTTTCACTTAGATCCTTTTGTGGTAGCTCCCGGTGTACGTACAGGCATCCAAATCCTTACCGATAATCCTAAGGAAGTTGGTGCTGATCGCGTGGTCAATGCCTTAGCTACCAGAGAGAAATATGGTGGACCAGCGATTGTTGTTGATTTTGGTACAGCAACTACCTTTGATGTGATATCGAACGAAGGAAATTACGTAGGTGGTGCTATAGCGCCGGGAATAGTGATATCCGCTGAAGCTCTAAGAAGGTTTACTGCTAAGCTGCATGAAGTAGAGCTAGTGCCACCGCCTAAACCTATTGGGAAGAATACTGTTGAGGCCATGCAATCCGGTATTGTTCTGGGATATGCAGCTATGGTAAACGGCCTCGTAGCAGCGATTCGTGAGCAGGTGGGCCCATGTAAAGTGATAGGTACCGGGGGGCTTGTGAGTGTTGTCTCGCAAGCTACCAAGATCTTTGATTACATAGATCCGGATCTCACCATCGATGGAATTAGGTTCATGTATTACCTCAACACTCCCAAGCCAGAAGAGTCTTTAGATGAGTAGATTTCAAGGTAAGAAGGTAATATTTGGTGTCAGTGGAAGTATCGCCGCTTATAAAGTCGTCCAAGTGGTGCGCGACCTTGCTTTGCTAGGTGCAGATGTACACGTGATAATGACCCGATCTGCTACGAGATTTGTTACTCCACTCACCTTTCAAGCATTAAGCAAGAATCGAGTATATACCTCGGCTTGGGAAGCATCTCCTGACCACCCCGAGATACATGTTGAACTGTCTCGTAATGCTGACCTGATGGTGATCGCCCCTGCTACTGCTAACACTATGGCAAAAATAGCTTTAGGGCTCGCATCAGATATTGTTAGTTTGACTGCTCTCGCCTGTAAGGCACCTATCATTGTTGTTCCTGCTATGAACGATCAGATGTGGAAGAGCAGTGTAGTTCAGTCCCACGTTGGCAAGCTGATGGAGCGTGGTGTGACGGTAATGCAACCTGGCTACGGTGATCTGGCATCAGGTGATGTCGGGTATGGGAGACTTCCTGACCCAGAAGATATATTGGGTGCTATTAGATGGCATCTAGGACGAAAAGGCCCTCTACGAGGTAGAAAACTAGTAATTACAGCTGGAGGTACCAGAGAGCCTCTTGATCCAGTCAGATATATAGGTAACAGATCCTCAGGTAAGATGGGATTGGCTCTATCCCAAGCAGCAATCGATGTGGGGGCTGATGTAACTCTTATTATCACGAATTCGGTGCAGGAATCATTACCTTGGGGAGCAGAAGTAATAAGAGTTGAGACGTCGGCTGAGATGTTAGAAGCAGTAAGTTCTGCTGTCTCCAATGCAGACATGCTCATCATGGCTGCTGCAGTTGCCGACTACACCCCTGCACAGACCAGTTCCTCCAAGATAAAGAAGACCGGCGAGGAGATCGTAGTCAGGCTAATTGAGACTCAAGACATACTGGCTTCGATTAGTGAGGTACCAATCGCTAAGGTGGGATTTGCAGCTGAGACGGAGAATTTATTACAAAACGCCAAGTCCAAGCTAACCAAGAAGAACTTGGATGTTATTATCGCAAATGATGCTGTTGAGACGATCGGCTCTGAATATGCAAAGGTAGTCATTATTTCTAAAAATAATGACTACCTTGAACTTCCCAAATCACCTAAGGAGGATGTAGCTCAGAAAATAATATCCTACTTGGTGAATTATCTCCTATCCAGATAATTATAGCCTTGGGTCGTAATAGCCTCTTGGCTTTACCTTGACTTCTCTTCCTCTAAAGAGGAAGACCAATATCAAACCAGCTACGAACCCTCCTATATGTGCCCATACTGCTACTCCGCCTGTCTGGGCAGTGGGTGCACCAAGATCAGCTATGCCTTGGAATACTTGTAGCAGTATCCAGATTCCTATAAGTATCAGGGCTGGTATATAGGTGGTGGTGATAAAGTAGAAAAATATTACTAGTGTTCTTATATTGGCTCGTGGAAACAGCACTAAATAGGCAGCAAGTACTCCAGCTATAGCACCGCTTGCTCCTACGCTTGGTATAGGGGACAGTCGATTGAAGAGGATATGTGTAATGCCAGCTATTATGCCACATGCAAGGTAGAAGATAAGATACTTCAAGTGGCCCATATTAGCTTCGACGTTATCCCCGAACACCCATAGATAAAGCATATTGCCTGCTATATGAAGCAAACCTGCGTGCATGAACATAGCAGTAAAGAGGGTAATGAATACAGGGTGTGGCGATGGAGCACCTATATCTCTTCCAAGGGTATACTCTACGGGAATAACTGCCCATCTAGTAAAAAAAGCCTCTATAGATGCTGTATTTGCAGTTAGATTAATGCCCCCTAAGCTGACTTCATATAAGTAAACCAGTATGTTTATAGCAATTAGCGTCAGGTTAACAAACGGAAATCTAGCTCTATAGTTGACATCAGAGATTGGGATCATATCTTCTCCATAACATAGTTGGGATTATACAAATATGCTGCTGGATAATATAAACGCTTTCCAGCAGCATCACTAGTAAGAATCGCTCTAGTTGCCGAATTTGTATTCTAGTGGGTGTCCGACTCTGAATGTTTCATCTGCTCTGAAGTGTGAGATATATTTTCGCTAGCTGACGACTGTACTGATTCAGCTTTTTCTCCTGCTCTTTCAGCAGCTCTCTGAACCTGCTCTACGGCCTCCTGTGTGCGACTTGCTGTTCTATCTATTGTTTGGCTGCTTGCGTCAAGCACGTCGGAAACGTAGCTCGTAAACCACCGCACTATTTGAGCTCTTGTCTCCCTACCACTACGTGGTGCAAATAGAATGCCAAAGGTCAGTCCATATACAAACCACTTGGTTGCAGTTATTAGCTTGCTCACTTTTCCCTCCTTATAGACCTCTACTCTTTTGCTATTTACTCTAGCCTGTGTAAAGTCGCCGCAATTATGATACTATCAATCTTAGGTTACTTCTAAGGCTTAGCCACGGTAAGAGAGAAGCAAGAAATATGCCATATTTCTGTTTCAAAATCCTGATTATGGAGGGTTTAGGTGGCTCATAGTAGACCCAGACTAGATACTATTAGGGTTGGTATGCTTGTGTTGTCCTCAAATGGTCCTCAACTTCTTGGGACCATTGAGGAGATATTAGTCTCTCCTGATAAGAGGCGAGCTTGGCTCCGCTTATCTGAGCATTCAGTTCCTATTCCTGTAGAAGCTGTCGAACATATAGGCTCTAATGGTGTCATGCTTAACTCGGAAGCTGAGAAGAAATTGCTGACGGGCTGGGGCGATGTCCCTGCTGATTATGTATCTACCTATCTATACCACTGGGCTGACTCCAAGCATGAACCGGCTGAGGTTCAAAAGGATCTGGAGGCTAATACTTTAAATCCTAGGAAAGAGTCCTAGCCCTCTTCGGAGCATTATTATGCCTCAAGCCGTTTTGGCAGTATTTCTGAGAGAAGAAGATTGTACTCGAGCTATCGATAAGCTTAGGGAGATGGGTGTTGAGCCCTCAGATATCGCCGTTATCCATCAATCCTCCAGGATCGTTTCCTTATCGCAGGATAGTGAAGGACTGCCTGAGGAGCTCTTCACAGGGATGTTGAGCGGTGCAATATTAGGTGGGTTGATAGGATGGATTCTTTCTCTTGGAGTATTTGATCTTCATGGTATAGGCCGTTTTGCCGCATCTCATGCTTGGGGTGCGGTCATTTCAGGAGCCTTCCTTGGGGCTGCATTGTTTGGTTTGCTATCTGCTATGGCCTTCATATACAGCAGATCTAGAAGCAGTTCTTATGATGAAATTAGGGAGTCCTTGATCACCGTCAAGTCTTCTTCGGTTCCATCTGAACAGCTAGTAGCCTTATTGAAATCCATGGGCGCTGAGAACGTGCATCCCATAGAGTGGAATTTTGAATCTGGGCAAGAACTGTTTCGATCATCTCAGATAGAGATAGGTAGTCCGGTATGGTCTTCGGACTCCAGAAACATAGGTGTTGTCGAATCCAAATACCAGAATAAGTTTGTGGTACGTACACAAAGCAATGAATTCGAACTCGATCTAAATAATGTTATAGGTATTGATTCCAGGGGTATCCACATCGACCTACCATCTATTGTATTTGCTAGTTCTCCTAGCGAACACGAAAGCCATTGAAACCTCTCTCTGCTGTTCTGAGTTGTTATCTAGTGAGATGCTGGGGTCTTAGATAATGAACACTGTCAGTAGGCAACCAATATGGTATCGGTTGGCTGTTAGGTTGGATTTCGCTCGACCTTTGTTTGCGACCCTTGTAGAAAGGAAGAATTTGATAGCTAAGTGCATAGTTGTGCTTCTGCTAGTATGTGCCATATCAGTTTCGTTTAGAGTCATTTATAGGGTAGACAAATGAGAAATCATATTCCACGTCGAGTTACTCTTTTCCTATTACTTACTTTCGTTATTACCATAGTGCCCACCTTTATCTTGTCATCCTCTACCTATGCTCAAGATAAGTCCCTTATCTGGGAGAGATTCGACTCTACTCTCAGTATCTCTAGGTCTAATGAGGTAAGGGTAACTGAGATCGAACAAGTTAAGTTCCTATCTGGTACATGGCGCAGCGGGAGCAGAACGATACCGCTAGATCGCATAGATGAGATCAAGGATGTATCAGTAGAACAATTGGACTCAGGGGGTCAGACTATTCCTTTAAGCTTTAATGCCGACCGAAGAGGAGATGATATTGTTATAACTTGGAGCTTCAACACTGCAGGTGCGGGTGATGTGCGGACATTTAGAATAAGCTACACCGCTGTCGGTGTGGTAAGGCTTTACTCCAACTCTCAACAATTAAGATGGCAAGCGGTGCCTCCGGACAGGGCTTTCCCTGTGCAAAGCAGCACTGTGCGAATAATCTTCCCTGAACCCATAGATCCTTCCAAGATAACCCTGGCTTCTTATCCTGAGAGGTTAGGGGGAACAGCTAGATTTACAGATAACACTGCTGTGTTTACTGTTCGCGATATTCCTGCTTATGATGGATTTGAGGTTAGAGCTGAATTTCCTGCTGGTATTGTCGAGGGCCCACCTCCCAGCTGGCAGGCTACTGCTGATAGGGCTGATTATATTGCTGAGAACATAAGGCCCATAGCTAACTTCATATCTTTGTTCGTGGCAGTCTTGTTGGCCTCACTAGGTACCGTCTTTTTAGTCCTGCTTTGGTATACGAAAGGTAAAGACCCTGATGTAGGTCCTGGTCCGAGTATGTTGAAGGAGCCTCCTAGTGATCTTCCAGCTCCGCTGGTGGGCGTCCTGATAGATGGGAAAGCAGGATCTGAGGATGTGGTGAGTACGATCGTATCGCTTGCGGAAAAGGGGATAATTTCTCTCGAACCTGTGGAAAGAAACGATCTGCTTGGCAGTAATAGGGACTACAGAATAACTTTGCTTGGAGATGTAAAGGACTCTTCTCTGTTTCCCCACGAACGCGCTCTGCTGTGGATGTTCTTCAACAATGGAGATAGAAAGGAGATATACCTATCTGAAGCTAAGCAGATATTTACCGCGAGCATGCAAGTATTCACCTCTAACCTTTACGAGGAAGTAGTTGAACTTGGCTTGTTCAAGGCTAACCCAGAGTCCGTGCGCAGGACTTACCGACGCATTGGGTGGATTGTAGTTATTCTAGGTGTTCTAGGAGCGATAGTGGTTTCCATCTTGTTCAACACTTACGTCTCCTGGTTCCTTGGCGCTCTCCCCTTCGTTATTCTTGCAGTTCTGGGTATGGCTCTAGTTGCCCTATCTGAGGTCATGCCAGTGCGTACAGTAAAAGGAGCTATAGAAGCAAAGAAATGGCTGGCTTTTAGAAACTATCTGGCCAGAATGGAGTTGATTGAGAACCTCGCAAAGCAGCGCGAACTCTTTGAGAAATACCTTTCTTATGCAACAGTATTTGGACTTAGTAACTCTTGGATCAAGAAGTTTTCGTCTGTTGGTGTACCAGCTCCAACGTGGTATAGAGGCAGCTATGGATGGGAAGGATTAAATCGTAGCGGCTATGGCGGCTCGCCATGGGCTGGTCCAGGACCTATAATAATCTTTCCTCCATTTGGCGGTGTCTCAGGCTCGGGTCATCCTGGTGGTTCTTCAGGAGGTGTTGACTCAGAGGAAGGTCTGCATGATAATACAGGTCTAACTAATATGGGTGACGGTCGTGGTGTACTCGACCGTTCTAGTGGGGGGTTTGCAGACTTACTGGATATGGCTTCTGATGCTTTCGGTAGCTCCCATTGGGGAGGTGGTGGAGCTGGTGGATTTGGAGGAGGTAGTGGAGGAGGCGGAGCTGGTTTCAGTTAGTAACAAGGATCTTTTGGAGAAACGAGGATGATCCCTCAAGGTAGGTTTTGGGGTGCTCTGATATCCGCTGCTGGGATAGCTCTGGGTTTCCTTTGTCTTGCCTGGACTCTAACCTCAGCTGGCACTACGGGAGGGAAGATATTAGGCTTATCTATCGTAGTTATCTTGGCACTTCCACTGATCTTTGGTGGTGCTTATCTTTTTATACAGGGCTCCAAGGAAAAGGAGCGTGAGCGATTTATTGTGTCTAAGCAGAAGGCTTTGGAGGTAGAAACTCTTTCTAGAGCGCAGATAGCTGAGATCATAGAATTGCAACGTGATAGAATCAAGAAAATTCTCCAATTGGAGGAATCCACTTTAGATCCCACTACTCGCCTCATGATGGAAGATATCATAGTGAGGCTTGAAGGTATATCTCGCGTGTTACAGAGGTCTGCATATGACCGATTGGCTAGCCCTGAATCACTACTTGGCTCACCAGGTAGTGATGTAGCTGTGCAAAGCGTGGATAGCGCCTTGCAAGGTCTGGTTGAAAAATTGGAAGATTCTGTATCCAAGCTCACTGGAGATTTATCCAATCAATCTTCTCGTAGTAGCTCTATATCCCAGCTTGCCTCTATAACTGATAATCTTGAGGACGCTATAAATCGAAGATATGCGCTTGTTGCTGGCACTCAGTCTAGAGCTTTGCCTACTGTAGCTGAGCTTCTAAGCGATGTTACCCATGTGGGGACAACTAATCTATCCGATTTTACTAGCTTGTCACCAGGGGATGCGGTTACCTATGAGGAAAAAGACTATCTTATCAGCGCTAGGCTTGAATGGAGAGATAGAGATAAGATTTGGTGGACATATATGCTGTCTTCTAAGGATGACATGTGGCTTTATGTCTCGGATGGTGGTACCCGTATAGGTGCCATGCATAGAGTCACCAGCACAGTCATACCAGAGGGGAACTTTTTTACTAGTGATGGTAAAAGTTATCGGGCTGCGATCGATGGCACGGCGCTTGTTGAAGTTGCTGGGGCTAGTGGCTCAAGAGGTGGTCTAATTGTTACATACAGAAGATATGATTCGAGCGAAGACTTTATCTGGGTTGAGAGCTGGCAGGATGAGAACAAGCTATTCTTGGGAAGATGGGAGCATCCTGAAAACATATCGGTTTGGAAGAGAAGATCTGAAGACAGAAAGGAATAGAATCGAGAGATGATAAGGAGGGGAAAGATGGCAAGTATTATAGAGCGTATAGGTACGATACTTAGGGCTAACATCAATGCTATGCTGGATAAGGCCGAAGACCCTGAAGCTATGATAGATCAGATCATTCGCGACATGGCCAGTGCCATCGCTGAAGCTAGAGCCCAGGTTGCGGAAATGATAGCTCAGGAGAAGATCATAGAGGCTAATCTGGAAAGAAACAGGTCGTTGGCTAATGAGTGGCGACAGAAGGCAGAGTTGGCAGTTCAAAAAGGACGTGACGATCTGGCTAGAGAGGCGCTCCGCAGATATAACGACTATTTGGAAAACACCAGTGTCTATGAGCAACAGCTAGATGCCCAGAGAAAGATAGTTGATAAGCTGAAGAATGAGCTTCAGGCTCTAGAAAGCAAGTATGAGGATGCTAGAAGAAACAGAGAAGTCCTGATTGCACGACATAAGAGAGCTGAGACTCAGCGTAAGGTCGCTACTATAAGTGCACAGCTTAATACGATGGATCCTGCTGCTGAGCTTGGACGTATGGAAGAGAGGATAAGGCTAGAGGAGGCTAGAGCTGAGGCTGAGGCCGAGCTATCGGCAAGCTCCCTAGATGAGCAGTTCGCTGCCTTGGAAGGGGACAGCCAGATAGAAGCGCAGCTACAGGAGCTGAAGAGACAATTGACTGCAGGTTCTTCACAGGAGTCGCTGCCAGAAGGTACTTCGAAAGAATCTTCCGAGCAATAATTTCTGTCAATTACTTTTATCAGGAGATGAGAAGTGTACGTCTGGATCACCGCGCGTCGCATAAAACCGGGGCTGATGAAAGAGTTTCTAAAGGCATGGCATGATCCAGGCAATGCTCTGCCGGTTTCTCCAAATGAACCGGGGGGGCCCACAGTTTATGTATTGCTGCCCACCGATGACCCGAACGAGATGTGGGGTGTAGGCTACTTTGATTCACTGGAGACTATAAAACGCTTCAAAGAAAGTCCTCAGATGGCAAGGCGTCAGGAGGCTTTGTCCCCGTATATAGAAGAAGTGCTTTGGGACAGGGTATTTGAAGCTCATCCCTGGGTCGAGTATGAAAGGCCATTATATTATGCTGTATATGTTCGTATGCGGCCTGCTCAGCGCTTCAGATTAATAGCTGTATGTCCCAACGCGCGTGAGGCCATCAATCAGGCTGATAGAGTAATGCAGGAAGCCAGAGCCAGCGGTTATGAAAATCCTGAATGGACTATGAGAGCGTTTTTTGATCCTACTGAGGCTCCGGACTCTTTACCACCTAATGTTTGGCATGATCATGTTCGATGAAATCAAGTCTGACCTTTGTTACTATGGTTGGTCTTGATTGTCCGTTGGTCCAAGTTGTATACTCTCAACAAAGAGAATATTTCGAAAGGCTTTGAACAGGAATAGTAGGCATTCAAGCGGGGCTCAGAGAGCCGGGATAGGTGTGAGCCGGTGCCGGCGCGAATGCTGAATGGGCCTGGGAGCTGCGAACCGAAAGCTTTCTGCAAGTAGGCTTCGCCGGGGTCTCCGCCGTTACAAGGAGAGAGGTATCGGAGATTATGTCTCCCGTACCTCCTGAGTGAGGCCTTTGGCCTAATTGGGGTGGCACCGCGGAAGCCCTCCGTCCCCAGCTTGTCTGGGACGGAGGGCTTTGAATTTTAAGTAGCCTTAGTTAGGAGAACAGGCAGTGTACGCACCCGACTTTGAAACTTTCAAGAAGATAGCTAAGCCAGGAGTAATAGTTCCGGTATATAAAGAGATCCTTGCGGATCTGGAAACACCTCTATCTGCTTATGCTAAGTTACTATCCTCTGACTACGGGTTTTTGCTTGAAAGCGTTGAGGGTGGTGAAAGGATGGCCCGTTATAGCTTTCTAGGTTCAGATCCGCAGGCTATAGCTATCTTTTCAAGAGATGGTTCTGTGATTTTGCAGGATGAGCATCTAATTCCACTGAATACGAATGACCCCTTGGATCTCGTTAGCCAGAGACTGTCCAGGCCAATAGTGGGCAGACCAAGAAATCTGCCGAGGTTTCTTGGTGGGGCTGTTGGGTATATAGGTTATGAATGTGCCTCTCTATGGGAGAGATTGCCGCTGGCTAGAGAAAGAGCTATAGATGTTCCTGATGCGATATTGATGTTTGTTGATACCATTCTTATATTTGATAGGCTAAGGCACAGAGCTATTGTTCTTAGTAATACCTTGGCAGATGAGGATTTATCTGGCTCATATGGAAGGGCTATTGAGCGTATAGATAGCTTCATAGATAGGCTCTCTTTACCTCAGCGCTTATCTCAAGTCGACGCAGAAGTCCCTTCAGAGGACTTAGACATCCAATCAAATATGACCCCTGAAGAATTTTGTGATGCTGTGGAGAAAGCTAAGCGTTACATAGCTCAAGGGGACATCATCCAAGTAGTTCTATCCCAAAGGTGGACAAGGCAAACCACTGCTACTCCTATGGACGTGTACAGAGCTCTAAGAGCCATTAATCCATCTCCTTATATGTTCTTGCTTCAGATGGGTGATATCTCTTTGGTAGGTGCTAGTCCCGAGATGCTGGTACGCGTGCAGGATGGCGAAGTTAGTACGCATCCAATTGCGGGTACAAGACCCAGGGGCAAAGATGAAGATGAAGACCGGTATTTAGAGGAGGAATTGCGAGCTGATCCCAAGGAAAGAGCAGAGCATATCATGCTAGTCGATTTGGGAAGAAATGATATCGGAAGGGTATCTATCCCTGGTACAGTCCGAGTTACGCAGCTAATGGATATAGAGAGGTATTCTCATGTGATGCATTTAGTGTCTCATGTGGTCGGTCGATTGAGGGATGATTATCCTTCGTGGGAAGCTCTTAGAGCTTGCTTCCCTGCGGGAACTGTTTCTGGTGCACCAAAGATAAGAGCTATGCAGATCATAGCAGATCTAGAAAAAGAGCAGAGAGGTCCTTATGCAGGCGCTTTAGGTTACTTCGGCTATGGCGGCAACCTGGATATGGCGATAACTATACGAACCATACTGATGAAGGATGGGCTAGCACATGTCCAGGCGGGAGCTGGAATCGTCGCTGACAGTGAGCCTACTAGGGAGTACCAAGAAACTCGAAACAAGGCCAGGGCTTTGATGAGAGCGATTGGTATGGGTGAGAGTTTCTCAAAGGAGAATGCTAATGCTGCTGTTAATAGATAACTACGACAGCTTTACATATAACTTGTATCAGATGCTTTCGCAGCTTGGGCAGGAAGTCTTGGTTTATAGAAATGATGAGCTTACTATAAACGATATCCAAAATATGGCCCCTGATCGTATTGTTATCTCGCCAGGCCCGGGAACTCCGGATGATGCAGGTATATCATGCGAGGTTATAAGGAGTTTAGGTGGCAAGTTGCCGATACTTGGAGTTTGCCTGGGCATGCAGTGCATTGGACAGGTGTTCGGTGGGAAGATAGTAAATGCTGGCGAGCTTCTACATGGCAAGACTAGTCTCATATACCACACAGGGAAGGGAGTATTCAGAAACATACCTTCTCCTTTTGAGGCAGTGCGTTATCATTCTTTGGTAGTAGATAAGTCGTCTATTAGTGATGAGTTAGAGGTTGTGGCTCAAACCTCTAATGGCTTAGTTATGGGACTAAGACATAAAAACATGCCCATCGAGGGTGTACAGTTCCACCCTGAGAGTGTGTTGACCGAATATGGGTCCAAGATACTTGCCAACTTCCTTAACGTAGATCTTAAAGAGTCATTACAGCTAATAGGAGCCTAGCCTATGGAAAGAGATGTGTCAGTAATTTATGATGCCATACACCTACTTAGCCAAGGCAAATCTCTGACTCGAGATCAGGCTGAAGCAGTTATGGACCTGATAATGGAGGGGCAAGTTACTGGCGCTCAGTTCGGTGCCATAATGATGGGTTTGCACTTGAAAGGCGAAACTATAGATGAGATAGCAGGTTTTGCCTCGGTGATGCGTCGTAAGGCTCTAAGGGTAAATGTCAAAGGCGAAGTCGTAGATACCTGTGGGACTGGTGGAGATAAGGCTGATACTTTCAATATAAGCACTACTGCTGCTTTCGTTATAGCTGCAGCTGGTGCCAAGGTTGCAAAGCATGGTAATAGGGCTATGAGTAGCAGATGTGGATCGGCTGATGTTTTGGAGGCCTTAGGAGCAAGAATTGATCTTGGACCTGCTGCCGTGGAGAGGGTTATAGAGGATACTGGTATAGGCTTTATGTTTGCTCCTCTATTCCATCCAGCTATGAAGTATGCAGCAGGTCCAAGAAGGGAGATGAGGGTAAGGACTATATTCAACGTGCTAGGTCCTCTTACTAATCCTGCTGGAGCTAGAAGGCAAGTACTGGGGGTAGCGGATAATGTCTTAGCATCGAAGATGATAGAGGCATTGCGTGAGCTGGGTTCCGTGCACGCGTTGGTCGTGCATGGAGAGGATGGCCTTGACGAGATAACGCTATCTGGTCCCAGCCTGGTATACGAACTTAAGGGGGGAAAGATAAGCAAATACGAGATCTGCCCAGAGCAGTTTGGATTCAGATCCTCCTCTACTCAGAGCCTACGCGGAGGAGATAAAGAAACTAATGCTGATATTACCAGGAAAGTTCTCTCTGGTGCCTCAGGCCCAGCTAGAGATGTAGTTTTGATAAATGCTGCCGCAGGTTTAGTAGCAGCGGATATAGCCGAAAACTTGAAAGAAGGCTTAGAAGTTGCAGCTCGTGTCATCGATGAAGGGGCTGCTATGGAGAAGCTTGATGCTTTTGTAGGAGCTACTCAGCGATTTGCAGAGGAAAATAAGGGTAATTAGGAGGTCGTTACATTGAGCGTTTCTGAGCTTGAAAAGGTTCCAGTCGATATATCCCAGGCACCCAAGTCTCGGGTTTTATCTGGAATCATGCCTACCGGGGACCTACACATAGGTAATTATATAGGCGCCATCAAGAACTGGGTTGCTATGCAACACGAACATGACTCCTTCTTCTGCATAGTGAATATGCATGCTATCACTACCCCACAGGATCCTAAAGAGCTTTACGAAAAGACAAGAGAAGTAGCAGCTCTATATATTGCCTGCGGGGTGGACCCAAATGTATCGACTATATTCGTGCAGTCACATGTCCCAGCTCATGCTGAGCTCTGCTGGATACTAAACTGTATAGCCCCAATGGGCTGGCTGGAACGTATGACCCAGTTCAAAGAGAAATCGAAGGGCGATAGAGAGAGATCCAGTGTGGGGCTTTTTGATTACCCTGTGCTTCAGGCTGCAGATATCTTGCTATATGGAAACATACCTCCAGTGCCTCTCTATGTGCCTGTAGGAGAGGATCAAAAACAGCATCTCGAGCTTGCAAGAGATCTGGCTGAGAGGTTCAACAGACTGTTTGGTGATACATTGGCCATACCTGAACCATATATACCTAAATATGGTGCTCGCGTGATGGGACTGGATGATCCTACCAAGAAGATGAGCAAGAGTGAGAAGAGTAGATATCATGCTATCAGACTTTTGGATAGCCCTGATGATATCAGAAAGAAGATTGCTCGAGCGGTGACCGATCCTGGTAGAGATATAAAGTTTGATCCAGAAAGACCTGGTTTGTACAACCTTCTAACTATTTATCAGGCTATCACCGGTCAATCCGAGGAGGATATAGAGGCTCACTTCGATGGAAAAGGATATGCCGATCTTAAGAGGGAGCTTGCTGAACGGTTAGTCGAGTACCTCACCCCTCTCCAGGAGAAATATAGGGATATCAGACAGGACCCATCTTATCTAGAGAACATTCTGGCCCAGGGTGCTGAACGTGCACGTGAGACATCCGCAGTGGTTCTAAATGCGGTCAAGAAAGCTGTGGGTTTGGAGTAGTACAGTTGACTACGAGCAAGAATTTCTTAAGCAAGATCATAGATAACAAGCTTGAGGAGATCAGGGAAAGACGGAGTACTAATCCCGAACATGTCCTTATAAGTAAGCTTGACAAGGTCAGCCCACCAAGGTCCTTATACAAATCTCTAAGTACGGTAAACACAGTGGGTATTATTGCGGAGGTCAAGCGTCGCTCTCCCTCGAAAGGGGATCTGAACACAAGTCTTGATCCAGTCTCGATAGCACATGTTTATCAGAAGGCAGGGGCGTCAGCTATAAGTGTACTGACTGATGAGAAATACTTTGGAGGATCGATTGATGATCTCCAAAGTGTGAGCTCTCAGGTTAGCATCCCGGTGCTGCGCAAGGACTTTATCCTTGACGAGTACCAGGTAATTGAGAGTAGGGCTAATGGTGCGGATGCCATACTACTTATAGTTAGGTCGCTGACTGGGGAGAAACTTACCGCTCTCATAAATACTGCCTCTGAGCTTGGTATGGATGCTCTTGTAGAAGTTCATGATGAAGAAGATGTGGACCTGGCTTTGGCGTCAGGGGCTCGTCTAATCGGCATAAATAACAGAGACCTGGAAAGCTTCCATACCACAATTGAAGTTACTCAGCGATTGGCTCCATATATTCGCGATCGTGCTGATTCAGAGGTACTGGTGATCTCAGAAAGCGGCATTTTTAGTAGGACTGACGTGGAAAGCGTACAGGCAGTCGGGGCTAATGCTGTGCTAGTAGGTGAAGCCCTCGTTGTGTCAGGTGATCCTGCTAAGAAGATAGAGGAGCTGAAGGGTGAGCGTCGAGATTAAGTTTTGTGGCATTAAGACGCTTGAACATGCACGTCTAGCTTCGGAGCTTGGTGCCGACTACTTAGGATTCGTATTTTATAAGGAGTCTACCAGGTATGTAACTCCTGAAGATGCCGCGCGTATAGCTGATCAACTAAGAGGTCATATCAAACTGGTTGGGGTTTTCGTTAATGAAACTCCAGAAAGGCTTAACAAAGTTGCAGATCTCGTGGGTTTAGATCTAGTACAGCTTTCAGGAGATGAAAAACCAGAAATTATCTCCTACATCCGGAAACCAGTGATCAAGGCTATTCACGTCATAGATGCTTATACCACTAGATCTCGTGTTGAGATCTATAAATCTTTGTGTGAGATGATCCTTCTGGATACGTACTATAAGAACAAGATGGGAGGCACAGGGAGAGTATTTGACTGGTCCATAGCTCGGGAGATAGCTGCTTTCTATCCTGTCATGTTAGCAGGAGGTTTAAGTCCGGCTAATGTGCAGGAAGCTATAAGAATGGTGCGCCCTAAGGCTGTAGATGTAAGTAGCGGGATAGAGACCGATGGTGTCAAAGATCCTATCAAAATGAAAGCTTTTATAGAGGCTGTAAAGGGTGTAGAAGTATGACTGAGAATACAAGTTCTTTTTCTACTATAGGTAGCCACTATCCCGATAATAAAGGTAAGTTTGGTAGGTATGGTGGCAGATACGTTCCTGAGACTTTGGTGCCTGCATTGAATGAGCTAGAAGAGGCTTACGCTTCTATCAAAGATGATCCCGAATTCCAGCAAGAGCTTAACCATCTTCTGAAGGATTATGTAGGTAGACCTACTCCCTTATATCATGCTAAGAGGCTGTCTGAGATCCTGGGCGGCGCCCAAATATATCTCAAGAGGGAGGATCTGGCACATACAGGTGCTCACAAGATAAACAACGCTCTGGGACAGGCTCTACTTGCTCGCAAGATGGGTAAGAGAAGGATAATAGCCGAAACAGGGGCTGGTCAACATGGTGTGGCTACTGCTACCGTCTGCGCCATGTTAGGTCTAGACTGTGTAGTCTATATGGGGTCCGAGGATGTTGAAAGGCAAAAGCTGAATGTATATAGAATGGAGCTCTTGGGCGCCACCGTAGTGCCCGTCGAATCTGGTACCAGAACTCTCAAGGATGCTATCAACGAGGCGATAAGGGATTGGGTTACTAACGTTAGAGATACCTTCTATCTTATAGGATCAGTTGTAGGCCCACATCCTTACCCTATGATAGTGCGGGATTTTCAATCAGTGATCGGAAAAGAGTCAAGGGAGCAGTTTCTATCTAAGGTGGGACGTTTGCCAGATACTATAGTCGCCTGCGTGGGGGGAGGTAGCAACTCAATGGGCATATTCTATCCGTTCATTGAGGACAAAGATGTAAAGCTAGTTGGAGTTGAGGCAGGCGGTCTAGGCATAAGCTCTGGTAAGCATGCAGCTACCCTCGTAGCAGGTAGCTACGGTGTCCTTCACGGAGCTGCAATGTATCTCCTGCAAGATGAGAACGGCCAAATCATGGGTACGCATAGTATCAGTGCAGGGCTTGATTACCCCGGAGTTGGCCCGGAACACTCATATCTCAAGGATATAGGCCGTGCAGAGTATACTAGCGTCAATGACGATGAAGCTCTTGAGGCATTCAAGCTTCTTTCTCGTACAGAAGGCATCATCCCTGCTCTAGAGTCTGCACATGCTGTTGCCTACGCCGCTAGATTAGCTCCTCAAATGTCTACTGACAGCTTAATACTCATCAATCTCTCAGGACGTGGGGATAAAGATCTTGGGACCATAGTTGGTCCCGATCAGGAGGTGAGTGCCTAATATGATGTCTGTTGCCGATAGTTTCCAAAAAGCTAGAGATGAAGGCAGGTTGGCATTCATCCCTTACATAATGTCTGGTTTTCCTGACGAACCTGCATCAGTCGAGACAGCGAAGATGTATGCTGAGACTGGTGCGGACATTATAGAGTTAGGAGTGCCTTTCTCAGATCCTTTGGCAGATGGCCCTACTATACAGCGGGCATCTAATAGGGCGCTAGCTAACGGTACCACACTAAGATCTAGCTTGGGAGTAGCGGAGAGCATAGCACGGGAAGTAAGTATTCCTATAGTGATGATGAGCTATTACAATCCCATACTCAAGTATGGGGTACAAAGATTTTTCCGGGATGCCTCTAATAGCGGAATATCGGCAGTGATAATTCCGGATCTTCTACCGGAGGAATCAGAGGAGGTTAGTACTTACTCGAGTGAGCATAAAGTAGGATTGGTATTTTTAGTCGCACCTACGAGCACGGTTGACAGGATCAAGTTGGCTGCACATGCAGCCAATGCTTTCTTATACTGTGTATCTCTTACTGGAGTAACTGGGGCTAGAGATAGCCTACCTGATTATCTTGGGCCTTTCCTTAGAACTGTCAGAGGACAAACAGATCTACCTCTTGTTGTAGGCTTCGGTATATCCAAGCCCGATCATATTAGACAATTACATCAGGTTGCTGATGGGGTTGTAGTGGCCAGCGCTATCATCAACATGATAGAGAACTCTCCAAATCAGCAGGATGCCTTAGATTCCCTTCGTGCTTATCTAAGTCAGATGCGCGCTGCTACATTTGAATCTATTAGCAATGAGAACGTAAGTGAGATTAAGTCCACAGCCTAATTTCTACAAAAACTTGTTTACGGAGGCATAAGGTGATCGTGGTAATGAAGCCTGGAGCTAGTGAGGAGGATATCAGGAAGGTAGTGGAGAGGATAGAGAGTGAGGGGTTGAGTGCGCACATCAGTCGA
>NZ_JANZYQ010000026.1:0-87688 GCF_059335935.1 Thermobaculum sp. T2p
GTAGGCCGCCGCGCTCCCTGCCCTATATACCCCTCTGCTATACTATTTTGCTTGAATCTTCTGGTAGCTAGTAGTTAGGAGAAACTCTCTCTAGGGCAGGATTGACTCCAGGTCTTCTGCCAGCCTTAGCCATCTCTATCCACTCACCATTTACGCGTACCCTGACGACGTCCGCTGTGAAATCGGTGTTAGTACCATCGTCCTTGGAGTTGTTAAAAAGCCAGGAACCAACCGCGTATATGTCTACAGGCACTCCGAGCTGCTCAAATCTCTTTATCCTCTCAGGTGTAAAACCTCCACTAGCAACAATCTTGACCTGTCTGCACCATTCCTTAGCTCTCTCTTCCCACTCAGATGGTAAGTCCCAATCCTTCCAAGCGTTATCCATGGCGTTACGCATGTTGAATATCAATCTCGGAACCACTCCAAGGTCAAGCTCAGGGTCACCTAGAGGTTCTACACTTTTATCACGTAGCGAACCAGATGTGTCAGGCCTGACACCATATAGTCTAAACTTCTCGGCCTCTTCGTAATTACCCTCGTCGACACATCTCTTGAATTCCATAAACATAGCTCTCATAACCTGCAAAGTATCGGAAACACAGTCATTGTGAAAGTCCACGAGAGCTACCCTTGGTATGTCTACAGGGCGAGTACGAGCAAACGCCATCATAGCTGCGGCAGTGTCCCCAAGAAAGGAAGCTATCGCGGCGTGCGCTATAGTACCACCTCCCAGCCCCCCCCACCAGCTACCTTGTTCATCAGTGCTCACACTAATACCAGCGTCTTTAGCATACTTATGATTGAATAACTGCACAGCTATGCTGTACGCGTAACCATCAGCGGCTTGGACTTCGTGAGCATCGAACCTCGCAGGGAAAAAGAGCACTGTTTTACCATTAGCTGCCTTGAGTGTCTCATAGACATTAGTTGCGACCCTAGATCCCCTAGTAAGGACACCTACTATAGGCGTCTCCAAAAGAGCGAAATCCCTGTATCTACCTCTAATACGCATTACGGGCACAACATTGGAAGGATCTCCTTCATATGGCACCATTTCGCCATCATGCACGGCCTCTACTTCCAATCTATCGAATGTGTTCACAAAACAACCATTTTTATCATAGTACCCAGTACACTCTTTTAATATAGCTAGCGCCTTATCTACTCCCACGACGACAGCATAAGGCTTCCTACGATGGAATATCTGCATCTCGACTTCTATGTTGCCGATCTCATTGGCTCCAAGCCCCTTAGTGGCCCCAATAGAAGTAGGAGAGCTCCACTCTACTGGATAACCATCCTCTGCCAGAGCGGTCAATAATCCTACTATATTCAAGAAATACTTATCACTATACCAACCCTGACGCATGCGTTCGACATCAAGCTTAAACGTCGAAACAGGTAAACGCTTACGATCAAATATACTCACAGCTACTTCCCCCAAGTAACTGTCGATACGACTTTACAGCCAACTAGAGCTATATGATAAAGGAATAGTTGGTGCATAAGATCGCCAGGATGAGGCAAGGCACCTACCTTCATTGCATCCTCGACCCTTATGTCATATGTATCTACCAAGTTGGCCGGCACTATAACATCCACTTGCCTCTCATGTAGATAATTAGCAAAAAGTCGCAAGAAAACAGACGACTGGTAGACACATAGATCAGTACAATCACCCATAATTACAAAGGTGCTGATGCCTTCATTGATAAAGTTGGTAATTTGGGCGTCTATACCAGTACCTATAGCTGGGCTCAGGGTAGGTTTATCAACATAGATAAACTCAGAAGAGAAAGGCAAGCTCTTGATCTCTTCAACTGTCTCCTCCTCACCAGAACCCTTCACACAGTGAGGCGGAAAAGCGCTAAACTCCCTATCATCTTGTTTGTGTGTGTCCTCGACAACTATAAAACGCCTTACGCCGGCGCTATAGGCATCAGATAAAGATTGCTTTATAGGCTCTATAAGAGCTCCTATTCTATCACTAGCAAGGTTACCGGTCTTGCAGAAACCATTGACCATATCTACAACCATTATCGCTACATTCTGGACATCAGCTATCTCCTGCTTAGGCAGAGAGCTAACCCATTCATCCAGCCATCTTAGAAATGCTGAACGCTCATTAACAGGTGAACTAGTCCTACTATTTTCCATCATGAGACTTGCCTCCACATTCCTGAAGCTGTGACATAATCTTGTTTTTGTCCTCGCTGGAAAGCCATTCAGGATTTATTAATCCCTTTCTAATAGCGTCTATTGAATAAATACACATTGTAGAGATAATCTCCCTGTGATCAAATGCTAACTCATCAGGAATAGATTGCAACTCAAATATTTGTACCTTGGAAGCATCTGATCCAGCCTGTAATCTAACCTCTTCTAATAACGACAAACAGGCAAATGGAATACTTATTACTCTTCCTCGGGGATCCCTATTAGGATCATCAAAGGCTGGCCCTTCTATAAGATCTCGAGGCACAACTCCTATCTCCTCCTGTGCTTCACGAGCCGCAGCATTTCGTAATGTCTCATCTATTTCCATGAATCCACCCGGAAGCGCCCAATACCCTTTGAAAGGGTCGTTTAGTCTCTGTACAAGCGGTATGTATAGCTTATTACCATCCCAAAGAAACATTACCAAGTCTACTGTGAGTGAGGGCTTAGGATAGTCATCATGCTGCATAGCTTAACCCGCAAAAATAGGGTGCACGAAGTACCATTCTGGCTCTGATTGCAAGATTATAGCACACAGCAAAAAGAGGTAAGGGGCACATTATGAGATGAGTTTATATATAAAAAAGATGAGAGCTCCCAAGATTTTTGCCAAAAGCTCTCGTCTACTAGCCGATCTGGACTTGATCTTCTGCACTACTCTGGGCACGTCCCTGGACCCACGGAACGTGCATCGAGACTTCGAGTTAGTGCTCCAGAATGCGGGACTGTCGGGTGTTCCCTTTCATGATCTGTATTAAGTATCAGCCAGCTTGATGCTTTTAGCTGACGGTGCCCGTCAAGACGATCCAAGAGCGGCTGGGACACACTGGCATCTTGCTGACGTCGCAAACCTACTCCCAAATGCAGCCCACGATGCAGAAGACGGCAGCCGAACGACTCAGTAAGCTGCTGTCAGGGGAAGATAGCTAACAAAAGTTTGGGACAAAGCAGATTCCACAGTCTCAGCAGAGGATTTTCATACAGGAGCTGTGCTTGTAACCCTTAGAAAATAAGAGTTTCATTGGTGAGCCGCGTAGGACTCGAACCTACAACCCGCTGATTAAGAGTCAGCTGCTCTACCAATTGAGCTAGCGGCCCTTGCCACACACTAATATACAATGTCGATCTGTATACGTCAAGGAATAATTGGGATATTTCTTGCTATATTAAAGTCGGGTTGCCTAATGGTAAATACACAATAGAAGGCTATTACAACTTTGGATACAGAAACATTTATTGCTAGAGGCCAGAAAATATATCTTCGTGAGTTCACCCGCGCTGATGTTGATGAATGGGTTAACTGGCCTCCTCATGCCGATCCTCTATTCCAAGATTATAATCCTCCTCGATTGAGTCCTCTCGAGAGGGATATTTGGTACATAGAACGTGCCTCAAGGTCTGATATGATGCTTTTTGCTATTGTAGACGAAGATGGCAAACTCATTGGAAGACTATTTCTAAGGCAGGTAGATAGGAGTAAGAAATCAGCAGTACTAGGGATAGACCTTCGTAGTGACAAGCTAGACAAAGGTTATGGAACTGATGCATTGCAAACCTTCGCCAGATACTATTTTGAGGTATTAGGATACAAAGTACTTAGATTGGATGTTGCTGCCTTCAATAGAAGAGCTCAGCGAGTTTATGAAAAAGTGGGTTTTATATATACTGGTGAACATTGGAGCTCGTATCCACCACCATACTTCTCCGAGGTTTTTTCCGAAGATAAATACGAGAATATTAGAGGATACTTTCGACGGACAGGTAGCGGTATATCGGTGAAGCACTACGATATGGAATTAACCAGAGACCGTTGGAGTGAAAGGCAAAAGTATGAAGGCTGACATATTATCTATAGGTGCTGAGATTCTAGCAGGAGAAATAGTAGATACCAATGCAGCATACATAGCAAGGAAACTAGTAAACTTAGGCATAGAACTTAAGAGGGTCACTCAAGTTGGAGATAATCTAGCTGATATCGTCGACGCACTCTCACAGGCTTGTTCCAGATCAGACATTATTATCTGTACTGGTGGAATAGGTCCTACTCCCGATGATCTGACTAGGGAAGCTGTGGCTCAACTATTGGGGGAAGAACTTAGTATTGATCCAAATCTAGAGTCAAAGCTGCGAGATTTCTTCAGAAGTCGGGGTTCAAACATGCCCTCTATGAATATCAAACAGGCCACTCTCATACCTAGTGCAAGTCCACTCGACAACAAATGGGGAACTGCGCCTGGATGGTGGGTAGAGAAGGATAATAAGGTCATCGTGCTGCTACCCGGGGTGCCTAGGGAGATGTATGCCCTATGGGAGCATGAAGTAGAGCCTAGGCTAAGAAACATATCTCGACGACATATAGTTACAAGGACCATAAAGACTTTCGGGCTTGGAGAGTCCACAGTAGCGGACATGCTGGGAACATTATTTAGTTCTAGTAACCCACTTCTAGGGACTTATGCAAGGGCCGATGGTGTTCATGTTGTTGTCAGATCGATTGGAGATACACAAGAAGAGGCAGAGAAACTAGCTGAGGATGTAGTTTCTAAGATCAGGATTATCCTTCAAGGATATATTTGGGCAGAAGACGATGTTGATTTGTCACAATTAGTACGTAAGCTGCTTTCCGACGCCAAGAAGACATTGTCTACTCATGAGTGGGCCAGTATGGGGCTGTTATCAAGAAGTATTCTAACCCAAGGGACAATCTCTATATTTGCTGGAGGTGTAGTAGGTAGCGAACAACAAATACCAGCCGACCTACTTCTTGAGACTAGTAAAGCTATCGAACAGAGCGGTAGCTTGAAATGCTTGGTAAGATTGATAGACCTAAGCAACAACAATGAATTGGCTAAGAGCGAGGTATATGCTAGCTCTATTGATGCGCTAGCTGAAAGGTCTACTGTGAGCGCACTACACCTAGTACGTAGTTATCTGTCATGTAGAAGATGACAGATTATCAGAGCTTGTGAATGTGGATAGAGCCTTAGATACTATATAATCCACACGATTCTGCATCTCTTCTCTCTCTTGTGGAGTTTGATCATCCCACCCTAAGAGGTGAAGCAATCCATGTACCGCTAACACACTTACTTCAGTCTCAACAGGATGTCCTTGATCCTTGGCTTGTGCCTCCGCAGTCTCACAAGAGACCACTATATCACCCAGAAAATGAAAGTTCTCTCTATCAAAATCGGATGACGGCCAGGACATCACGTCAGTAGGCCCCTCGATTCCCATATGCTCGAGATGGAGCTTTGCGATCTGATCATCATCAGTCAACAAAACAGATACAGAATAGCCCTCAGGAACTTCTTCTTCCCTCAGAGCAACACATATCGCTCTTTTCACATATGGGATAAAGTGAGATAATTGATCGGAGCTTACAGCGATATCAATAGAGTATTTATGGTTACTACTAGACACTTTTAAAATCAAGAATTTTCAAGCATTTCTTTAGCCAAATTACTTACGACCTTCCCGTCTGCCCTACCCCTAACCTGTGGCATAACTATCGACATTACCTTACCCAGATCCTTAGGAGATTGAGCACCAGTAGTCGAGATAGCCTGAGCTACGATCTGCCTTATCTCCTCTTCGCTCATCTCTGCAGGCAGATATGACTGTATGATCTCAAGCTCCCGCCTTTCTTTCTCCGCCACATCGGATCGGCCTAACCTCTCATACTCCTCTATAGACTCTTTTCTACGTTTAGCTTCTCGCTGTAAGACAGAGAGCTCCTGCTGGTAATCCAGAGGAGCTCTGTTTTCTATCTGTTGGTTCTTCAATGCAGCCAGCAGCAGCCTTATTACACTCTTGCGATTGTCATCGCCTGAGCGCAAAGCTTCCTTAAGATCGTTGTTAAGCCTCTCGGTGATACTCAACTACCACTCGTCCTCCCAATTATCTACTTTGCTGCTGCTTTAGCTTGGCTTCTATCTTGCGTCTGCGAGCTGCTTCTTTGCGCTTCCGACGCACGCTTGGCTTCTCATAATGCTCTCGTCTGCGCGCCTCAGACAATATACCTGCCTGCTGCACTTTTTTGTTGAAGCGACGCAGAGCACTCTCGAAGCTCTCGTTCTCACCTACTACAACTTCGGCCATGCGCGCATTTCACCCCCCTTCTGTCCTGGAGTCGCGCGGCCGTTACAGGCCAACGTGTTGGACGCGTGATTATAAACAGCTGAGAGAGGATATGTCAATAGCTCCAACAATATCAGCCAGGAGGCCAACTCATACTGCGTCCACCAAGCACATGCAGATGCAAGTGATTGACGCTTTGCCCCGCCTCTGGTCCAGTATTGATTACAACACGATAACCAGAATCATTGATATCTAGCTTTCGAGCCAGCTCTGATGCCGTCAAGATAAGCTTGCCTGCTAGTGATTGATCCTGCAGTTGGTCAAGAGAGGTAACATGAGATACAGGAATAACCAATACATGTACAGGAGCCATGGGATTTATATCCCTGAAAGCAACCACATCTTGGTCACGCCAGACCTCATCAGCTGATATCTCTTTATTTGCAATCTTACAAAAGATGCAATCCTCAGCCACCCATTACCTCCGCAATAGTTCTAGTATTTTCCTCTCTTTCCCTAGCTTCCTTTTCCATCTTATAGGTTCTATATGCTACCCAGAGGGCTATAAGAAGCGTAAGAATATCGAAGCCACCAACACGCTTAGATTGAGATCTAAAAAGTCTATAAGACAATAACATTCTGGCCAAAGGTAAACGCCTCTTCTTAGCCATTGCAGGCTCCTCTACTCGCCTTCTGGTGTATAACTAGAATTGTTAAAATCAAACTCTCTGAATTCTGACCACTTATGCTTTATATAAAGCAGCAAAAGCACAAACAGAGCTATAAGGATAGGAATGTCGAAAGGTCGCATATAAGCCCTTATAACTTCCCAATTTTCACCGGTTATATAACCTAACCAAGCCAAAAAGGTGCACCATATGAATGAACCCATAAAGGTATAAACAGTAAACCTGATTGGATGCATCCTCACAACACCGGCCGGAAAGCTCACGAAAGTGCGAACTACCGGTAGGAGTCTACTAAAGAAAGCGATTTTATCCCCCCAACGATCAAACCAACTCTCAGCCCTGTGAAGGTCTCTTTTACTTATAAGCAGCCATTTTCCATATCTCTCGACAAAAGGCCTACCTCCCCATATACCTAAAGCGTAGTTCGTTAGTGACCCTACGGTATTTCCGACAGCTCCCCAAAAACCAGCAATGAATACAAAATATAGAGGAAGGTTTTGCTCCTTTATCAGCATCCACCCAGCTAGAGGCATTATTACCTCAGAGGGGAGAGGCACATTAGCACTTTCTATAGCCATAGCGACTACAACACCCAGCCAACCCAATGACTGCATTAGAGCCCTTAATAGTTCGATTATCCACTGCTCAAAACCGTGTAGCAAATATTGTCCTCCTTATATCAACAAAGCAAAGATAACACAAGAGTGGGAGAAGGAAAATGATTACCTCTCCCACTCTCTAAAAAGCTTGTCTTACTATGCAGGAGCTAAGCCACCAGATAAGTCTGGCAACCCTTTCAACTTATCATCTTCCTGAGGCTTAACTTCCTTAGTCTTACCGCCCAGCTGGGGTATCGGCACTACCTTAGGCTGGGGTCTTGGAGTATCGAACAGAGACTCCATATCTTCGTTATCCAGCGTCTCCTTCTCCACGAGCAAGGAAGCAAGCGCAATGAGTTTATCCATGTTCTCGGTTAGTATCTGCTTAGCTCTCTGATAGGCGTCATCAATAAGCTTACGTATTTCCTGGTCTATCTGCAGTGCTATCTCATCGCTATAGTTACGTTGCTCGCTTATCTCTCTGCCAAGGAAGATAAGCTCTTCCTTATGTCCCAAGGCTACTGGACCCAACTTCTCACTCATTCCATACTCAGTAACCATCTTGCGAGCTATATTAGTAGCCTGCTGAATATCATTCTCAGCACCTGTGCTGATCTCGTGGAATATCAGTTCCTCAGCTACTCTACCTCCCATCGCAAAGGCGAGGGTATCCTCGAATTGGCTCTTAGTCATAAGATGTCGGTCTTCGGTGGGTAGCACTCTAGTATAGCCTCCCGCCATACCACGCGCTACTATGGTTATCTTGTGCACCGGATCCATATTGGGAAGCATACGGGCTACCAAAGCGTGACCCGCCTCGTGGTAGGCCGTAACCCACTTTTCACGCTCGGTAATTATCCTACTCTTGCGTTCAGGTCCCGCAACTACTCTATCTATGGCATCTTCAAAATCTTGCCGTGTTATGACCTTGTGATTTCTCCTAGCAGCTAGAATTGCTGCTTCATTTACGGTGTTCTCGAGATCGGCACCAGAGAAGCCCGTAGTTTGTTTAGCCAAAGCATGCAAAGATACGTCCTTATCTATTGGCTTGCCTCTAGTGTGAACCCTTAGTATAGCCTCCCTACCCCTTATATCGGGACGGTCAAGCACGACCTGACGATCAAATCTACCAGGCCTAAGGAGAGCTGGATCAAGCACATCCGGACGGTTAGTTGCGGCTATAACTATGACATTAGTGTTGGTATCGAAGCCATCCATCTCAACCAATATCTGGTTGAGAGTCTGCTCACGCTCATCATGACTACCACCTAGGCCAGCTCCTCTCTGGCGACCTACAGCATCAATCTCATCGATGAACACGATACATGGAGCATTCCTCTTTGCTTGATCGAAAAGGTCTCTCACTCTTGAGGCACCAACACCAACAAACATCTCCACGAATTCCGAGCCTGATATACTGAAGAAAGGCACTCCAGCTTCTCCAGCAACAGCCCGACTTAGTAGGGTCTTCCCAGTACCAGGCGGACCCACCAAAAGCACTCCTCTCGGGATCCTTGCACCGAGGGCCGCAAACTTTTCTGGATACTTGAGGAACTCTACGATCTCAGCTAGCTCTTCCTTAGCTTCTTGTACCCCAGCTACATCATCAAATTTCACTGTGGGCTTATTACCATTGAAAAGCCTTGCACGGCTCTTACCAAACGAGAGCGCCTGATTATTTGTTCCCTGAGCCTGCCTCATAAAGAATAGGAAGACTCCGATAAGGAAAAGGGTTGGCAATATAAAACTAAGTACACCTAACCAGTTGCTCCAAGAAGAAGCAGGTTTAATATCTATCTTGATATTAGATTCGTCAACACCGCTCCTATCCAAAGCCTCCTGAATGGGTATCTGGGTACGAGATCTCTTTATCTCGCCATCATTGTATCTGACGACAATGTCGCTACTATCCACTTGGCCTTGGATAGACTCTATCTTACCTGCCTTAGCATCCTGAATAACTTCAGTAATTGGTACTTCAGGGATACGGGATTGACGATTCGAGAATAGAGTCATCCACACAGTGAGAAGAACTACTGCCGCAACCAGCCATACTAGGCTGTTGCGCCAAAGCTTTCTATCGTTCATAGGGGCCTCCGGCAATATTCATATTCCTTCCAATATTTATTTCTAAGGGTTCTATGGCTTAGAAGCCGGTCCCTCAAGCGATTATAGCGATGCGTGAGAGACCAGTCAATTTACTTTACAGAACAAAAAGACTAGGGAATTTACTCTTGCTAAAAGTGTTACATCTAATTGCCCTTTCTGTAAAATCTAATGCAAACGTAGGGTTCATAATTATACAAGATCTTATGTCGATCATCTATCCTCCAGCCTACCAACCATATGATCTCTCCATCCTGCTCGATAACAGGTACATGCTCCCTAATAAAATAAGGCACTTTGCGATCAAGTAGGAACTCATCCACAGTTTTTTCAAATTTCATGCCAAGGGGAATAAACTTATCACTTCTTCTGGCTGGCCTTAACCTTATCTTGTTAACATCACAAACAACATGCTCGTGAAGGTTATTTCCAGGCCAGGCATGTGGTTGAACCAGTGCCGTGGATGGGGTTACCTCCCAACCCCAGTTTGGAGATAGTCTGTAATCGTCCGCCATCAAGGGAAGTGAGTAAACTGCATCTATGGACAATGTTCCTGACCAAATTATCAAAGCCTTCGGGACCTTAATTGCCTTTATACCCCCTGGCAAGTTGATACTATTCCCGGATTTGCCCCTGGCCAAGAGATAAATGGCTTCTAGATGCCTTGAACCAAAACCTTCGTCGGATCCAAAGGCTTGAGATAACGCCCTTTTGAGAGCGCGAATGAACAAAGACTTAGGACTGTTCATAAATGCCATAAGCTCAATAGAAATAAAGTTATGTCTAATAACAGAATGTTGAGCTAGAAAATCCATGGCAAGGTTATCAAGAAGGTGCTTCTCCTGCTGAAGGATACTGGTCGTAAGAGCTATATGCTTCACCACCTCCTGATTTACCTGCTTCAAGGCCGGCAAAACAATGTGTCTAATCTTATTTCTTGTGAAATCTAATGATAAGTTGCTGGGGTCTTCTATAACTGGAAGGGACTTTAACCTACAGTAGCTTCTAATGTCCTCATAAGCAATATCCAAGAAAGGTCTGACAAGTTCTACATCAGGGTTACCAGGTACCCTATCTATCGGTAACATACCGCAAAGTCCATCTAGTCCAGTCCCCCTAGCTAGATTGAGCAAAAAAGTCTCGGCTTGATCCTGTTGGTTATGAGCAACACAAACCAGGGCATTCTCCTTCCTGGCGCAAGCCGCCAAGAAGTCGTACCTGTACTTACGGGCTGTATCCTCTATAGAAGCCTTAGCCTGCAATGCAGCTCCAGCCACATCGGCACTACCTAGATAGAAATCTACGTCAAATTGTTCTATGTACTCTGCTAGCTGATTTGCCTGGTCTGAGCTCTCGGGCCTGAGCCTATGATCAAAGTGTGCTACTGAGATATTTATCTCTAAGATACTTCGAAGCTCATAAAGAACATGGAACAGGGCTATCGAATCAGCCCCACCGCTTAAACCGAGGACCAAATTATGTCCTCTAATGTATTCCAATTGTTCCTTGCTAGCTAATAGGAAGTTATGCAGGAAAGAGTCTGGAGTGGAGGAATTAAGATCAGTCACAAGTAGAATACCGGATAGAGATATATATCAAGAGTTGGTGGCGAGGGTGAGATTCGAACTCACGACCAAGGGCTTATGAGTCCCCTGCTCTACCGCTGAGCTACCTCGCCTCTCACCTAGACAAAAAGGTGGGGCCTTTCGGCCCCACTGGTTGCGGGAGTGGGATTCGAACCCACGACCTTCGGGTTATGAGCCCGACGAGCTGCCGCTGCTCCATCCCGCGTCGACATTAGTAGTATAAGTCAGCATTCGAGTTCTTGTCAACCCTAGAAAAACTATACTTATATAGTAAACCTGGAAACTCCAATAGCATGCTGTATCTCTAATGTCCTTATGAGTATAATACGCTCAGAAAATATCAATGGAGGGTTGAGAATGAGGCTGATAGTTAACATCCTAGCTGTTATAGGTGGAATAACCGTTGCTGCTCTACTTGCTTTGGCAGGTCTCATATTATCCTGGGAAATAGAGCTCAGGCGAAACGAGGCGCAGCTAGAGGATGAAACCGTTGAAGTGCCTGTATCATAGCGACTGAGTTAGTAGGATAGAAGTATGAGCAACCAAGGACAGCAAGAATCGTTGCCCATACAGCTGTCCCTATTTGATGTCGAAAGCCCTGCGTTGGGAAGCAGACAACGCAAGAATAAACTAGATAAGAGATCTATAACTCCAGAAAGTGACCTTCAAACCGCTCGGTTCTGGTTCAGGGTACATCTTGAGTCTAGTGGACATCCCAAAAACACAGTGTATGCATATACAAATGATCTGGCAGTCCTAATAGACATCATAGGTAACAAGACGCTTAGACAGATAGACGAAAGGGATATAGGTATCTATCTAAACTCAGCACATAAAAAGAGCACTAGAAAAAGAAGACTAACATCTCTTAGGGAATTCTACGCGTATCTCATACATGACCTCAGACTACAGATAGACGATCCAACAACACCTTTTTATCCTGAGAGGGTTAATCTGAAAACCCCGGTCCCACTCTTTCCCAAAGAGCAAAAACGCCTTTTGGCTACTGCTAGAAAATTAGGTGACAAGTACTTTCTAATGGTGTATCTGATGCTGAAACTAGGACTGACCAGGACCGAGTTATTAGCACTCAAGAAGCAACATGTGGATGTGTCCGACCCATCAGAACCGATTATATATATCAACTATGGCGATCCCCGTTGGAGACACAAAGACAGGGCACTAAAAGCCGATAAAGAGTTCTCTCAAACCTATATTCAATATAGAGATACTATTGAAAGTGACACTCTATTCCCTATAATACCTCAATCAGTGAACGCTATACTGCATAGGATTGCAAAGATCGCTGAGATAGATAAGCAGGTAACACCCCAGCTGCTTAGAGACACGTTTGGAATCGAGCAGGCAAAGAGCGGCAAGGCTGAGGAAGAGCTGCTAGCGATACTGGGATTGGCTGATGACCCTAGAAATAGGGATAGCGTACGCAGATACATCCGTCTGGCAAATCCCGTGGGAGAAGTAGGAGATACCTCAAGTGACAGCAAATAATCCTAAAAATCAAAAGCTCGTAATCACAGTAGTCCAAAAGGATGATGGTGAAAATGTGCTCAATGCACTTCATAGGGATGGGTACGCATCACTCCTCATAAGTAGTTCAGGTGGTTTCTTGAGAAGGGGAAATGCTACTATTCTAACGCTCTGCAGCTCAGAAGCCGTGGATAAGGTAATCAAAATCATAGCAGATCATGCTAGCGAAAGAACTGAGATAAAAGAGCCTAACCTAGGAGTACAGGTTAGCGAGTGGTATGTGCCTCAAAGTGTTAAAATCCAAAGGGGAGGCGCTAGTATATGGGTGCTTGATGCAGAGTTAGCAGGTTATGTCCGCGCTGGAGCTTTCAAGTAAGGCACAGGCGAACACTACTCCATGAACATCCCTAGCTCCAGCTCTTAGTAAGACTTTAGCACACTCACTCAACGTCGCTCCAGTAGTTAGCACATCATCAACTAGTAACACTAAATCTCCGGACAGGCTCACATTAGCTACAAATGCATCTCGAACGTTGCGCCAACGCTCTTCTCCATTGAGCATATATTGGGGGTTAGTAACCCTAGCCCTACTAAGCACACTTTTCATAGGTATGCCCGTAAAGCTAGATAGGTATCTACCTATAACCTCGGATTGGTTGTATCCTCTATAGCGCCTTCTCTTAGGATGCATCGGTACTGGTACGATAGCACTATAGATATCTTGGGAAACAAGCGGAGCTATCTGCTGCGCCATCCACTTACCTATGGAGAACACCCCTCTATACTTAAATTCATGCACCAGCTCTCGAATGGTATCGGTGTATGCGTAGACGGCATAGGTTACAGTCAGGTGAGGAACAGTCCCAATCGTCAATGAATCCACACGTATACAGCTACCCAGGCAACTGGCACAAACCCAACCGCCAGATGATGCACAACGTACGCAGCGCTTAGGATAAAGAATATCCCATAACTTCTCTAAGTAATCATCAATCCTGGAAAACAATTACATCCCCTACCCTAACATCGCTGCGCACCAGAGTACCTGCAGGCAGTTCAATTACCTTCCTGGCATTCCTGACTATACCGGTCACACGCCAAGGTTTGAGCTCGCTATACATTCGCAGCACACGATTATTCTCATCCAGAAACATGGCATCTATCGGAAATCGCATGAAGAAACAGTGAATGCTATTGCATGGCATAATCATCAATCCCATTCCCTCGGACAAACTCTTCTTTCCCATCAACCCTATAAAGCGCGAGAAGAAATTATCTGCCACGCGGCAATCAACACATAACGGGAGACCATTTCTGGCAACTATAACTTTCACGCTCGATAACCCTAATACTTTACTAAATTTGGGAATCAGTTCAAATTATATTAGAAACTCCATTATTCGACCTATATTCAAAGTCGTTATATAATCCTCATCAACAAAAGGATGTAGAGCAGGAAGGAGGAGAGTGTGAGAGCTTATCCTACAAGCAGAATCAGAAACATAGGGCTATTCTCACATGGAGGCACGGGGAAAACCTCTCTTGCAGAAGCTCTGCTATTTGCCAGTGGCAATTCCAAGAGGCTCGGAAGAGTTCTTGAAGGTAATACTATAAGCGACTACGACCCAGATGAGATCAAGAGGCATTCTTCGATTAGCTTATCGCTAGTACCGATAGAATACAGGGATCATAAGATAAACCTAATAGATACACCTGGTTATTCGGAATTCATAGGTGACATGCAATGTGGTCTAAGAGTCGCTGATACAGCGTTGATACTAGTGGATGCACACACTGGCATAGAGGTGGGAAGTGATCTTATGTGGTCCGCAGCGTCCTCCCTAGGACTGCCAAGAGTCATTGTAGTCAACAAAATGGACCGCGAGAACAGCGACTTCGATCAAGTAGTCGAGCAGACTAGAAGCCAATGGGGATCAGCTGCTACCCCCCTATTCGTGCCCATAGGCAGAGAGCAGGAGTTCAAAGGCATAGCTAGTATTCTTACAGAGAAAGCATATATTTATAAGATCGATACTGCTGAGTTCCAAGAGGTAGACGTACCGCCAGAAATAAGGGAGAGTTTCGAAAGGTATAGAGATGACCTAATAGAAAGGATAGCTGAAACCAGCGATGACCTTACAATGAAGTACCTTGAAGGAGAATCGCTGTCAGCAGACGAGATTACGAATGGTTTGAGAGCTGGAATATTATCATGTTCAATATTTCCAATAGTTCCAGTATCGGCCCTTCACGTAATCGGAGCTAGTCAGATACTTGACTTCGTCGTCGACTTCTTGCCATCTCCAGATATGCAACCTTGCAAGGCATTACAGGATGGTAAGGAGGTAAACCTACAACCACAATCTTCAGGAGACCTAGCAGCACTTGTCTTCAAGACCATAGCTGATCCATTTGTAGGTAAACTTAGCTACTTCAGGGTCTACAGCGGTACTATTAGGAGCGATACGCACGTATTTAACCCAAGAACAGGTAAAGAAGAGCGTATAGGGCAGCTGTTCTTCGTGAGAGGTAAGGAACAAAAGCCTACAGATAGAGTAGAAGCTGGAGATATAGGGGCAGTTGCAAAGTTAGCAGAGACCCTAACTGGTGATACACTAACTAGCCAGTCCAAGCCGATACAGCTTCCCAAGATAGAATTTCCACACCCCATTTATACTGCTTCTATCAGACCTAAGACAAAGGCTGACCTCGATAAGATGGGCAGCGCGCTACAGAGAATGCTTGAGGAAGATCCCACCCTTCATGTTAGCAGAGATCCCCAAACAGGGGAGACTTTAGTAAGCGGTATGGGAGAATCTCATATAGAGCTGATGGCAGAAAGAATGAAGCGTAAATTCGGCGTAGAAGTCGAGATAGGTATACCAAGGGTACCTTACAGGGAGACTATCACAGCTCCAGCTAGAGCTGAATACAAGCATAAGAAGCAGACCGGAGGTCATGGACAATACGGTCACGTTATACTCCAGATTGAACCCAACCCAAACTCAGAATTTGAGTTTCAATCCACGGTAGTAGGTGGAGCTGTCCCCAAACAGTACTTCCCAGCGGTGGAAAAGGGTGTACAAGAGGCCATGCAGGAAGGAATCATAGCTGGTTATCCTGTGGTTAACGTGAAGGTTACCTTAACCGATGGTAGCTATCACTCGGTGGATTCTTCGGAAATGGCCTTCAAGCTGGCAGCATCGCAGGCTTTCAAGAAGGGAATGAGCGAGGCCAAGCCAGTCTTACTGGAACCTATCATGGAGGTATCCATATACGTACCGGACCAATTCGTAGGAGACGTAATGAGCGACCTCAACAGCCGCCGTGCCAGGGTGGAGGGGATGGATCCCTCAGGTGCTGGTTTTACCATAATTAGAGCTCAGGCACCACTAGCTGAGATGCAGAAATATAGTAGCCAGTTGAGATCGATAACACAGGGGAGAGGGACCTTCACGATGGAATTTTCGCATTATGAGGAGGTACCTCCCCATCTGACGGACCAGATAGTGCAGGAAGCCAAAGCTTATAGAGAGCTCCAGAATTCCAGTCACCACTAGTTAGCAGGGAAGCTTCCCTCTAGCAGAGATTGCAACAGATCATATAGTGTGTTGAAGACATAGTCAGGTTTACAAGTAGATATTGTTATGTCTTTTTGTGTCGACACGCCCGTGAGCACTAAGACAGTAGTAAATCCCAGTCTTTTACCTGCCTCTATATCCGTATCAAGACGGTCACCTATGACGATTACCTCCCCATCAGGGGGAAGAAAATCCAAAGCTATCCTATAAAGGTTGGGCTCTGGTTTTCCAATGACTATTGGTTTCCTACCCGTCACAGCTGTTATTACGCTGAGTAGTGCCCCGGCACCAGGAATAAGCCCTTCTTCTGATGGATAAGTAGTATCCAAATTCGTAGCCACAAAATTTGCGCCCTTCTGAATCGCCAAACAGGCCATCTTCAACTTGTTATACGTTATGTCAAAATCCGTGCCGGCCACTACCCATTCAGGATTATCCCAATCTGGCACGAAGCGGTTTTCAGGAGTAAAGATAGCTTCAAAGAGCCCTGCTGCCCCCACAACCATCACTCGCGCACCAGAAGGGGCTTGCTTACGAAGCCATTTAGCAGTGGCAACTGCAGAGGTAACTATCCTATTCTCATCTACACATATACCTAACCCACGTAGTTTATCAGCTACCTGTTTAGGAGTTTTAGTAGAGTTATTGGTAACCAAAGCATAAGAGTATCCTGCAGAACCAATATTCTCTAAGAATTCCTTTGAGCCTGGAAGCAAGGTATTACCTCTGTAAATTACACCATCCAGGTCTATTAGGAACCTCAAGTTTTCGGCCATTTACCCCCCAAGGCTTTGCAATTTTAGGGCTCTAACTATTAGATGGTAGCTTGCCATAGTATAGCTTATTGCCAGCAAGCAGAATCAACTTTGCATTAGCTTCGTCAACAAAGACTGCAGATATATTACCAGTTACTTTACCAGGTAAATCCGGAATCAATTGAGCAACCAGCTGACCATCAGCAGACATTTCTAAGATTCTATCTCGCCCCTCATCTAGAAAGTATAAATGCTGATTGGTGTCCAAGGCGACAATACCAAAAGGTGCCAACACGGGAGGGCTAGCCTCTATCCAGAGCTTCTTGTTGATCTTACCGTCAGTTATCTGTATGAGGCTACCATCCTTCGGAATCAAAGCCCACACATTGCCATCAGCGCCAATACTAGATGAGCTGAATGTAACGCCTTTCCTATTGCCCCTGATTATAGAGGCGGCACCAGGATTACGGACATCATATTCTAGAATCCCGTTGAACCCCTTAAGCGACACATAAGCCCTAGTCCCATAGGTATCAAAGCCGGTAACCTTATCCCAATCCCAATTCCCTCCTAAACGCGTTTGAGTCCATCTTCCTGACGTGAAATCATAATCAAATAGTCTTCCTGTTCTATCTAGAATAAGCAGTCCACCCTCTCGCCAAGAAATCCCGACAAATCTTATTGAACGTGAAGGAGAGATAAACCCTGGGCCACCCCCAGTTATATTCTTGATATAGACACGCCCACTATCCTTATTCAGGACCACAACCTTATTATCAAGCAGTATAATCTTGGCATCTGCAGAGGATCTTAGTCCCGGTACGGTTCCTAATAACTTTAGACTCTTGAGATGCTTTATCTTACGAACCTTTTCCCAATTTGACTGTATAGCAGCACGGACAACACCTATCTTTGTACTGGAAGGATCTATCTTCTCGGCATCCGCTACCAAGCTTTGAGCATTCTGAAGATGCCGCACAGCTTCCTGTAGAGATGCATTATGAGCTGCAGAAATTTCCTCCTGGGCCTTGGACAATAGGTTCTCAACCTTGTTAACTCTTTGGAATCCCTCAAATGCTCGGGCACCAAGTGCCATAGCTAGGGCAAATATTAGTACTATCCCAATAATAGAAGCTGTTCTTGCAAGTAGAGCTCGACTCTGAAATCTATGGCTTATAGTTCTCCTTGCATTAGTCCAAAAGCGATGGGAATTATTAATACGCACTAACGGTATAGGCCAACTCTGGTCATCCATGTTCGGAGCATGTTTATCTTTATGATCCTTGTGAACTAAACGCCCATCTATCTTTAGTTTGTTTTGCACCCAGGTAGACACACCTTGCCAAGATGGCATATTAGATAGGGGTCTTCTGTTGGGCGAATCCGGGAATTCGATTACTAAAGCATGTCCATCCAATATAGACTTCTCGATAGAAAGCATAAACAACTTGTCAATAACAGCCTCGTAGTCGTCATACAAAAATTCTTCCTTAGTAGACTCATATAAAGCGGAGGCCAGATCGGTAGAAAGTGCTACTACAGTATCGCCTTGCCTGAAACTACTTCTGTGCAGTTCAACCTCGGCACGCTGTTCAAGTCCCAAAGGAGTAAGTTCTTCTTCCGGCAGAATCCCATCAGGAGGAAAGAAACTTACTTTGCCACCATGTATAACGAGAACAGCAGCAGGCTGAACTTGCGCGACGTAAACCTCTTGGTCATGTAGCACGATACAGCTTATTCCAAGATAAGCTTGCTTATGTATCGGTGCTCCTGAATTGTACTCATACATGAGCCTATTAGCCTGGTTTATCGCTTCCTCTAGCGCACCAGTAATAGTAGGGGAGTTACTTGTGTAGTAGGACTCTTCGACCGTCTCCATCACAAGCTTGGCAGCTGTAGTTGCACCAACACTAGGACAAGCAGGCTGAGTCAGTATCCAAAGTTTACCCCTTGAACGCAAGATTCTAGCTGGTCTATCCCTGCCACCCTCCAAGGCAAAATCTGTTTGATCTTGCCTTATTCCGCTTATAATCCCTATCTGAGCTGTATTCACTTGTATCTTACTCATATTAAGGCCTCCTCAGACTTGGCAAGGCATACACTAACACCTTAGCAACCAGGACAATACCTAACTAGAGAGTGTTAAAGTTTGTTATCATCTTCTTCACGGAGGTGACTGGCAAACGTGCGCATAGGAATACTAGGACCTGTTGCTTGGAGAATTCCTCCCAGGAAGTATGGAGGGTGGGAAAATGTAACCTATCTCTTAGCTGAGGGACTAGTTAATCGAGGTTACGATGTAACCCTTTTTGCTACTGCTGACTCGGTAACGAGCGCCAAACTCGAGAGCGTAGTCCCAAGACCTTTAGAAGAAGATAGTTCATTACCCCCTAGAGTTTATGAGACTCTCCATATAGTGAATGCTTACGAAAAAGCTAAAAACTTCGATATCCTACACAACAATATAGGAGTATATGGCACTGTCTTATCCAAGCTCTCTCCGATTCCAGTGCTGACTACCCTTCATGGATCAGCAGCTGAGCCTGATAGCAGGATTATCTATACCAGATATAGAGATCATCCGTATGTTTCAATATCCAACGCCGAAAGAAGGATTTGCCCCGAATTAAATTATATAGCCACTGTATACAATGGCATAGACATATCCTCGGCACCAGAACCAACTACTCCAGAGGATTACCTGTTATTTGTTGGAAGATTATCTCCCGATAAAGGAATCCACAATGCTATAAAGGTTTCGCTCGCAACTGGAAGAAGATTAATTATAGCCGGCATAATACCTAAAGCTAATGAGGAATATTATGAGAAAGAAATCAGCCACTATATAGATGGCAGAAATATAATATACATAGGACCTGTTGATCCTATTAACCGAAATCACCTCATGAACAAAGCCTACGCTTTGCTTCACCTAGTGGAATACGAGGAGGCATTTGGACTAACCATGGCTGAAGCTATGGCAACTGGCTGTCCAGTAATAGGTAACAACCGGGGCTCAGTTCCTGAAGTCGTCAGGCACGGAGAGACGGGATTTGTGGTCAACACCTTGAACGAAGCAATAGAGGCCATAGATAAGGTTAAATCTATCGATAGAAAGAAGTGCAGAGAATGGGTCAACCAAAGGTTCTCTGCAGATCAGATGGTATCCGGCTATATCGAAGTTTATCAGAAGTTGTTAGGGTAGCAGTTTATGACTATCAATTCATATGCAGATGCACTCCGTTATATTTATAGCTTTGCTGATTATGAGAGGAACAAGCCTAGATCTCCCGAGGGGATGCACTTAGAAAACGTTAGGCTCTTGCTTGAAGCTGTAGGAAATCCTCATGAAAAGCTAAACCTAGTGCACATAGCAGGGACCAAAGGCAAGGGATCAACTTCCGCCATGATCTCCTCGGTACTCATATCATCAGGGTATAAGGTAGGCACATATACATCTCCTCATCTGCATACTCATAGAGAGCGTTATCAAATCAATGCTCAGCCCATCGATGAAGACACGTTTATAACTGTACTTAATAAAATAAAACCTATAGCTGACAAGCTTGCAAAAGATAGAAAAGTAACCACTTATGAGGTCACAACAGCCTTGGCATTTAAGTTGTTTGAAGAGGAAAATATAGACTGGGGTGTAATAGAGGTGGGACTTGGGGGGAGGCTGGATTCTACCAACGTGATCACCCCTAAAGTTTCGGTTATAACTGCTATAAGCCTCGACCATACTGAAGTATTGGGAGACACACTAGCCAAAATTGCAGCCGAAAAGGCCGGCATAATAAAACCACAAGTCCCTGTAGTTATAGCTCCACAATACCAGGAAGCTATGGAAGTTCTGAAGCAAAAGGCCCTTGATAACCACTCTCAGGCCTTCATAGTAGACGAGTTAATAGAGGCTAGAAATATACAAACCGAAGGCTTATCTAGGCAAAGTTTCACCTTGCACACGAATCTATGTCTACATAACCAGACCCTAGATAGCCAAAGCTTCACAATACCCCTTATAGGTAGATACCAAATAGATAATGCGCTCACAGCTATCACCACTGCGTGGTTCCTGTCACAAGATGCCGCGCTAGCTATTAACCTCACGGCTCTAATAGAAGGCTTGCGCAACGTGAAGTGGCCTGGACGGTTCGAGGTTGTGCCGGGAACACCACTAATAATCCTGGATGGGGCTCACAATCCAGAATCAGTAGGAAAGCTAAAGAACACAGTTAAAGAATTGTTGTCGAATAAGAGATGCATATATGTCTTCGGGGCTGGGTTTGGGCACGACTTTCATGGTATGTTAGAACAGCTGAGAGAAGAAGAACTGATAATATGTAAGTCTATCCACCCAAGAGCGGTACCTCCCGAGACACTAAGTCAAATCGCTTCCAGCTTAGGTATAAAGCATCAAGTTAGATCTACAGTGCAGGAAGCCTTAGATTTAGCAAAAAGCTTGGGCTATGTTGATGTGGTAATTGTGTGTGGTAGTCTATTTGTTGTAGCAGACGCAAGGCTAGCGCTAGGGCTAACTACTTACATCGATCCTGTCACTAGCTGACGGTAGCTTTCTTTTCCTTCTCGACTCATAGGGCTCTAAGTAGTATGTCAGACTCTGCATTGCGGCTACAGGATCTATATCATAAACCCTAACGTCATCGGGCACTTGTATGGTAGCTGGTGCGTAGTTCAGAATAGCTTTGATTCCAGATCTTACCAACTCATCAGCTACTTCCTGAGCAGATGATGGAGGCACTGCAATTATGGCAATGCGTATATCCTCTCGAGAAATCTGTTCAGGCATTAAACTTACGTCCTCAACTACCAAGCCATTTAACCTAGTATTTATCCTATTGGGATTATGATCATACACATGTCTGATACGGAAGCCGTGTTGCGTCAGCCTCGGATATCTAGTAACAGCCCTACCTAGCGAACCGGCGCCGACTAACACTACATCCCAGTCCCTATCCAAGTTCAAAATCCGTCGGAGCTCGGATAACAGCAGTTCTACACTATATCCCTTTCCCTGCTTACCGAACTCTCCAAAATAAGAAAGATCCCGTCTAACTTGAGTAGCAGTAACACCAGCAGATTTAGCTAACTCCTGAGAAGAAACTACATCTTTTCCCAGCTGAGCCATCTGCTGTAAGGAGCGATAGTAAATTGGCAATCTTTTTATAACTACCTCTGGTATATCTCTTTGCATTACCTAGCTGATAAACCCGCTGGAAATATTTTTACCTTCCTAATAGTAAAAGCAGCAATATAACTGAGGCAAGCGCAATTCTATAGAAGGCAAACACCTTTATTGAGTGTTTTTTCAAATAGTCGATCAAGAATGCAATACTAAGATAACCGACAACCGCAGAGGATGCCATCCCTATAAGGAAGGTAACTACCTCCCCTTCTGGTATGCCTTCCCCCAGAAGTTTCACAAATTCGAGCAAGCCTGCACCTAATATAACTGGCACAGATAGCAGGAAGGAGAATCTAGCAGCATCGGACCTGGCAAATCCCAGTAGCAAAGCCGCTGTAATAGTAATGCCAGACCTAGACACTCCGGGCATAAGGGCTAATGACTGGGCAATACCTATGAGAAAAGCGTCACTCATACTCACATGGCAAATCTGCTTCTTTCCGTAGCCCCTTGAATCTGCCCAGATTAAGATAAGACCTACAATGACCAGCCCAGCTACTATAGCTAACAAGCTGGTAGTGCTTCTGGTTCCAGAATGGAAAAAGTTATCTATAGGGTTTTCGAAAATGTAGCCGATAACTGCGGCAGGGATAGAGCCGATCGCAAGCAAAAGCAACATTCTTATTGATTCTGTATCCCTTTTGAAACCAGAGACGACACTTCTGATACTACCATGTGCTATCCCGAAAAGATCCTTCCAGAAATATATAAATACCGCTACTAACGTTCCTACCTGTAGTGCTACATTGAAGGCGAGCCCTGGTCCTCCCCAACCTAACATCCAAGGTACTAAGATTAAGTGAGCAGAGCTACTCACAGGAATGAATTCAGTAAGCCCTTGTACAATTCCTAGTATTAGGGCATGAAAAGGGTTGTCCAAATTTATTTCCCTCCAGAAAGATCTATAATCGCATCTTTGCCTGTAGCGAGGCTAGATACAACACTCAACCTAACACCAAGCAGAAACCATAATAAGGTACCAAATAGAATTACTGGAACTACCAAGACCACATGCAGGAGAAAAGCATATCCCAGTATAGCTTCTTTAGAAAGAAATGAGACCGATCCTAATGCTAACAACACCCCCGCCTCAAAGGTACCTATATAGCCTGGAGCTGCAGGTATGAGAGTGAAAAGATTTGCAACAGCTAGAGTTAGTAATACGTAAGAAAAACTAATATCGAAGTCGATGGATTTTGCCACCAGCCAGTAAGTTATCCCCTCGATCATCCATGAGACTGATGATAAAATAAGTCCCCAAAATACTATCCTAGGACTGCGAAGAATTTTCACACCTGATATGAACCTTGTACAGATCTCCCTGATCCTGTCAAAACCCCTAATAGGGAACATGCGGCTAATGAATGTGGTGGTGCTATAGGGGAAATAAGCGATAGTTATAAGAAACAGTATTGCCACCAAGAGCAGCAAAGCTACAATCAACATTACATGGACAGCATCTCTTGAAATTGATACCAAGAAACTGGCACCGAAGGCAATTGCCAACATCACAATGGCATCCATAAACCTCTCAATAAGTATTGTCCCAAGCGAGAGACTCTTGGAAACCCCTTCAAATTTAGACAGTAGGTAAACCCGTACGAACTCCCCAGCCCTAGCAGGTAATACATCGTTACCCATGTATCCTACGGTAAGTGAAGAAAAGAGATGTTTGATCGAGCATCTCTTGTATGGAGACAATAGCAATCCCCACCTGAACGCTCTGATTAGTACTCCTAAGAAGTACACAGCTATCGCTGCCAAAAGCTCTGGATAGCGAGTATTACTTAATATCGATGGTATCTGTCTTACATCAACACTCCTGAACGCTAGCCACAGAAAAACGAGACTTACCAAAAATGTAAACCAGCTCTTCCATGAAAACAGATATCTATAATTCTTATTCATCCCAGATAACTCTGACATTAGTGTTTATCACCTACTTCTGATTTGTCTCCAAATATCCTGCCTCCAAGCTATCAGGACGTTTTGTGGATACTGGTTTCCCCAACTAGTAGTGTCTCTAATAGTCTCTACGATGTAACCCTTTCTTGGAAGCAAACCTGAGCTAGTTGTGACATAAGCCTCGTCTGATGGCACCACCTTTCCAACGTTTACCCTTCTTAGATCACTTAGATACCATCTAGCTCCGTAGGCCAATTCTTGTGATACCCCGACGATCATAGCTCTGCCACCTTCAGGTTCACTGACAGTACGATCTAGTCGATAGACCTCTTTTGATACTTTAACGACTCTCTCAAAAGCTGATGAGACAACCTGAGAAGTAAATCCTACTTCAGCATAGCCTTCACCCGTTAGAGCAAGAGCACGATGTGACCAAGGCGTCAAAGAGCTGATAGCGGCTACAAACAAGAAAACTGCTAGTAAAGTCACCATCAAGACCCTACCTTGCAGAAGTCGAGTCAGAGCTAATGTAAAGAACCAGCATCCAATAAAGGTAGACAGCATCAATATTATGTAGACTGGGAAATCCAATAGTAGAACTAGCAGGGTCCCAAGCATCAGGATAGCCAACAGAGATAAAAACATATAGATCTCTACATGCAGGTTTCTATAATGCTTGAGATACAGATAGGCTACCAAACATGTAGCAAGGATCAAAACGAAGAAGGGCGCAGAGGTTATCATATAAACAAATATCCTCACCGGGCTGCCCAAAGGATCAGAAATATATCCCCCTTCGAAGATATATTCGAGAGCAGGAAGCTTTGTAAATCCATAACTTAGGGTAAAAATTACTCCCAATAACCAAGAAACAAATAAGCAAGCTATCGTAAAGTGTGTCCAACCTAATCGCCATGTACGATAGAGAGCCAAAGACAAGAGGAAAATACTCAAACAGATACCAGTAATACCCAGGCCGAATACAAATCCAATGGCAAAGAGCATAACTACCATAACTACCAATGACCTGGCGCTTATTAACCAGGGCAAAATCGAGAGAGTAAGAAAAATAGCTGAGCTCTCAGGCAGTGCGAAAGAACTTAGAGCCGCCCAAGATGGAAACAGAGATATTGAAAGTATGAAAGACAAAGTAGGAAAGCTATATCTACGATAGGAGTAGAGGTATGCCGTCAATGATCCAATAGCCGCTATACTAAGCAGCAAACTCAAGGCTCTGACTGAGTAATCCGACTTACCAAAGATAAACAACAATAAGGCTAGCAGCTGGACCTGAGCAGGAGCAAGAGAAATATCACTTACTTGCCCTTCCCTAAGCAAGTTTAGTGCTGCCAAAGCATACTGAATCTCAAAAGACGAGAGCGAAACCCTAACCAGGGACATAAGACGCAATAGTAAAGCTACAAGAAACGTAAAGGCTAGTACTAAGACAAGAAGATACCTACCTGAAAGGGTAAATAGACTAACGTCCTTAAGAGTCTTGAGCAGAGAACGCATCCTACTGCGTTCTCCCCTGGTTGAATAGAGGCAGTAAATCATTGCGAACGTAAACTACCATATCGAAAGAATCTAAGGTGCCATCAGGTTCGCGATATATGTAGTAACGCCATAGCTTTGCTTGTCTCTCCGGCTCACGTAGTTTCCATAGGCTATTGGCGATAGAACCCAGCTGATGGACAAACGAGTCTTTACCACTAGTTTCAGGTGCTAGATCTCTATACATGCTCTCTGGAAACCACCAACGCATTGGATAGACAAAAGAGGTATAGCCTTTCATATAAGGCTCAACTTTGTTTTGATTAGCAACGCCTACTATAACGAATTGCGCATTTTTTGGAGCAGAAGTTGGTCCCTGAGGTTCATAGCTAGCATTTGGAAAGTTTCTAAGGTACCAAACAAAGGGCCAGGATACCTCGGAATCGTAGATAATACTAGCACTTTCGGGGGTGCCGTTGATCTTCTCGGAAACATATTCAAACGCTTTGATTAGATTGGGAACTCTAGGAGTAGTCTGTACATATATAAGCATCTCTCTGGGTATATCACCATAGATATACGAAGCCTGTATGGCAGATCTGATAGTGTAGATAACACATAATGATAGTACAACAATAGTTAGAACCGTCATCGTGGTTCTAAATCTCAAAAACCAAAGGGAGATAATCAAGACTATTATTGCTGCTGTAAGACCTATATACAGAGGTGAGATACCAGGGATATTAGGGTTATAACCTGGAATTGAGACCTGATTAGCGGAATCAACCACCATTTTGGTCCAGCTAGCCATCTGAATGAAAGTCCACATAGCTATGATAAGCAGTACCGATATCGGTAGCAGTAATCTTCCTAGCTGCCCCTTTTTAACTAGAATTCCAACGTTCGATAAAAGATGAGAAACAACCACGGATGCCAACAGGAGAAAAGGCAAGGTTATGTGAAGAGAAAGCCAGGGCATCTTCTCTCCAGCCCAGCTATAGATTGCAAAGCTCATAATTGCCCAATACACGAGAAACATATAAGTGAAGAAAGGCAGGTCAATGTGAGAGTCCTTCTTATAAACTTTTCTAGTCAACCAGAACACGCCATAAAGTATTCCTATTAGCCCAAAGAGAGTAGGAACAGGCTCATATAGAGGCTGCATTACAGCGTAATAGAACCATGGTTGTCCACCCCGACGTTCCTCATGCTGCGCTAGCCAATAGAACAGCTGCCCAAAGGATCCACTTAGCAAGCCACCTAGCACATTTGTGTAGAGGCTGGTATAAAGAGGCACTGCTATTACCATAAAAGATCCAATCATCACTGCAAGCTGCTTACCAGGATGAGGCATGAATGCTATAGCTTCGGATAATGGATCACTGCTAACATAACCTTTCCTGATATAAACTAAACTCTTCCAAAATCCATCTCTCCTCAATATCACAAATAAGATCCCAAGCCAAACTATCAAGAACAAAGCTAATAGCTGTACTTGGGGGCTGGATATCATACCAAAAGCATAGTCTAAGCACTGAGAGAAAGTAGGGTGATCAAAAGGTATAGCCGGCAGTGGTGCCCAGTTCAGCATTTCGGGAAGAGCTTTAATCGTTAATAACCATGCTATAGGGACCGCTAAGTTCCAAATCAGGGCCTTCTTACTATGCACCAGCAGAAGATACAGATAGATAAAAGAAGCAAATATAAATATGATAATAAAACTTATCTCTTTGGCACAGAATAAGAAAACCCAACTTATCCATGCAATATGCATCCATAATGGGTTGCGGGATGCAACCCATCTGATCAAGCCTGCAAACATCAACAATCCCCAGAGGGCTCCATAGATATCATTACGTATAAACCTCGAATAATAGAGCATCTCTGGAGATATCAGAAGCAAAAAAGAAGCTAACAAAGCAGTTCTTCTACCAATTAGATCACGGAGAATAACTGGGATAGGAACTAAGATTGTACCAAATAGAGCGGGGACGATTCTAGCTGTATAGTCCGAGTCTCCAAACAGGGTATATATAATCGCGTTGGTATGAAACAGGAAAGGACCATGCATCATGGGGTCATGGACATACCCGAAACCTTTATAGTACAACCAAGAGAAATATGCATGCAGGCTCTCATCGTGATGAAGGGCACGACTACCCAGATCCCAGAATCTCGTAAGAGCAGCAATTAGAGTGAAAAGCACATAGAGAGCCAGCTCCCATCTACTTAACTGGGATCTGGTCTCGAGCTCTTTAGATGGGCTCGTTTCGGTACTTACGGACGAAGTCATCATAAAAGAGTGGCTGTCCTAATCTCCCTTTGTATGTAATCCTAGTAAAGGACGCAAGAAATTCTACATTAGTTTCAACTTGTGGCCATTCTCAAGACTAGAGCCAAGTCTCCTCTGAAAGCTCCTCTGGCTCACCAAACGATAGGAGACGAACAAGAATCGACCTTAAGAAGTAAGCAATTTGGCAGAAAAGCCACATAGAAACGGGCAATGCTATAACTAAGAACAAGCCGTAGATACTTACGGGACGCCCCGTAAGCAAGCATCTGAACGCATAGAGAACGAACAAGAAAGAACCAATTGTGGTACCCAGCCACATTAGGGCAGAAAAGCCAGTCGATTTATCCCCCGTTCTAAAGGAATAATATGCCAGGTCCAACAACTCTTTAAATATTGATGGTAAAGAAGAAACGAATATCCTAATCCAAAACATGCTTATCAAGATATAAGACTAAATTCCTTAAGGAGATAATAGAGGTGATAGTGGCCAAATACACAGAGACAATAAAAGTAGTTTAACTTAGACGATCTAGGTGTGGAGTCAGGAGGAAGGCTCTACCCTCTCCTGACTCTTGACAACAACCTTTCTCTAAGGTCTCTTCCAGATGAAGGTGCCTGTAGTAGTCCCACTATAACTCCCGCAAGTAAGCCCAAGATAAACCCTGGGATTAAACCACTTTCTGGGTCCTTCCTAATTATTACTATCTGGTTCTTACTCTCCTTATTTGCCATTACCTCTCCTCATAAAAGCCTGAACTGCGGCTCTAGCTCCAGCAGCAGCTGCTGATACCTTGATAAGCGGAGCAGTTATTCTCTCCCCTACAAAAGCAGTGGTACCCCTTACTGTCTCAGCACTCGAGTTAGCCTTATCGAGTATAGGGCCAATTTTTTCCCTAATAAGCGCAAATAATGCAATAAGAACGATCGTCAGCCCTACCATGAGTATGGCCCAAAGTAGTAAGAAGAAGCCCAATGCAATAATAACAATATCTCTCCACTGGGCTAGCGTAGGAGTAAAGATAACTCCTATCAGGACGATGATGAGGATCAACACAAGCAAACCTATACCTATAGCAAGAAAGGCTCTCTTCAAAAGATTCCCTCCGTATTTGATTTCCTAAGTGAAGAGTATAACTATAAAACGGATCTAAATGTGGCGTGTAGCAATCTTCACGCCAAGACACAATCAGGAAGTTGCCTTCCCCCCTCCCAGAACCTCTTCACCCTGATAGAATACCACAGCTTGACCTGGTGCCACATTACCCGGCCCCAAAAGTTCCACCCTTACAGACTTATCGTCTTCTGGATGTACAATAGCAGGGATACTAGCACCGCGATATCTGAGCTTTACCTCACACTCAAAAGATTCTGCTCTTGGAGAACCATCTATATAGTTGACATCGCATAACCTTATCTCACGCGAACTCAACTCTTCTTTGGTACCCACAACCACCATGTTCTTTTCCGGATCGAGTTTAACAACGTACATGGGCTTGCCCACAGTTATCCCCAAGCCCTTTCTCTGACCAATCGTATAGAAGGCCACACCATGGTGTACCCCCAGCTGCCGGCCACTTGTATCAACTATTGGGCCAGGGGACTCAGCATGGGGAGCTAAGCGCCTGACAAATGCTCTATAATCCCCGCTAGGAATAAAGCATATATCTTGACTCTCAGGTTTATTAGCCGTTACCAACCCATACTTCTTGGCTAACTCCCTGGTTTCAGCCTTAGTCTGCTCACCAATGGGCAAAAGCGTCCGCTCAAGCTCTCTCTGAGAGAGCATATAGAGGGTATAGCTCTGATCCTTAGCTGCATCCACCCCTGTAAGGAGCTTGACTCCGCTATCGGTTCTACGAAGACGCGCATAGTGGCCTGTAGCTATGTAGTCGGCCCCAAGGGCCATAGCCCTCTCAAAGAGATGGTGAAACTTGATATGGGCATTGCATGCTAAGCAAGGGTTAGGAGTTTTACCCTGCAGATACTCACTCACGAAGTAATCTACTACATCCTTCGCAAACTCTCTTTCCATATTCAGAGCGTAAAAGGGTATGCCTAACTTCCTGCACACCGCCTCGGCATCCCTCATAGAATCCAGCGTGCAGCATTGCTTACTTAGGCTATAGGCATTGGGATCTTCTTTGGAGTACAGACGTAAGTTGACGCCTATGACATCATAGCCCTGATCGCGCAGCATAGCTGCAGCGACAGAACTATCGACACCTCCGCTCATTGCAACTACTACAGTAGGCATATCTCTCCTAACAAGCCTTTCGTCTTCATACAATCACTTCATACAATATTTATGTTACCTAATTCAGACACTCGAAGTCATGCTTGGAACGAGTCAAAAAGTCTGCTAGCATCTAATGTATGTCTATACGGTCAACTACTAAGCATTGGCGAGTAAAGTGGTCAGGTGATAACTCCCTGCCAGCAACTGAAAAGCTACTACTGAGCAGGGGGTTAGTGTCTGCATATGATCGCGACCTGTTTTTCGTTGAGAATCCCCTCTACCAACTTGGAGACTTACTGGGAAACCCTTTCGAACTTCCTGATGCGGAGCAAGCTGCATTTGAAATCCTTAAAGCTATAAACAATAATGAGGACATCTGGATATATGGCGACTATGATGTCGATGGTGTGACCGCTAGTGCCATTCTGGGTAGGGGATTAAAGCAGCTAGGAGTTACGCCTAAGTTTTATATACCGCATAGAATCGACGAAGGATTTGGGCTCAACAAAGATGCTATTACCACCATTGCAGAAAAAGGCTGTAAGACCTTAGTAACAGTAGACTGCGGCGCCAGCAATGTAGAAGAAGTTGAGTACGCGACATCTCTAGGATTAAGAGTAATCATCACTGACCATCACACCACAACATCGGAATTAGACTTTCCTGTCCCAGTAGTGAACCCTATCAGGCAGATAGGAAACTATCCATATAGAGAGCATACAGGTGCTGGTGTAGCCTATTCCTTTCTAAGAGCTATAGTGTACAAAAGCCCCCATCGTAAAAGGATAAAGGTTCATCCACTTATACAGCTAGCAGCACTTGGTACCATAGGCGATGTTGCCCCCCTAACCGGTGAGAACCGGTTATTGGTGAGAGCGGGACTACAGTCAATGCGAACCGTCCCTCTGGTAGGATTGAGGGCTCTCTTCCAAAGAAGTGGCATAATTTCTTCTTTTGTAAATGAAGTAGATCTAGCATTCAAAGTCGTTCCTAGGCTCAACTCAGCAGGCAGGATGTCTCATGCAAAGGTAGCACTGAAGCTTCTACTGACAGATGACCCATTGGATGCCTTCAAGATATCACTGAACCTAGAAAAACTAAACGCACTTCGGAAAGCAACCACCGATAGCATGCTAGTTGAGGCTAGGCAGATGATAGAAAGCGGCATAGCTCTCAACGGTAATATAATCACCGTAGCTAAGGATGGCTGGTCACCAGCGCTGTTAGGTATCATCGCTGCCCAACTTGTGCGTGAGTATGGCAAACCTGTAATAGTTGCTAGCATATCAGGAGATAAGGCTAGAGCTAGCGTGCGATCAATTACTGGCAAGGATATTATGACCCCCCTTAACAACTGCTCTTCCCTGATGCTAGAGTTCGGAGGGCATTCCCATGCTGCTGGATTCACATGTGATATATCTGCTCTTCAAAACATACACTATCAGTTAGATGCTGAGATACCTAGCATTAGATCTGTTGAAGATCTACCCGAGGTGGATATAGAGATATCACCCGAAGACTTAAATGAGGAGCTATCAGATCTACTTTGCAAGATGGCACCATTTGGTCATGGGAATCCTGAGCTCAGGTTTGGCATAAACGATGTCCAAATGCACAATATACAGTTGGTGGGCAGTGATTTCTCGCATCTCAAGTTCGAGATTGAAGGAGCAAGCGGTAGAAGGATTGAGGTGCTTGGTTTTGGAGCAGGCAGGTATTATAGAGAAGCTATTAGAGCAAATACAGCTAGTATGGTTATTGCACCGCTGTTAGATAGATGTGGCAGCTACAAGCTGCTGCGCTTCAAGCTCATCCACTTGTTCTTAGCGTAACTCGACCACTCACCCAGCCTCTAATTTGCAAGGTTTTCCAAGAATAATACGCCAGCCAAAGACTATCCTAGGTATCTGAGGGTTTTGCATCTGCGATCGGTAATCCTCTCACAGGTCTTTCCAATATCAGGACTTATTCACCACCTTAGATGCACGAGTGCGATTGCAACCTTCTAATAGATTACAGTTTTGCTAACAAACCTATAACTTACTCCTGCTACAAAACTATTGAGTAGAGCTCTGGAGATCTAACAACAAATAGCAAAAGTTACCTAATCTTGGGGGACAAACTATATAGTACTAAAGTAACATTCCCATCACCCGTATCTAGCTCATATACTTTTCTCAAAAGCGTTGTATATAGTTGTATATAATTGTAGTTCTTGTTAGCTTGTTCGAGATTTATATGTGTATAGATAGTGATAACTATAACACTGAATATAATCAGATAGTTCATGAATCTTCTGTATACATTACAACGATCAACAGTAACACAAAAGCATATAAAGCTGTTTTACAGATCTGTAAAACACTTGGCTTCAAGGGGTTCACTCTTATGGAGAGGAATGATGAAAGAATCTCAATAAGAGTTCCAGCTGAGCTTAGGAGTCAAATACAAGACCGTGATCTAGATAAACTTGCTAGGGACATCTTTTACCATTCCAAGCAGAATACATTCAATTCCGAGAGCACGTGTTTTATAGATAATACAAGTAATATGTTAGTTACTTTGGGCGAGGACAAATATATAGCGCTCCTTGGCAAGAAAGCCGACTCCTTACCAATTCCATCCGATAGCCTAGAGAGTATACTACAAAAGCTATTGGACTTGGATAAAGAACATCGCTTACAAGCTCGAGCAAACGAGCTCGTATTAGATCTGAACGAAGCCTCAGATCCAAAGCAACTCTTGGCAAAACTATATGAGAAGCTTGTTGAATTCAGCGACCACTTAGCACTCGCGATCCGGATTTCTTCCCAAGAGACAATAGTTTACCACCCTGAAGATAAAAATATACTCAAGATCATAGTGGATGCTAAAGATGCTCAAGGCGAGGTACTTGGGTACATCCTGAAGTCTTTTCCCATATCCAATAAGGAGAATCCTCAAGATAGCATTGGGACCATATATGTGTTGGTTGATATTATGTCTTCATCCAGCTCCATCTATAGAGAGTTGTTGGAACTTATTGAGCTGCTGCTGCCACACCTCTATGTATGGATTAACAGATACCTTCAAGTCCATAAGATAGAGCTAGAAACTGAGAAGAAAAACCTCATATTCAACGCTACCTCAGATGCTATTCTCGTATTCTCAGAAGATAGGCTAATTCAGGTAAATCCTGCGGGTAAAAAGCTGCTAGGAATAGATCGGGTAGGCGAACGGCTGCAGGATCTCGATAAGATATGTGACATCGGAATAGACGAGATTCTAAATTTAGATTCTCCTAGCATCATTAGAATCGAGACTTCTATAGGCACTAGAGAGTTGGAGGTTAGAAAACTCGAGCCAGAGAATCCAAATGACAACCAAAAAATTATTACTATGAGAGATGTCACTGAGCAGAGAGAACTTGATAGAGCTAAGAGCAACTTTATATCTATGGTTTCTCATGAGCTCAGAACCCCTCTTAACTCCATACTAGGGTTTGCTAACGTCATACTCAGTGGCGCTACTGGTCCTCTATCGGATAGACAAAGAGAGTTCCTTGAGTACATACAGGCAAGCTCAAGACACCTAGTGCAACTGGTTAGCGATATCTTGGACCTATCTAGAATAGATGCTGGGACCTTTACATTACACAAGAGTAAAGTATTACCTGAGATCATAGCTAAACAGGTCGTCTCTCAGCTCTCTGGGTTAGCAGCGGAACAAAACATAGAATTAGCCTTCTTATCTGACAAGAAGATTCCCAAAATTGAGGCAGATGGGAGAAGAGTAGAACAAGTACTGATTAATCTCGTAGGCAATGCGATAAAGTTTACCCCCTCTGGTGGGAAAGTGATCGTTAGAGTAAGAAACAAAGGAGATCACGTGCTTTTCAGCGTTAGCGATACCGGCCCAGGCATCTCTGAAGAGGACATGGATCGTATCTTTGAGCGCTTTTACCAGCCAATCATGAATCCCCAAGCAGCAACAAAAGGAACAGGGCTTGGTCTAGCGATAGCAAAATCTTTGGTTGAACAGCATGGGGGTAAAATCTGGGTAGATAGTACTCCTGGCCAAGGGGCAACCTTCCACTTCACTCTTCCCATAAAGCCTTAGACTATCTTAAGCCTCGCCGAACTCGGACAATCAGCTCTTCCATGGAAAAAGGCTTTGTTATGTAATCATCCGCTCCTCTTTCTAAGCCGGCGGCAACTTCCTCTACACCAGCTAAGCCTGTGACCATAATGACAAAAGTATCACACAACAAAGGATCAGATCTAATATTTTCAAGAATATCGTAGCCGCTTATAGAAGGCATAGTTATATCGAGCAAAACAACTTCCGGTTGGAGACGTCTTATGGCTTCCATGGAATTAGAAGGATCCACCGCTAGGGCTTCTATATCCTCGCGATCCAACATCTCTACTAGAAGTTCGCGCATTTCTAGTTCATCGTCTACGATTACTACCATGTAGGCATTTCCAATCCTAGCTAGTTAAAACTAGCTAAACTTCTTCTCTTACTAGTAGAGTAGTTAGTATTACCCGTTGCCTCTAGTAATAAGTATCTAGGGAAAGTTATACAGAATACAGAGCCTTTTGGTTCGTTGTCTTCAACCCAAATCTTACCGCCATGAGACTCCACTATCATCCTGGCAAAGTAGAGTCCTAAACCTGCCCCAGCTACATCTCCAACATTACCACCCCGGGAAAAAGGTTCAAATATCAGTCCTCTATCTTTGGGCAATATACCCCTACCTTGATCAGAGATTTTTATAAGCAGCCCATCGGCTTCTATCGTTTCGAGATGTACAACTACCTGCGCCTCCTCAGGAGAATATTTGAGACCATTATTGATGACGTTAGCTATTGCCTGTTCTAGTAAAGTACGATCAGCAAAGACCTCGAACTTTTCCACTTGGGAATAAAATACTACCCTTTGGGAAGAATGTGTGACTTCAAACCTGTGTACAACCCCTCTTACCAGCTGTACCAAATCGATATTATGTTGATGCAAGCTGAGAGACGTACCAGTGCTGCTGTGAGCAATACGATGAAGCAAATCAACTATACGTTCTGCCTGGGATGTCATGAGCTCTACATGATGCATAACCTTTACTGGGATAAATTCTCGATCCTTCTTGATCAACTCTGCGCATCCCCTGATTACAGACACTGGAGTACGTATCTCATGGTCCGCTATCCGCAACATCTCTTCCCTAGCTTGAAGCAGGGCTCTTTTACGTTCAAACCTCTCTAGGTTGGTAATATCCCTTAGGATCAAAAGCATATCCCCTGAACCTAGGAAATCATTTATCCTATATACTGAGAGCGTAGCACGATGCTCTTGCCCATCCTTTCCACCTAGAGTGACTATTAGCGAACTGTCTGGGTTACAGGTAGTAATCTGTTCTATATCCGCTTCTAACTCACGATCGGGCAAACTAAGAATATCACCTATCGGCCTCCCATCAGCTTCATGATCTAACATCAATATCCTTCTAGCAGCCTCATTCATCATCTTGACACGTAGATTGCTGTCTAGAAGCACCATGCCGTCTGCGGAACTGTTAAACATCGCGTTCCAACACTGAATAGCGCTCCTTAATTTCAGATCCTGCTGCACACTAAATTTGAGAAGCACAACTCCTGAAAGCAGCACCATACAAAGGAGGATCAAGGCTAGTATTAGAAAGTCCTGTAGCCTTCCACTCTCCAGACCATCCTTGAGAGTAATTAGAAATATAGCTCCCGAGGCGACCACTATCATAAGGCTAGAAATAAAAACTATAGGGGCAAGAGAGGAGATTATCTTTGCCTTGCCAAGCGTTAGGACAAGAGCAACTATACCAGCCAAAAGTAGCATGGTAGCTGCCCAGGTAATACCATCGCTGTAAGATAGCAACATAGTCATGCATTTAGCATACTGCCTTTACCTGAAAGGTAGATTAACAAGGCAATGTTGGCACATGACAGAAAGGTGAATCTACTCTATATGAACCATGTCATCAACTAACGGCTCCGGGACAGCATCACCCGAGGGATCGAACATGGAGAAATTGAACATCTTCTTGAGCTGAAAATCTACTAGGTCTCTTCCTAGCCTATTCTTCTCTATACTAAAAACCACCCAGCCTGACATCTGTATTGCCTTGTAAGCCGTAAGGTCAACTGCCTGTCTAGAGACAATTCGACTCTTTTCGTTCATTACTACGATCAAGTCGGCCTCGTACAATAGAGCCGATGACCCTCTAAGGTGGTAAGATCTAAGCCTCCGCGCACGAATACCTTCCTTATCAGCTGCAACGATAGCTAGGATCGGGATCTCACGACTTAGTGCAAGGTCCTTAAGCCCCTCAACCACCTTTCCAGTTCTATCCTCCTCGCTCAGAGCACGCTCGTTGCTATAGACCTTTTGAAGGTAATCGATCACCAGAAATAGCCTATTGCCTCCATTAGCCGTATGTTCATCTACTAACCTTGAAATGACATCAAGGTCCGTACTAGAAGAAGAAGCCTTCGCAATCCTAAACTTGGAGGCATAATTCCCCATCTTCTCGAGAGCTAAACGGCCATATTGATCACCCTCAAGTCTTGCTAATGCACCAGCTGGAGAACTATTGGCTAATCGAAGCTCATCATACAGATCTGACAACCTTAATCCTGCCACATCGCCATTGGGTAATTTACGTACGCTTTCCATAGATATCAGTCTAAGCATCAGCTCCTCTTCGGAATGCTCATAGCATACATAGACCACATCTACCCCTTGGATGGCCATATTGCGCGCCACCTGAAGGGCAAAAGTAGTCTTACCAGCGCCTTCTCCTCCACCTAGCAGGAAGAGGTTGCCTCTCCTAAGCCCACCTGCAATCCTCCTATCCAGAGCACGAATACCAGTTGGATAACACTCGGAGGCGTTTAGGTTACCTTGCAACGACCTACGATGGAGATCTTCCATTAGCTCGTGAAGAGAGAAAGCTGTGATAGAAGTACCCTTTGTGTTCAACATGTATGATCAAACTCCTGGCTCGAGTCTAACAGGGATAATACTCCTTTACAATAAGTAATTGCTCAAAATGACTAAAGTGTCATGATTTCTAGGTGGTCTTTCATCTGTTTCTCACAATAATCGCTAGCCCTAAAGTTATGCTCAGAAGCATACTTAAGCTTGCTAAAGCGAAGTCCTAGAGATTATGGAACGATTTGTAATGTCTGAAGCCAACAAATGGACAGGCAGATGTTTTTTCTCACCTATCGCAGCTATCCTGCTGATAGTAGCTTTCTACTTCAGCTATCTCTCCTGGCAGGACTACGATATTTATTGGCATTTAGCGACCGGAAGATCCGCAATAGAGCAAGGAACAAGCCCATACATTGATCACTTCTCTTGGACCGCGGCCGGCCAGAGAGTAATAGCCCACTACGCCCAAGTGGACAAGCTCCTATTTCTTATCTGGAGTCTAATGGGAGACAAGGGATTACAGATCTTCTCAGGACTTGGGATAGTTCTTACCCTGCTACCTTTAGCCCTGCTTATCAGCAGGTTCACACTGCACCCACTATTAGAGGCTTCTGTGCTGTTAGTTTCAATACTGGCAATATTTCCGTACACAGGGGCCAGGCCTCATGTAGTAGGATTCGTGCTGTTCAGCTTGCTAGTGTTGATGTTGGACCTGCCATTTACACCTAATAAGGCAGTTATCACTGGCCTTATCTTGGGATTGTGGGCAAATGCCCACGCTACATTTCAGGTTGGCTTTGCAATGATGGCCGTTTCTGCTCTGGTGTGGCTTACATCGAAGCAGATAAAATCCGGATTACTAGCTTGCGCATCAATCCTGATAGGAATATTGCTATTTCTCTTTAACCCCCAATGGGATATCCTCTGGCGATGGCCAGTAATGCAGTGGACCGGAGCTTATACCCAAAAGTACAACCTAGACTGGACATCTCTCCAACCACTTAAATTATCTCTCCTTCCTACAGCTATATTGCTGTTAGCAGCATGCTCCCTAGGCATACTTAGATGGGAACCCAGGGCCATCGGAGCCCTAGGACTCACACTTCCCACTATCCAGACAGCACGTTATACACCTTTCTTGATACCTTTGCTGGTTTACTCAATACTGCTCTCGCTTACTAAAAAAAGAAACCTTAAAGCTCTCTTCACACAAGAGTTATTTGCGAATCCCAGAACCAACAAAAGGATAAGTATACTATCAACAGTTGCTCTATTGGCCAGCGTTCTTGTAATATCGCTACTTATACCACCAAGCGCTACAGATAACAGCAGCTTTACTTTCCCAAGAATGGCCGTACAAGAGCTAATTGCTTGTGGTAGCCCTGCACCTGTGTGGAATGATTATAACTGGGGTGGATTCATAATCTGGGAAACAAACGCCTCCTACTCGGTGTCATTCGATGGTAGAGCTGAGGTGTTATACAGCAAACATCTCTTCCAGGACTATCTGAAGGTTGTCAATCAGTCACAGGGATGGAAACAGATAGTACAACAATCTCCAGCACGCTATGCGGTATTCCCCGCTCACTCGTCACCAGCCTTTGAACGAATCAAAGGTTGGAGGTTAGTCTATATGGACGAAACTGCTATCATCTATGCTCGACGAGATGCTATATGGCGCTGTAAGGGTCATATCTAACCTAACAGAACTGTTATGTAATCTGCTATCCACATTCATGCATTGTTCAGAAGGCGCCAATATACTGAAGATATCAAGCGGGAACACCCCAAATATAAAACAAGAGGAGACGGAAATGCAGAAGCTAAACGAGTTGTATGTAAGGTTGATGACCGAGGTAAATCTCGCCCTCGAGTCAGCCATGAAGCCCAGGGAAGGCCAGGGCATGGTAGAGTACGCACTTATTATCGTACTGGTGAGCATCGCCGCAATAGTAGCGCTAGGTTTGCTCGGAGGCCAGATCAGCAACGTATTCCAGAGGATCACACAGACCCTATCAGGCAGCTAATCTCAGACTCAGCTCCCTACGCTAAGGGCCAGCTGTAAGTACAGCTGGCCCTTAGCCATAGTTTCCATAATGACGAGCCAGGGGAATTTTAGGATGAGTCTACAAAATCTATCTCGTAGGATCACCCAACTACCCAAGAAACTGCTCCTGGCAGTTGAGGGCCAAGGGCTTGTAGAGTACGCAGTCATTATTCTAGTGGTAGCGCTGGTAGTATTTGCAGCTCTTGATCTATTTGGGCAAACCCTATTGACCTACTATTACAGAGCAGTAAACGCTTTCCCATAAAAACATCTAGGACAATCTTAACTTGAGCATGTACGAGTATAGACAGGCACCAAGGAAATGTAAAACTTTAGAAGGGCAGTCTATAGTAGAGTTTGCCCTGCTCTTACCAGTGTTGCTGCTCATCACGCTGGGGTTGCTGGATCTAGGTAGGGCTTTCTACTTTCAGGAAACCATTACCAATGCCGCTCGCGAAGGCGCCAGGTACTATTCGTTCCATACAGATCAAAGTGGGCAGGCCAGATCGATAGCGGTAAGAGAGGCTGGCGCCCTAGGACCTTATATAACGGTTACACCCTCAGGACCTACCGTAGATCCTAGCACAGGCGACAGATATGTGAGCGTTACAGTGCAATATAACTTCAAGCTGATAACACCCTTGGTGCAACAGGTAGTAGGCCAGAGCATAAATCTAAGAGCCACCAGCAGGATGCCAGCAGCGCAGATCACAGTAAACCCTTAGGGCAAGAGCATATGATCAGAAGCATTATAAGGGACAACAAACACCTGCCAGGACAAGCGATAGTCGAATTCGCACTAGTTATCCCTATCATGCTTCTGCTCATCATGGTCACAGTAGACTTTGGCAGAGCTATATGGTACTACAATGCCATTGCCAACGGAGCGAGAGAAGGCGCACGCTATGGCATAGTTGGATCGCATTCAGATGCCGAGATCATCAATACAGTACTACAGAAATCTACCGGGGTACCGCTCTCGAACTCGAATATAACGGTCACACGCTCCGGTACATCCCCTAATGGTAGCATCAAGGTGAGTATAACCTACGACTTCAGGCCTATAACCCCCTTGGTATCCAACCTAATCCCAGGGGGCAAAATAAATCTTAAGGCAAGTTCGGAGATGTCACTAGAACAATGAGAAGTATGAGAGGATCAATGAGTATAAGATCTAGAGCTCGAAAGTTAGCTGCCCCAAGAAGTGGGCAATCTCTTGTATTGTTCGCACTACTATCTGTTGTACTAATAGGTTTCATCGCTCTAGGAATAGACCTGGGTATGGCTTACTCGCAAAGGAGATTCATGCAAAACGCTGTGGATGCAGCAGCGCTCGCAGCTACTAATCAACTGGCTAACAACCTGCAGGGCACCAGTGACGGTAGCTGGACTTTCCTAGTCAAAGACCAAAACATAAGAGATACTGTAAAGAGGTACATCGATGCTAATAGCGGAATAACTCCTCCAGGGGCATCTTATGGGGCTGCAGGAAGTTGTTCAAGTGGTCCTTTCTGTATAGAGTACTTGAACGTCAACAAGAGTCTGCTGGACAAAAGCCCGACATCAAATGGCCAAGTACCTAGCGGTACAGCTATAGTAAGGGTGAGCGTCAAACGAACATACTCCACGTTCCTTGCTACTGTCCTAGGAAGAAATAAGATGTCGGTCGGAGCTACAGCAGCAGCACGGATATTCCCGGTTTCTAAGCCCCAATACCCACCAACTGGGGTATGGCCCATGACTCGCAAGTACACTGGAAATGCTCTAACTGAGTTTCCCACGAACGGTGCTTGCCCTCCTCCTGTAGTGTTCTGGTCGCCAAACGATTCGGGATCAACCGTAGGAGACTTCAAAGGGTTATTCTATGTTGGCAAATACTCAGCATATGTACAGGAGAAAAATTATGACCCATCAAAGAAAGTCGCCGGTACTATCCCCAATCACGTGCAGATGATTACTGAGTTCATCAGCGACAACAACGATCCGTATGGAGATACCGAGGGTCCTCCAGCTAATCTGAACGGTAGCGACGTGCACGACTCATTAGTCCAGTGGTTCAGAAACGGACTCAGCATCAAACTAACAGCCGGAAGCTATCTGACACCGCCCTCAGATGCTAACGACGAGCCTACTACACCAAGCTACAGTGGAAAACTCTCAAGCTGGCAGATAAACCGCAATTCCACATATGCAGCATATGGGGATAAGGTAGAAGTGATCACTGGCAACCTTGGGAACAATATATCAGACGCCATGAAGGAATATGTACATAACCATGTGGTAGGAAAGGACTCATGTGGAGGTAACTACGCACTAGTAGCAGTTTACCTCTGGGATAAGGCAGAGACTTTCCAAAGCTCAAAGAGCTCAACTCAAAGGGGTAAATTTGTCACGCTGACCGGGTCCGGAGGAGATGTAAATAGAGTAAGTCTCAGGGATTGGAGGATATACAGGTTCTACGATCCCTATCAACCCAACGCATCAAGCTATCCAGTCCAGAGCTTTACCAACAGTTCAGAGATAAGAGGCTACTTCCCTTCTGTATCGGTGAATGCGCCTCCACAGTCTGGCAACCCATCACCGTTTCAGAATACCGTCAGGCTCATAGACTAATAGCTAGCCTAATCTGAAAGAAAAGTTAGGAAGGAGTAACCAGCTAGTCAGGGATTATTTAAGCTGCAGGGCTATCCTGTAATTAGGAGGTATCTATGCGTAAGAGAATTGGAATTTTACTGATGATAGTTGGGCTAGCTCTAGCAGCCTTTGCCGGACTTACAGTAATCAACGTCACTAGGGCAGCTAGAGAAGCCAAGCCTGTAATAAAACAGGTACAAGTGGTAGTAGCGGCTCAGGATATAGCTCAGGGCAGCCCTATAACAGCATCGATGCTGGAAACAAAGCCATTTCCAGCCGACTTTGCCCCCAACGAGGCTGTAAGTAGCATAAATGATGCTGTGAACCGCTATAGTGCTACGAATATAGTCAAGGGGCAGATAATAACTCGCCCTCTATTATCAGATACTAAGCAGGTAGGCAAACTTGCCCTAAGCATACCTAAGGGCAAAGTAGCGTTCGCACTACCCGCATCCGATCTGCTCAGCGGAAATGGGCAGATTCAGCCCGGGGACAGGGTAGATGTATTGGTCACTTTCTTTGTCAAGATGACATCAATTAGCCCTGACGGACAGACCTCGGAAGAGGAGAGAGCCACTACGCAAACTACCCTCCAAGATCTTGAGGTGTTGGACGTACTCGGTACCGGTAACGGAAGCAATGCTAAATCTCCAGCTGTTGTCCTACTGGTAGATCCACAGCAGGCGGTAACGCTCAAGCTGGCTAAGGATAGTGACAAGGCGGTCATTGATCTAGCACTAAGAGGGTCTTCAGACGATCACAAGCAGCACGACACAGACGGTGAGACCGAGGACTCTGTCATAGTGAAGTACAAGTTCCGCAAGCCGGAGCCGGTGAAGTAAACATGAGATTAGAGGGATAAACAGATGCCAGAACAAACTTCTTTGATGTCGCTCAAATGCTTGGTGCTAGATGACTCAGTGATCTACGCAGAGGCTATAAAGCAAATGTTAGCCTCTGAACCGGGTATAGAGATCATTAACTCACACACCAGTTTTGGCGAGGGAGTAAGGGCCGCCAAGAAACACAAACCCGATATAGTCTTGTTGGCAGGTGATACTCCTGGAGTGTCATCTATAGTTGAGTCCCTTGACTCCTCAGTGCCAGAGATCCCGATCATAGTATTATTTAGCAGCGAAGAGCCCGACCTGGCTAGGGAATGCATATTAGCCGGAGCGCAATTATGCCTCTACAGCCTGGATGACCGTAACGAGTTAGTAAGTTCTATCAGAAGGCTAGTAGCGAGGGAAAGACGTAGAAGGACCCAGATCGTAGCTCAAGCTACGGGAGACCAGCCAAGGTTAGCTAGAGTTCTAACCTTTCATAGCGCAAAAGGTGGTTCAGGCACCACCACAATGGTAGTGAATACAGCTATCTCACTTGCACAGTTCACCAAGAAGAGAGTCGTAATTGTGGATGCAGCTCTCCAGTCAGCGGATGTTGGCGTCTTACTTGATCTGGACCACCCAACGAATATAGCTGACCTGATGCCTCACATGAAGGAACTAGATGAGGATCTTCTATCAGAGATTATGGCAACACATAGCAGTGGAGTAAAAGTACTTCTAGCTCCATCTCAGATAGAGAGATCAGAGCTGATAACAGAAGAGCAGTTTCTTAGGATAATTGGTGTCCTACGCAAGGCAGCAGATTATGTACTCATAGATACCCCACATATTTTAGATGCAGTCTCGATGGCAGCACTTGATACCTGTGATCAAATAGTCGTGGTCAGCACCCCTGAAGTAGCAGCACTGCGTAATACTGCTCGCTTCCTTCAGCTAACCTCACGTCTAGGATATCCGCAGGAGAAGATATTCCTACTCATCAACAGGGCTGGAAGTAAAGGTGCAGTCAACCTGGATGATATCAAGAAGCATATAAAGTACGAGATAGGGGCTACTATCCCATCAGGCGGCAAGAAAATGATATCAGCAACTAATACGGGTGTGCCGGTGACTATGGAGAAGGGAAAGTCTTCCATGGCTAAAGCCTTTATTACATTGGCTACAAAGCTTAGTGAGGGCGAACTCGAGTCTAGACGTAAGAGAACAGCCAAGATAATTAGCTGGATACGCATTGGCAGGAAGCAGGAAAAACCCAATCCAGCAGTTGTGCAAAACACCTAATATCGTATAGGAGGCTAGAGTATGCCCTTTTCGATCTCAGATCGACTCAACAGAAATAACAATCAAGAACCTAATAACAACGGGCACACACCCACCGATGGAAAGGTCACGAGCACGAACGACAGCTCTCCTATTCAGACCATCGTAACACCGCCTATTACAGAGAGCGCGTCTCAGAGGGTCAATTGGCATCAAATCAAGTCTCTCGTGCAAAGAAGATTACTTGAGGAGGTAGACCTCGGAGGCAATATCGATGCCGAAAACATAACGACAATTCGGCGCACCCTAGAAGGCATGTTCAATGAGATACTAGCTGAGGAGAATATTCAACTTCCAAGGCCTGATAGAGTAAGACTCTTTGAAGCTATATCGGCCGAGATACTCGCCTTCGGGCCTTTAGAGCCTTTACTGCAGGACGAGACTATCACAGAAATCATGGTAAACGGACCAGATCATGTCTGGGTCGAGAGAAATGGCCGACTTGAAGAAACCAATGTCAAATTCGATAACGAAGAGCATGTACGTAGGATCATAGAGCGAATAATAGCTCCGCTCGGGAGGAGATGCGACGAGAATTCCCCGATGGTGGATGCAAGACTTCCAGATGGATCTCGTGTGAATGCAATTATTCCTCCACTATCATTAGTAGGGCCCGTGCTCACCATCCGAAAGTTCTCGGCTGACCCTCTAACAGTAAATGATCTACTACAATTTGGAACACTGACCCCACCAGTGGTCGAGTTCCTAAAGGCTTGCGTCAAAGGTAGATTAAACATGGTAGTCTCTGGAGGCACAGGCTCAGGAAAGACAACCTTATTGAACGTGCTTTCGTCATTCATTCCCGATAACGAAAGAATAATAACCATAGAGGATGCAGCAGAGCTACAACTTCGACAGAGGCACGTAGTCAGGTTGGAGAAGAGACCCCCAAATGCCGAGGGGAAGGGAGAGATTACGATCAGGGACTTGGTGGTCAACTCACTTCGTATGCGTCCCGACCGAATTATAGTTGGTGAGGTAAGAAGCGGTGAGGCCCTAGACATGCTCCAGGCGATGAACACAGGGCATGATGGCTCTCTAACAACACTACACTCTAACTCTCCAAGAGATACACTCGCACGACTGGAAACCATGGTTTTGATGTCAGGCATGGATCTGCCGCTTAGAGCCATCCGTGAGCAAATAGCTTCGGCCATCGATATCATAGTGCACCAGGAAAGACTGCAAGACGGTTCTCGTAAAGTCGTCAAGATCAGCGAGGTGCAAGGCATGGAGGGGGATACCATAGTCCTGCAGGATATATTCGAGTTTAGACAGTATGGTATGGTTGGTAGGCAAGTTGTTGGAGAGCTAGTTGCAAAGGGCACCAGGCCAAAGTGCCTCGAGAAACTCGCGGCTCACAACATACACGTACCTCCATCCATATTCCAGGCATCATAAAAGGGAGAAACAAGTGATCAACCTGGATAATATCTTCGCTCAGCCAGAAAACTTAGCTGGTATAACTGTAGCCCTAGGAGTTTTCTTGATTTTCTTAGGATTATCCCTATACATAAGGCATAGGAGATGGCAGGAGAGATTACACCAGTTAATAGGCAGGCATCTAGAAGCCACCAGTTCTTCCCATGATACGTCACCCGAGATCTTACCGCAAAAGGTGCTACTCAGCCTGAGAATTAGAGATAAGCTAAAGGATCTTATAATCACACCCAAGTTCCGAAGAGAGTTACTAACAGCGGGGCTGGGCATAGCAGCCGATAAGTTCGTATTGGTCCGTTTGGCTGGTGCGATGCTATGCTCTCTCCTAGTAATACTGTTTATTCCAGGTAACTATCCCCTGTTTAGAACCATAGCAGCAATTTTCGGGCTGATAGCCGGCTATCAACTGCCCAGAGCTTACCTAGCTCTGCGCCGAAAGAGAAGATTAAGCGCCCTAGAAAGACAACTTCCAGACGCTATAGATGTCTTGGCCGGAGCTCTAGAGGCAGGCTCTAGCCTTGCACAAGCAATGATGCTGGCGGCTAGAGAGATGTCTAACCCTATATCTGATGAGTTCATAAAAGTAGTGCGTGATCAGGAGTTGGGACTTAGCCAGGAAGAAGCTCTCAGAAGAATGCTGGAAAGGTGTCCTAGTGAAGATTTGGACATGATGATAACAGCAATAAATATTCAATATAGAGTAGGTGGTAGTTTGGCTCACGTTCTGAAGTCCATCTCAACTACGATTAGGGAAAGGCTGAGGATCAAGGGAGAGATAAGAGTCCTTACAGCTCAAGGGAGAATCTCTGCCTACATCGTGACTGCTATACCCTTCCTGTTGACTGGAGCAATATTTGTTTTGAATAGAAGCTACATAATGCCGTTGTTCACCACGAACATGGGAAGAATAATGCTTGGAGCGGCACTTGTGGGCATAACGATGGGCTACTACGTGATGAGAAGAATAATAGCTATAAAGGTCTAACAATATGAAGTTGCGCATATCAGTGTTAAGAATTAGCTTAGTTTTAGTTATTCTCATGTCCTGGTCATACTTGCCCACTGTGCTGGCTGCAGATTCCGGCCCTGCAGCTAAGGTAGATATCAGGGAGATCTCAACCACATCACAACCCAAGATAGCCATGACGCTTTCTGTGACCAACTCTAAGGGCTTACCAGTAACTGACCTAAGCGCGGACGACTTTATCATTAAGGAAAATGGGAAGGAACAATCCGATATAGCTGTCTATCCCTTTTACCAGAACCCTGATCCTGTAGATGTAATGCTGACTCTAGACACAAGCGCAAGCATGAATGACGATGCATTCACAGCTGCCCAAGATGCAGCCTACGGGTTGATCAACGGGTTGGCTCCAGAAGACCAGGTAGGATTAATAACTTTTGACAAGAAGGCAAGGGTTATAGAGCCTTTGACTCAAGATCATGCAAGAGTACAAGAATCCATTCAGAAACTCAGCCGAAGTGTGGGCACAGCGTTATACGAAGGATTATCGCTTGCGGCTCAAGAGGTTGCCAAGGGAAAGAATACTAAAGCAATCGTGTTGATGACCGATGGCTTCAATACCTCAGGAAATACCACTTTGGAGGAAGCCCTAGGCAAGGCTCAACAAGTAGGAGCATCCGTGTTCACGGTTGGATTCGGGAAAAAGGTAGATGCCCAAGGATTACAGAAAATAGCAACTGAAACCGGAGGGGAATACTTCTCAGCTCCAACTAACGCCCAACTCAGAAAGGTGTTTGCCGATATATCTCAGAAACTTCATCAAGAGTATAGGTTATCATACACATCTTCAACCATCTCAAAGGAAGGCGAGAAGGTAAAAGTAGATATCTATCTCAAATCCTCACCTTCTTCTCCTATATATAGCTTCTCTTATAGCTATGCTAGTAGGACAAGCGAAACTAGCAGCATACAGCCAATCAAGGTAGGCAATCTACCAGTGATAAACCCAGGCAAGCCAGCAGGTGAGGTACCACCTCCACCAGTAAGCTTACCTATCCTCGGGATTATTGCTGCAAGTGGTGTCCTATTTCTAATCTACGGGTTGGTTTTAGTTCAAAGGCCAAGTCCTATACAGAGAAGACTCAAGAAATTACTGCATGAAGAGCATCAAGATACAACTCCCGAAGTCACGGTCAATAAAAAGAAGACTTCCATAGTAGACCTGATAAAGCCATTAGTACCTTTAGTCTCAGTAACGGTAGTTAGATGGATTCCTGGTAAGTGGCAAAGGTCCATTGTAGATAAACTGATAGCTGCCGCCTATCCACACGGTATTCGCCTAGCACATTTCATTACAATACAGGTACTACTGGGCTTAGCAGGATTCTTATTAGGATTAGTACTAGCTCACAACTTAATATTGGGATTCGTGCTGCTAGCTATAGGGGTATATCTACCTTTGTTCTGGCTTTCACGAGAAATCAAGCAACGCAGACAAAGGATACTCTTACAGATGCCAGACGCCCTCGACCTTTTGACCATAAGCGTTGAAGCAGGACTGGGTTTTGATGCTGCCATGTTGGAAATAGTGCAGAAATGGGATAACGATATCGCTAGGGAATTTGCATTGGTTCTCAGCGAGATGAAACTCGGCAAGAGCCGTAGAGACGCTCTTAGATCCATGGCCGAGAGAGTACAGCTCGACGAGATGAAGTTACTCGTAAGTTCCATAGTCCAGGCGGATGAGATAGGGGCTAGTATAGGCAGAACCCTGTCTATACAATCAGAACAGATGCGACTTCGACGAAGGCAAAGAGCTGAGGAGTTAGGCCACAAGGCAGTGATCAAGATAATCATACCTATGGTGCTATTCATATTCCCAGCCGTGTTCATAGTACTTCTTGGGCCTGCCATCCCGGCCATCTTGAATGCGCTAGGTAACATCGGTAAGTAGAAATAAGCGCACACATCACCTAATGGGCAGGAGAATTCAAATATTAACCTCCTGCCCTTCCTGCTTTTACTCCCTACTAAGGCCAACAACTAGCAGGAACAGATGATAAATATAACTAATAATGTCTTATACTGTATGCGTGGATGTCTATAATGCCTGTACAAGAGTGCGAGGGATACAAAATGCAACCACGCAAGGCACTGATACTGGCTATCGATGATGATCCTCTAACAGGAAAACTTATAGATTTCCTGTTGGAAAACGAAGGTCACGAAGTTGAAATTGCTGCTGATCCGAGTCAAGCCTTGAGAGCATTAGAACAAAGAACTCCTGACCTTATACTTCTAGACGTCCAACTCCCTAGGATGGATGGTTTCACCTTGCTCAAACATATAAAGAAGCAATATCCTGAGATGCCTGTAATCATGCTTACCGCTCGTGCTGAAATGCAGGATAAGCTTACTGGGCTTGAATCCGGCGCTGATGATTACGTCGTAAAGCCATTCGAGCCTGCAGAGTTGGTGGCCAGAGTTAAGTCTGTTCTCAGGCGAGCCAATCGTCAATTGGCGGCTACTATGGATATGCTAATAGTGGAAAACGGCATCGAGCTTAACATACCAGACTTGACAGCTAAGCTGCCCACTGGGGAGAAGGTTACCCTGACCCCAATGGAGATGCGCATACTACAAAGGCTAATGTCCAGTCCTAATAGAGTTGTGTCAAGAGATGACCTAGCTATGTACGCTGCCGGATACGTTGCTGACACATCCAGCAACCAGATAGATGTTTACATTGGGAGGATCAGGAGAAAACTAGGAGACGACCCTAATGATCCCAAATACATAGCAACCATTAGGGGTAGTGGATACAAATTTCTGTCTCCAGAAAGGCTACGTAACACGAGGCAGAGTTGATACCCCTTACTATCCTACCCAAGCATGCTTGGAATAGCCTGGTCATACAAATCGATAAGTTCGCCCACAGGAAGCCTAATAATATCACCGACAATTAGGGTATCACCACCAACCACACCAATCCTCTCGAATTGCACACCATGCCGACCACATAACTCGGCCAACTCTTCCTCCTTATTAGCAGGAGCCGAAACAAGCGCTCTACCATGCCCCTCACCAAATAAGTACAAGGGGGTAACCTGAGGCTTCCAATTGCTAGCATCAATACCTACACCGCCTATGATGGCCATCTCTGCCAACGCTACCAGCAGTCCACCATCTGATACGTCATGTGCAGCACTAATAACTCCATCTCGGACGGACTCTACAAGTAGTCTGTGGAGAGATATTTCCTTATCAAGATCGCAAACTGGTGGATGACCTGACTCCTCATTAGCAACTACTGCTAGCCACTCGCTGGCACCCAAAGTAATCTGCTGAGATGTGTGTAGAAAGTAAATAGTATCCCCACTCCTTGCACCTGCCGACACAGAGCCTGAAGCTGATTCTATAAGCCCCACTAAACCTACCACTGGCGTTGGATATATAGCCTTATCGTTGCTCTCGTTATATAAGCTAACATTTCCGCTTACTACGGGTACTTGTAAGTACTTACAAGCATCACTTATACCAAGTATGCACTCCCTCAATTGCCAGTAGACCTCTGGCTTCTCAGGATTGCCGAAATTCAAGCAGTTCGTCATACCTATTGGTACTGCCCCAACACAAGCAAGGTTACGGGCCGCCTCAATTACAGCTGCCATACCACCACAGTAAGGATCTAGATAACAATACCTAGGGTTACAATCCATTGTTATAGCCACACCTTGGCCATTAGGACGAACACGCATGACAGCAGCATCTGCCGATCCAGGGCCCCTCATAGTACTAGTACCAATGGTATGATCGTATTGCTCCCAAATCCAGCGCTTGCTGGCTATATTGGGTGCAGAAAGCAGCCGTATAAGATCCGATTCGGGATTAAAGTTCACCCAACTAGAAAACTTGGAGTCCACATCGATTGAGGCTTTGTTTATCGCCTCCGGAGAGGGAGTTGCCTCCCTTACATACCTAGGAACATCTTCTGTTAGTAGCCTGATAGGTAGCTCACCTACTATTTCATCCCCATCACGCACTCGGAGCATACCATCAGACGTGACTATACCAACTACATCGGAGTGAAGATCCCATTTTTCGAAAACCCGCTTGACTTCTTCCAAACCCTCAGGACGGACTACTATGAGCATCCTCTCCTGGCTTTCGGACAACATAACCTCGTAAGGGGTCATACCAAACTCTCTGCGAGAGACCTTAGAAACGTCTATTTCAACTCCACTACCAGCACGACCGGCGCACTCTACAGAACTGCTCGTCAAGCCGGCAGCACCAAGATCCTGCATACCTACTACGTATTGAGAGTCTAGCAACTCCAGACAAGCTTCCATGAGAAGCTTCTCCATAAAAGGATTGCCTACCTGAATTACCCCCTTATGACTAGTATGTGGATCATCCACCGAGGCAAAAGTGGCACCATGTATACCATCCCTGCCTGTATCAGCACCCACTAACAACAATAGGTTTCCTGGGCTACCAGCTTGGGCACGGACTATTTTATTTATGTCTGCTACACCAACACACATAGCATTAACTAAAGGGTTCCCATTATAAGACGGATGAAACCAAACCTCTCCTCCAACTGTGGGGATACCTATGCTATTGCCGTAATCCCCAATCCCCTTAACCACTCCTGCAAGTAACCTTCGGTTCTCTGGCTCACTAAGAGGCCCAAAGCGCAGGGAGTTCAGCAAGGCTATGGGCCTTGCTCCCATGGTGAATATATCTCTTACTATGCCCCCCACACCTGTAGCCGCACCCTGGTACGGTTCTATTGCGCTCGGATGGTTGTGAGACTCCACCTTGAACACTACGGCCAATTTGTCATCTATAGCTACAGCTCCCGCATTTTCGCCGGGGCCCTGTACAACTTTCTCACCTTCTGTGGGGAAATATCTAAGCAATGGACGACTGTTCTTGTATCCGCAATGCTCGCTCCACATCGCACCAATTATTCCAAGCTCCAAACGATTGGGCTCCCGCCCAAGCAATTTGACTACAGTGCGATACTCTTCCTCAGTAAGAGCAACTTCACGCAATTCTGCCGCATTCATGCGAGCACCTCTTTCAAGGCCACAGCAAGAGACATGAAGATACGTCTTCCATCTGCAGATCCAAGCAATTGATCCGCGGACCTCTCAGGATGCGGCATAAGTCCCAGCACATTACCAGCCTCGTTGGTGATGCCCGCAATACTCATAACCGATCCGTTGTGGTTAAACTCGGGTGTTACCTCACCGTTAGGTCCACAGTATTGCAGAGCTATCATGTCGTTTTCCATTAGATAGTTCAAAGTGTCTTGGTCTGCAAAGTAATTACCCTGGCCATGGGCTATCGCCAGGCGTAAAACTTCCCCCTCCTGTAGGAGCGAAAGCCAAGGAGATCTATTACTCTTTACACGTACGTGAACTAGAGAGCATCTAAAGAGAAGACTCTTGTTTCTTATCAAAGCTCCAGGGAGTAGATGTGCCTCAGTTAGTATTTGAAACCCATTACATATACCAATAATAGGTCGTCCTTCGCTTGCAAACCGAGTCACCTCGCGCATTATCGGTGAGAACCTAGCTATAGCCCCAGCGCGGAGGTAATCACCATGAGCAAATCCTCCAGGAAGTATAAGGGCACTCACACCATGAAGGTCATGCTCTTTGTGCCATATCATTACAGGCTCAAATCCCGGTATCTCTCTAAGTGCATAGTAACAATCCCAATCGCCATTGGAGCCGGGAAAGGTTATTATGCCGATACGCACATCATTCTCCTTTGGAGACTTCGATCTTATAGGTCTCAATAATAGTATTAGCTAGGAGGCTCTCGCACATCTCAGCTAGTCGCCTCCTGGCATCTTCTTCTGTAGGGCTATCTAGAAGCACATCAATATGCTTACCCACACGTACGCTGGTTACCTCTTCAAACCCCAGTGTTTTTAGACCCTCGTACACAGCCAACCCCTGAGGGTCGTTTACGGAAGGCTTAAGAGTTACAGTCACCTTGCCATGCCAACGGCTCAAAGCTCAAGCTCCTTCCCCGTAAGCATCCTGTAAGCTTCTAGATAACGTTGCCTAGTCGCCTCCACCACGTCATCGGGTAGCTCCGGTGGTTGAGAGTTCTTGTCCCATCCAGATTGAGTTAGCCAGTCTCTGACGTACTGCTTATCAAGGCTTGGCAATGATTCGCCAGGCCGGTATTCGGACTCCAGCCAGAATCGAGAGCTGTCAGGAGTTAGCAGCTCATCTATAAGAGTAAGCTGCCCATCAACAAAACCGAACTCAAACTTGGTATCAGCAATGATAACCCCACGAGTCTCTGCGTAGTCTCTACCAGCCTGATAAAGCTGTATGCTTATATCCCTAAGCTGAGAAGCCAAATCAGAACCAACTTCAGACTCAAGGATTTCATAGGTTATATTCTCATCATGTCCCTCTTCGTTCTTGCGAGCAGGTGTGAAAATAGGCTCGGGCAGCTTATCTCCGTCCCTTAGTCCTTCAGGCATCGGCTTACCAGCTACTGTCCCCTGTTTCTTGTATTCTGCCCACCCACTACCTGTGATATAACCTCTAACCACACATTCATAATCAATTCTATCGGCCTTTTTGACGATCATCGATCGCCCTCTAAGGACATCACTATATGGCAATAGGTGAGAATAGTTATTTATGTTATCTGTAATGAAATGATTGGGAACAATATTTCCCAATCTCTCAAACCAGAACACAGATATCTGAGAAAGAACCTTCCCCTTGTCAGGTATCGGGGTGGGTAGAACCCAGTCGAAGGCGCTAATCCTATCTGTAGCTACCATTAGAAGAGAGTCACCTAGATCGTATGTGTCTCGAACCTTGCCCCTATGTATAAGATTTATTCCAGGTAGATTAGTCTCTGTCACTGCTCTGCTCAAAGCTTCACCCCCATACGTTCAAATCCTGTATGAATATATTTAAGATGTGGCTCCAAGCTAAACGCTTCTCTTAATCCCGACTCGCCCAGGAGATTCATAACAAGCTCATCTTGGCGGAGAAGATCGGTAAAGTTCTGCCCTGTCTCCCAGCTCTGCATAGCATATTTCTGAATCAATTTATAAGCCTCTTGCCTATCCATACCAGCCTCAACTAAAGCCAGCAATACCCTCTGAGAGAAAACCAAACCTCCGGTCATATGGAGGTTATACAACATCCGCTCGGGGTAAACCCTGAGCCCTTCAAGGTTATCCCTCATGAGGACAAGCATGTAGTGCACTAAGGTACATGCACCTGGGAATATTATTCTTTCCGTAGACGAATGGCTTATGTCTCTTTCATGCCAGAGAGCTATGTTCTCTAGAGCAGTGAGGGCATAGCCGCGAAGGATCCTAGCCAATCCACTGACTCTTTCCATCTTTTCTGGATTTCTCTTATGAGGCATAGCCGAGGATCCTTGTTGCTTTTCACCAAATGGCTGTTCAGCCTCTCTAACCTCAGTACGTTGCAAGTGCCTTATCTCGGTCGAATGCCTTTCAAGCACTCCCCCAATCAGAGCTATAGATTGCAGGAAATCAGCATGTATGTCTCTACCTATAACCTGAGTAGCTACTGGCGCTACCTTAAGCCCAAGTTTACCTAAAGCGCGTTCCTCGACTGAAGGCGGTACATTAGCATGTGTGCCTACCGCACCTGACAGCTTACCTACTCTTACATTTTCCACGGCAGAGGCCATGCGAGCGCGCACACGCCTCAGTTCATCCAGCCATACCAACATTTTGTATCCGAAGGTGATTGGCTCAGCGTGCACGCCATGAGTACGTCCTATCATTGGGGTATCTTTGTACTTGATAGCAAGATCAGTAACTACTTGTTCTAGTTCCGACAAGGTCCGAAGTATAAGCTTACCTGACTCAACCAGAAGAAGGGATAAAGCCGTGTCAACAACATCTGAGCTTGTCAGCCCAAGATGAATCCACCGGCGCTCGGGACCTACCGTTTCTCCAACAGCTCTAACAAAAGCAATAACATCATGATCGGTTTCTTTCTCGATCTCTTTGACTCTTCGGGGATCTACAGATGCATTTTGGAGTTTCTCTAGGTCCGACTGCGGTATAACACCTTCTTCCGCCCATGCCTCGCATACTGCAAGCTCAACTCTAAGCCACTGATTAAACTTATTCTCCTCGGACCAGATGGTGCCCATATCCGGGAGAGTGTACCTATCTATCAAGAGAAATCTCTCCAATGGTGTTAATTGAGCTCAGACGATTATACCGAAAATCCGGCACAATACTAACGAAAAGCTAGAATAGACCCGAGAAACAGAAAAGATCTTCAGGGGAGAGTAATGCTTACAGATTCGCACGCACATATAAATAGCACTGCATTTGACGATGATAGGGAACGAGTAATAGATAGAGCCGTTCAACAAGGAATAGGGATTATAGTAGATGTAGGGACTAACCCCGAAGAATGGCAGAAAAGTCTTCAACTTAGCCGTAGCTATAACATAATATTCTCCGCTATAGGCTTACATCCTAATGATGCAGATCTATGGAATGAAGAGGTTCAAAGCAAGCTAGAGAGATTGCTATCATCAGAAGAAGTAGTAGCTATTGGAGAAACAGGACTAGATTATTACCGAATGGGAGCATCGATAAATAAGCAAAAGGAGCTATTCTCTGTACACCTTCAGCTAGCAAAAAAGTTTTCTAAGCCAGTGATAATACACTGCAGAGATGCTTGGGAAGACGTGCTGGATGTATTGGATAGCGAAGGTAAAGACACAGTTGGCATCCTGCACTCATTTTCTGGCAACTTGGATCACGCACGTGTAGGCCTACAATTAGGGTACTACATCTCATTTTCAGGATCAGTCACATATAAATCTTCGTCCAGCCTCAGAGAGGCAGCAGCTTATGTTCCCTTGGATAGGCTACTGGTTGAAACAGACTCACCATATCTTCCGCCACAACCATATAGAGGCAAGCGCAATGAACCCTCTTACGTAAGAAAGACTCTGGAGGTGATAGCTGAATGCAGAGGATCCCAGTCAGAAGAGCTGGAAGCAGCTATCACCTCCAACGCGATCAAACTATTAGGTATAAAGAAGTTACCTGATTAGCCAACTACTATATTTATCAGCTTACCAGGTACCCATATAACATTCTTTACGCTCTTCCCATCCAGATAAGCCCTAACCTTCTCACTTTCCAAGGCCGCCCTTTGAGCTTCTTCCTGAGCCACATTGGATGGCAGCTCCAGCTTATCCCTGACTTTACCGTTCACCTGCACGACTATAGTAACCTTCTCATCTATAAGCTGCGAAGGGTCATACTCAGGCCACGGCTGAGTATGCACACTGTAAGCTCCACCTAACCTTTCCCAAAGTTCCTCCGCTGTGTGAGGAGCAATAGGTGCCAACATCAGCACTAAATTCTTCAAAGCAGCATCTAGCTGCTCCTTAGTCATGTCCGAACGAACATCAGCTATCCAATTGGACATCTCCATCAGAGCAGCGATTGATGTATGATACTTCAAATCTTCGATACCTTTGGTTACCCGATCGATAGTACGATGCAGCATCTTCATATCTACGCCGGGGCCGTTACCATAATCGTGCCTGGAGTCTACTAGAGAGTAAAGCCTGTTGAGGAATCTAGATACACCCTGGACACCATGCACACTAAACTCATTATCATCCTCGTAGGGCCCCATAAAAAGTAGATAAGTTCTCAGAGCATCCGCCCCATACTTCTCTATGTACTCATCAGGATTGACGACGTTGCCCCTGGACTTGCTCATCTTAGCCCCAAGGTGGGTAATGATGCCATGCAGCCTCAATCGAGTGAAGGGCTCGTCAAAATCTAGATATCCCAGGTCATACAGAACTTTGGTGACGAACCTAGAGTACAAGTGATGTAGAACTATATGCTCCTTGCCTCCCATATAGGAATCAACGGGCAGCCACTTACGAGTGATATCCTGATCAAATGGCCTATCATCAAATTCTGTTGACGGATACCGCAGATAGTACCAAGAAGAATCTAAGAATGTATCAGAGACATCAGTCTCGCGTACAGCAGGGCCTCCGCACTTGGGGCATTCTGTCTTGTAAAACTCCTCGACCAGGGCCAGCGGCGACTTACCAGTTCCCGTAGGGCGGAAGTTCTCAATATATGGCAATTCCACAGGCAGCTGATCTTCAGGCACTGGCACCTCTCCGCATTTGTCGCAATAGATAATCGGTATAGGCGGGCCCCAGTATCTCTGCCTGCTTATCAACCAGTCCCTCAACCTGTAGGTGACTGTGTGCTTTCCAAATCCTCTTTCCGCAAGCCAGTCAGTGATAGCCTTTTTGGCTTCCTCATTGGGCATTCCATCAAATTGACCACTGTTCTTCATTTGACCAGGGCCTATATATGCTTGTTCTTCTACACCCTCAGGAGACTGGACAACTTCGACTATTGGCAGACCAAACTTTTTAGCGAACTCATGGTCACGCTCATCATGAGCTGGTACTGCCATAATCGCACCAGTCCCGTAAGTCATTAGTACATAGTCGGCTATCCACACGGGAATGCGCTCACCATTAGCGGGATTTATAGCATAGGCACCAGTAAACACTCCCGTCTTCTCTTTCTCCAGAGAGAGCCTCTCTATCTCGCGCTCCCGCATAGTCGCTTCTTTATAAGCTTGTACAGCTTCTCTGCATTCAGGAGTAGTTATCTTGTCTACCAGAGGGTGTTCCGGAGCCAGAACTACATACGTTGCACCAAAGACTGTATCCGGCCTGGTAGTGAAAACAGGAACCTTATCACCTGTATTCTCGATGGTGAATATAAGCTCTGCTCCTTCGCTTCGACCTATCCAGTTTCTTTGTAATCTCTTAGAAACCTCGGGCCAGTCCAGCTTATCTAGATCATTGAGTAACCTTTCAGCATAATCAGTAATCTTGAAAAACCACTGCACCATCTCACGCTGGATGACCTCGGTATCACATCGCTCACAGCGCCCATTTATCACCTGCTCATTGGCTAATACAGTTAGGCACTGAGGGCACCAGTTGACAGGTGCACTCTTACGTACGGCCAAACCTGCCTTATACATTTGCAGAAACAGCCACTGTGTCCACTTATAGTAATTAGGCTGGCTGGTATTCACCTCATGCGACCAATCCCACATGCAGCCTAGCCTGTTCATCTGGTCTCTGAAGCGGGACACGGTACGCTGAGTTAGCACCATAGGATTTATTCCCAACTTCAATGCATAGTTCTCAGAGTGGATACCGAAGGCATCAAATCCCATGGGCTCGAACACATTGTAACCCCGCATACGTCTATAACGACCGTTAGTATCGGCCCCACTATAGGTATAGACATGTCCTACGTGCAGCCCTTCACCCGAAGGATATGGGAATTCCATCAAGTTGTAATACTTGGGCTTGGATTCATCCCTAAGATCAGTTTTATATATCTGAGTTTGCTGCCACCTTTGACGCCACTTGGCCTCTATAGCATGAATATCATTATTGTTTGGAGATTGAACGCTTACATCAGGCTTATCGACCATTGCTACAGCCTCCCAAAAATCGAAAGTCCCCACATATAGGGAGACCTCAAGGGATTGAGAATTAGATAAATTATTCTAAACCCTACAATACATGAAAAGCCAATCGAGGATACATAAGGACACAGCAAGAGGAAAGTAGCATACCTATAACTTTGGTGGAGGTGAGGGGATTCGAACCCCTGACCTCTACAGTGCGATTGTAGCGCTCTCCCATCTGAGCTACACCCCCATCAGATATAGAGTATAACCCTCGCCCGCTCATAGTGTCAAAGTGTTGTTGTAGACTCTGATAGAATAGCCAGGATTCCGCTTTACGGGGCACATATCAGCAGTGACTTATATTCTAGCTTTTATAGCAGGCAGTCTCCTTTCGATAGTGCTGACCCATCTACATATTCGGATATGTTACAAGATGGGCTGGCTAGTTTACCCATCACCTAGAAGGATACATAAGGTACCAACTCCACATGTTGGAGGATTAGCTTTATACCTAGCATTCACATTAGTAATAACCTCGTTCGCTGTTGCTAGGCAAGTATCTTCCTATCATGCAATAGCGATAGTGGGATTTAGTACAGCTCTCATGCTTTTGGGATTTGCGGACGACCTCTACGATCTAAGTGCCGGTATACGTTTACTTTTTCAGATAGCGTGCGCTATAGCTGTATCTGCAGGATTTGGAATCATGATCCAAAGTATAACGCTGCCAATTTTAGGGACTATCTATCTTGATAGAACCATATCGGGATACATGTTCACGATTTTTTGGATAGTTGGGATGATCCAGACAGCTAACCTGTCAGATGGCATAGATGGTCTAACTGCAGGCCTATCTACCATTTTCTCCGTGTTCTTGTTGCTAGTAGCCATAAGGCTAGGACAATACGAGCTAGGTATTTATGCTTCAACACTTGCGGGTGTGTCCTTGGGATTCCTAAGATACAATTTTGCCCCAGCTAAGATCTTCATGGGAGATTCAGGAGCTTACTTCCTGGGATTCTTGATGGCGGTACTATCCATACTGGGTAGTGCAAAACTCACGACTGCCCTGCTAGTAATGGGAGTACCAATAGCTGATGTGGCCTACAGCATTATCAGGAGAATTCGGGCTGGTGTCGTCATACACATGGCAGACAAGGAGCACCTGCATCAAAAGCTCGTAACTCTGGGGTTATCCCAAAGAGTTACCGCGATCATCTTCTACATAATAGCTATACTATTCGGAGCAGCAGGACTAATCCGCACCAGAGAAATAAGGATATTAGCGCTGGCAAGCCTATTTGTGCTTGCTGCAATTATCATCCTATATGTAGACAAAAGATCCAGGTTCATACAGAACAAACACATGGAATCAAAAAAAGAAAATTAGCTGACAGCTTTTAGTTCCAAGTCTCTCTCAAGCATAGGTCTGAGATACTGCCCAGTATAGGAATGTTCGCACATAGCAACATCTTCCGGAGTGCCTTGGGCAATCACTTGCCCTCCGCCCTCTCCACCTTCAGGACCAAGATCTATTATCCAGTCTGCGCACTTGATCACATCAAGGTTATGTTCTATGACCAGAACTGTATTACCAGCATCAGTCAGTCTTTGTAGTACATTTAAGAGCTTATCCACATCGGCAAAGTGCAATCCTGTTGTAGGTTCATCGAGAATGTAGAGCGTTTTACCCGTAGCCCTCTTGGAGAGCTCTGTGGCTAGCTTCACTCTCTGAGCTTCTCCCCCAGACAGAGTCGTGGCTGGTTGACCCAGTTTAATGTATCCGAGGCCAACCGCACATAAAGTCTCTAGTTTGTTCCTAATAGCTGGTATATTTTCGAAGAACTCCATCGCGTGCTCTGCCGTCATCTCAAGAACATCGGCTATGGAATAACCCTTGTACTTGATCTCAAGTGCCTCGCGATTGTATCGCTTACCATGGCATACCTCACAAGGCACGTAGACATCAGGCAAGAATTGCATCTCTATCTGGATGATACCCTCACCTTTACATGCCTCACACCGACCACCTTTGACATTGAAGCTGAAACGCCCAGGCTGGTAGCCTCTAGCCCTAGCCTCAGGGACCTTTGAAAATACCTCACGAATATAAGTAAACACCCCCGTATATGTGGCCGGGTTGGACCTAGGTGTTCTTCCAATGGGAGATTGATCTATATCAATAACCTTATCTAGGTGATGAATTCCTTCTATCCTGTCGTGATCGCCCGGCTTATCCTTCGACCCGTAGAACTCCTGAGCCAGACGCCTGTAAAGGATATCGTTAACCAGGGTGCTCTTTCCTGATCCTGACACACCAGTTACACATATGAACTTACCTAAGGGTATCTCGACGTCTATGTTCTTCAGGTTGTTCTCGCGTGCTCCCACTATGCGCAGGAATTTACCGTTACCCTCTCTTCTCCTAGAGGGTACCCTAATAGATTTCCTGCCAGACAAATATGCTCCCGTTATAGACTTTTCAGATCTCTCAATATCCTCAACTGTACCTTGAGCAATGACTTCCCCCCCATGTTCGCCAGCCCCTGGGCCCAAATCGACTATCCAGTCAGCCGCGCGCATGGTATCCTCGTCATGCTCAACCACCAATACAGTGTTTCCCAGATCTCGGAGCTTGACCAGCGTGTTTATCAATCTAGTGTTATCTCTTTGGTGCAAACCTATGCTGGGCTCATCAAGGATATAGATAACTCCCATAAGACTGCTACCTATTTGGGTAGCTAGCCTGATACGCTGAGCCTCTCCTCCAGCTAAGGTATTCGCAGATCTATCAAGGGTAAGATAGTCAAGCCCAACATCTACCAAAAAGCCCAATCTCTCCCGAATTTCCTTGAGTATTGGTGCAGCTATTAGAGACTCTCGCTTTGTAAGAGGAGCCTCACCAGTATGTCCAGATAGATACTGGACGAAAGCTAAAGCCTCCCGGATACTCATAGCAGTTATCTGTACTATGTTCTTACCAGCAACTGTAACCGCTAGAGCTTCAGGCTTCAGTCTTGCACCTTTGCATACTGGGCAGGGCCTATTAGACATATATCTCTCCAGCTCCTGCCTGATATAATCTGACCCAGTCTCCTTGTAGCGCTTACGCAGTATGGAAACTACACCATCAAACTTAACTTCAAATCGTCTTCTATGATGGCGCACGATAACCGGTTCGGGTGCACCGTACATCAGTATTTTCAATTTATCTTCAGTCAGTTGTGAGACTGGTACATCCATAGGTATGGAGTATTGCTCACATACAGCAGTAACTACTTCCATGTAGTAAGCGGAGGTGTTCTGACCCATCTTTGTTAGGGGTTCGAGGGCTCCATCTATTATGGATACGTCCGGAGACTTGATTATCAGCTCTGGATCAAACTCGAGCATGCTCCCAAGGCCAGTACATTCCGGACATGCACCGTGCGGACTATTGAAGCTGAATGTACGCGGCTCAAGGACTCCGACACTTATACCACAAACAGGACAAGCGTTGTTCTCAGAGAACAACATATCTTCCCCATCTAATATAGAGACAACTACTAGCCCTTCGGCCAATCGCAAGGCAGTCTCTATAGAGTCAGCTAACCTCTGCCTCTCGGAAGAGCCATCTTCATCGCTATGCCTTATAACAATTCGATCAACTACTACTTCAATGGTATGAGATTTGTAACGCTCCAGCTGAATAGGTTCGTCCAGGTTATATATTCGCCCATCCACTCTAGCTCTAACAAAGCCTTTCCTCATCAAGTCGGCAAACAGCGATGAATACTCGCCCTTCCTGCCTCTTACAACAGGGGCTAGTATCATCAACCTCGTACCCTCAGGAAGCTTTAAAACGGCATCTGTGATCTCCTCTACGGTCTGACCACTTATCTCCCTCCCACAGTTAGGGCAGTGAGGATGGCCCACCCGAGCAAACAACAGGCGCAAATAGTCATAGATCTCTGTGACGGTGCCCACGGTTGATCTGGGATTACGGGTTGTTCCCTTCTGATCGATAGATATAGCTGGAGAGAGCCCTTCTATGAGATCTACGTCGGGCTTTTCCATCTGCCCTAGGAACTGCCTAGCATAGGCAGAGAGACTCTCCACATAACGCCTCTGGCCTTCCGCATAGATAGTATCGAAAGCTAGACTACTTTTCCCTGAGCCAGAAAGCCCAGTTAGAACTACGAGCTTATCTCTTGGTATATCTAAGGATATATTCTTGAGGTTATGTTCACGAGCACCACGTATACTGATCTTATCAGGAGGCATACCACCAACTCTAGAAGAAAAGTCTAAATAGTTTACCTATGCACTAATACTACAGTCAACCAAATCTTAGAACTTTAGTCTCAGGCATCTCTGTCTCAGAATGACAAATGATTAATCAGATCAATTCTCAAATCGATCCCTAGCCTTGTAATCTCTTGCCACAAAAGACTACTCTACCGTTCATATCAGTGTGATAAACGTATTCTCTTGAAATAGCTATAAGTATTATCTCATAACCATCAGTGGGAACTTCTGGATATTTCTTCCCAGGTTCAGGACATCCCAGACTAGCGTCAGGCCATCTCATCTTCTTTACAGCAGCAACGACTACTTCAGGCTCGCTAACACCAGCCCTAGTAGCACAGTCTCTTCGAGCTATATCCAATGCGTTGATAACTGCCTCTTCGACCATAACTCCTCCATGGCGTACTACTGGGTATCTACTTCAAGCTCCTCCCTTACTTCTATTACCCCTGGAACAGTGCTGGCAACTGACTCTGCGTTCTCAGCATCCATAAGAGTAGGAACTCTACCTCTAAGTATAACTACACCATCACGAGCATACACATCTATATCAAGATCTGCCGTTGTGGCATCCCGTCTCAAGGTATCGATCACTCGCTGTGTAAGCTCATCATCAGGTACTTCTAACATCTGATCTTCGTCATAATCGCTAAGCAGCGATTCATCGTTTCCAGAGGAGAACCCTCCCAATATATCCGCACCGCCTTCGTCATTAGCTCTTGGTTCTATCACAGGATCGGTAGGAGGGAAGTAAGGTTCAGCCTCTTCGGAGGCTATGATGGCGGAAGACGAAGATGTTTCATCTGTTGTGAAATCCACCTCGTCATTGTCAAGCCTCAAGGTATCCTCATCAAAAGTTTCATCAGGTATAGGAACCTCAGAAGGCACATCTACACCTTCCTTGTCCTGTTCTTTCGGCGCCTCATGAGACAAATCTCGCCTATCATCCATAGGAAACACCTCCTTGTATATTTCCACAGAACAAAGAGAGAGCAAGAGGAGTGCCATATGTCCAACTTGGAGCTGTTTCCCATGTTTGACACTGATCCAACGGTCTCATAACATTACTTCAAGGGAAAGTGATTTAAGGCAAGGGAGAATATCCTATAGCAGTCATAGATCTAGTGCTGAACAATAGATACGAGTTGCTTCAACCGCTTGGCCAAGGCGGCATGGCTAAGGTATACCTAGCCAAAGACAGGTTTCTAGGTAGGAGAGTAGCGGTCAAAATACTACATCCATCCCTGAGCGATGACCACAGATTCCTAGCTAGATTTAGGAGGGAAGCTGAAGCCGCTGCGGCTCTAAATCACCCACATATAGTCAGCGTATACGATGTTGGTAACGATGGCAACCTTCACTATATAGTAATGGAATATGTCGAGGGACTGAACCTTAAAGAGCTGATAGTTCAGAATGGAGCTCTATCACCCAGAAGAGCAGTAGATATAGCTTGGCAAGTTGCCAACGCCCTGCAGTACGCCCATGAACATGGCCTGGTACACAGAGATATCAAACCTCACAACATAATTGTAGCTCCTAGCGGTATAGTAAAGGTCACAGACTTCGGGATAGCAAAAGTCACTACAGAGGCAACTCTTACCGAAGAAACCGTCACACTAGGTACAGCTCAGTACCTTTCACCAGAACAAGCCCAGAACGGTCCTGTAACTCCCAGAACGGACATCTATCAGCTTGGCGTAGTACTATACGAGGCTGTGACTGGGTTCGTGCCTTTTCCAGGCGAGAATCCTATTGCAGTAGCTTTAGCCCATGTTAAGGAAGAGCCTGTTAGACCTACCCTTCTTCACACAGACGTCTCCCAAGACCTAGAGAACATCATACTCAAAGCTATGGCCAAAAATCCTAAGGACAGATTTGCATCTGCCGAAGAAATGGCCCAGGCTCTTCAGAGATGGGAATCCAAATCGCTTCCTACATCAACTGGCTACGACATTAGCGCCAATCGAGGAATAACTTCTATAAGAGATAGTAAAAGCTATTCCTCAACAGCCAAAGTTTCGGGGCCTAGTGGCTGCATAACGAAACTAGTAGGAATAATAACCATTGGAGTAATATTGAGTGCTATTCCCATCGCTGTACTCTTGTATAACAGTAATGATAGAGCTAGTCAGACTCCAGCTATCGAGGAAAAACCTATAGTCGTCACTGCCACCCCAACGTCAAATGGTAGCAATCAGAATACAACATTAATACCTGCTAACAGATAACCGTTCTTCCGAATTCCGACCTAACCACCTTTTAACTTCAGAAGCTAGTAATCGAGCTGGTCCTTTCTGCATCTTGCAGTTAGGCAAAGATGTTAGGAACTTGACGCCGTATCTCTTGGTAAGAACCCTTTTATCGAGTATGACTACCACACCTCTATCACTTTTACTCCTGATTAATCTGCCGAAGCCTTGCTTCAACCGAAGTATAGCCTGAGGAATAGCATAGTCATTGAAAGCATCAGCAAAAGTCTCACTTCTAGCCACAAATACGGGTTCATTAGGGACCTCGAAAGGCAACTTGGCTATTATCAACAGGCTAAGAGCATCACCAACCACATCGACACCTTCCCAAAAGGACCTAGTGCCAAGTAGAACTGTCCTAGGATTTGACTTGAACTGCTGGAGCAACCTATGTCGGGAACCTTCCCCCTGGGAGAGTACAAGTATGTCACGTCTTGCAAGCTCCCTATAGATAGCCTTCTGGGTAGCCTGCACCGCACTGTGAGAGGTAAATAGCACCATTGTCCTCCCCTCAGCAGCCAACACAAGCTCAGCTACCAATGATTCCACAGCGTCCTGGTAACCAGGTGTGCCTGGCTCAGGTATATCTGTAGGTACTAGCAATAAAGCAGTGTCTTGGTAATTAAATGGTGACCCCAACATAAGTTGCTGGAATTCATATAATCCCAAACGCCCAGTTACATAATCAAAGTTACGGTCTGTAGTTAGGGTGGCTGAGGTCAGTATAACTGCCTTCTTCTTAGAATAGAGCTCTTCCTGTAGTATGCCTCCTACATCTAAGGGGGCTTTATGCAAAGTAATCGTTCCATATCTGCGGGAGTAAGAGAGCCATGTCACATCATTATCTGTAGGTGAGATGATAATAGAATTTATCTCATGGATATAGTCTTGCAGGGACACCTCTATAGCCTGCACCTCTGCCAGCAACTCCTCATACTCTGCTATGTGCAAACCCTCCATGCTCTCCAGAAGCTCTCCACAGCGATGTACCTCATCCACCAGCTCCCTGAGAGCAAGCCTCAGATTCTCCCAGGCCAGCAACACCCCCTCCCACTGCTCCCCTCCTCTCACCTCAGCAGTCAGCCTCAAATGCTCATCATAACCGTTGTGCATTCCCAAGGAGGCAGGCAGCAACCTCCCAAGGCTGGCAAAGAACTCATCTACCCTAGCTCTAGCCCTGTCAGCCCTCTGAGCAAGCCTCATGGCTATGTTGGTTACCTGATCTAGGTTTGCGTTGGAGGCACGACTACCCTGCATATGGACCGGCAATCTGGCGGATATGCCCTCTGGGCGGATAGGATTGGAGTTATCCATTACCCTGTTGAGCAGCTCATGTAACGCCCTGCTATCTACCTCAAAGCCAAGATGATTAGTAGCCTGATCCTCTAGTCTATGAGCTTCGTCGATTATCAGGTAATCATAGTTGGGGAGGACAGAGTTATTTGAAGCAAGATCAGAGAGTAATAATGCGTGATTTACGACCACAAGGTGAGAGGACTCAGCCTCTACTCTAGCGCGGAACAAGAAACATTGCCTTCCCTTTCGGTTTCGGCAAACTCTTGTCGTGCAAGTCTCCTCGGTAGCAGATACTCTTTGCCAGAATTGCTTCTCATCCGAGGTCAGCGGCAACTCAGACACATCGCCTGTGATCGTGGTTTGCAACCATAACAGTACCTTTACCGCAAACTTAGCTTCTTCCGGTGTATTTATTCCCGATCTTAGAAACCTTTCCCACCTGTTCAGACAGAGGTAATTACTTCTACCCTTCACTAGGCTAACTCTTAGATCTTTACCCTTACTCCCAAGCAACTTCCTAACGGCAGGAATATCTTTGTTATAAAGCTGATCCTGCAAGTTGATGGTATCTGTAGAGATTACCACTCGCTGGTTATTCTTCAGAGCAAATATAGCACTTGGGATAAGGTAGGCTAGGGACTTTCCTGTTCCAGTACCAGCTTCTACAACCAGGTGTTTATTATTGTTAATACTCCTGACCACTTCTAGGGCCATATCTATTTGCTGGTCTCGCACCTCATAATCAGGAAAAGTTTTAGACAGCTCCCCATCAGGTGAGAAAATAGATTCTATATAGGATTCATCCAAATATTCGGTAATCTCTTTGGGCTGCAGAGGGGAAGGCCTGGGTGATTCTGACAACAAGTTACTTGTTATGTCTTCTTCGGTTATCCCCTTCGATGCCAGCAAGGATCCTATGTTGCCGGAAGGACGAGCTGCCTGTGACTGCCAAACCTCCTCATATAGCGTCTGGAAGACCATTTTCATCGGCCAGTCAACATTATCTGTAAGCTTGAGTACTTGGGTAACCAGTTTTGGATTCAATCTTCTTAACCTAGCAAGCAAACCTAGGAACACTTGTCTAGTGATCTCCGCATCCGCCAAGGCATCATGATGATTGTCGACGGACACACCTAAAGCAGATGCAACTCCCTGCAAAGAATAAGCATTGAGACTAGGCATTAAAAGCATGGCTAGCTCCCAAGTATCTAGGCTGGGATTCTCAAGAGCTAAGCCTTGCTTGGCAAGAAAGGATAAGTCATTCCCAATACTATGACCAACAATTGGATGATCCCCTACAAAGGATCTCAACTTATCCTTTATCGAATCAAAGACCGGAGCTTTATTGAGATCGTTAGGGTTTATGCCTGTGAGCCTTGCTATACGAAAAGGAAGCTTGATCTTAGGTCTCACAAGCGTTCCCCATCTCCCAAGAACCCTAGTCTGAGTGAACTTAACCGCACCTACCTGAATAATCTCATCCTGTTCTGGATCTTGCCCTGTCATCTCAAGGTCTAGGGCCACAAATATTCTTTCAGCTGCCATAACAACCCACGTTTCTAGCTAAAATAGTCGAACATATGAATTTAGCCTACCTTATCGCACTTAGTCAAAGGGATTTTCAATTTCTATAATTGTCGCTATATCCGCTATAATCTACTAGCGTGAACTAATGTTCAAAACTATAATGTATAATAATGAAATATACACAAAATATAGTAAAGGGGGTACCCTGTGGCGAAAGACAAATTAACAGCTAAGCAGCAACAAATACTATCCTTCCTGCAGGAATTTATACAAGAGTATGGCATCCCTCCAACAGTCAGAGAGATACAAAGATCTCTAGGACTGTCTTCTACTTCTGTAGTTGACTACAACCTGAAGCAACTAGAAGAAAAGGGATATATAACCAGGAACAAGAACATAAGCCGTGGTATATCCCTACCGTTCAAAAAGGTCGAGGAAAATGTAACCACTATACCGGTAGTAGGAGTCATAGCTGCTGGAAGCCCTATTGAAGTTCCAGAAGATCTTAGTGATCCAGCAGTATGGGCCGATACCATAGAGGTAAACAACTCATTGCTCAACCTCAAATCTGATGGCTTGTTCGCTCTTAGAGTGAAGGGGCATTCCATGGTAGATGCGCTAATAGACGATGGCGATCTTATTATCATGAGGCATGCTAACACAGCGGAAAATGGAGAGACCGTTGCCGTCTGGCTTGAGAAGGAAAAAGCTACTACACTCAAGAAGTTCTACCATGAAGGAGACAGGATCAGACTGCAGCCAGCAAATATAACCATGCAGCCTATATATGTCTCGCCTGATGACATACAGATACAAGGCAAGCTGGTAGCAGTAATACGGCAGATTAGCAAATAACTCGGCAAATAGAAGCTAGAATAGAGAAAACACTCCTATATTACGCTGAGGCTAGCCTATATGGATCCCCTAAGCTCAATAGCTACAGGTTTTGGAGCATCGGCACCTGCCGGATGGAATCCTTATCTAGCACTTCTACTCATATCGCTTGGTGCTAGATTCGGATGGGTTAAGATCGCTGATAACTTCAGCTTTCTTACATCCACAATGGCCATAGTCATACTGGTAATACTCGTAACATTAGAAGTAGTGGCCGATAAGGTACCAACTATCGATCATCTCAATGATCTAATAGGTACAGTTATTAGACCATTAGCTGGTGCCATTCTTTTTGCAGCAGTGGGTTACAACTTCGATGGCAACACTTGGATTTCCTACCTACTAGGCGCTATATCAGCAGGTAGTCTGCATGCTATCAAAGCTAGTACACGGCCCTTGTGGACAATAACTACTGGAGGACTTGCGAACCCTGTAGTGAGCGTCTTCGAGGATCTGGGAGCAGGCACAGTAGTGATCCTAGCAATGCTAGCTCCAGTAGTCGGTCTATTCATCCTGATATTACTACTATTTGTCGTTACATCCTTGTTGATGCTGCTTCGGCGAAGGGTTAGAAGGAAACCATCTGCAAAGATTTCTAAGGTCTAGGGAAGATACGCCGGATGAACAAGAACTACTATGAAATATTAGGCGTAAATCAAAAGGCATCTCAGGAAGAAATACGTGTCGCCTATAGAAAACTAGCTCGACAATATCACCCTGACCTACACCAAAACAGTAAAGAGGCCGAAGAGAGGTTCAAGGAGATAAACGAGGCTTACCAAACATTAATTGATCCTGAGAGACGCAAAAAATACGATCGCGAGATTGCCTCTTTTCGTACTTACTCCAAACCTGAAACTGAAAACATCTCGGATATTTTCAAGAATATATTTACCACTGGCCGAAGAGTTCAAACGACTAACCGAACTCGTACTTCTAGCTTTCAGAAGGGTGATGATATAGAACAAAAAGTAGAAGTATCACTACAGGAAGCCTTTCTAGGAACAACAAGGATACTGCAGCTACAACAGGAGTCAACCTGTCCTGAATGCAATGGTAGGGGGTTAAGAGCCTCACGTTTATGCAATACCTGTCGAGGCAAGGGAACAGTAGATGTAAATAAGAGGCTTGAGGTTCATATCCCTGCAGGAGTAACCAATGGCAGCAGGGTGAAGATCCCTGGTAAGGGCAACGCTAGAGAAATCGGCGAAGAGCCAGGGGACTTATATCTGCTTATAAGCATTAAACCTGATAAATCCTTTCAGGTAGAAGGAAGGGATATCAGAACAGAAGTGATGGTTGACATCTACACATGCATCTTTGGTGGAGAGGTACCTCTCACCACCCCTGACGGTAAAACACTAATACTGATGATTCCTCCTCACACTCAAAGCGGTACCGTATTGAGATTAGCAGGCAAAGGACTGCCTAATATAGGAAAATCCAATACCCCAGCTGGTGATCTATTGGTGAGAGTGCTAGCCAAAATTTCTGGCGATCTAAGCAATGAGGAACTGGAGCTATTCAGAAAGTTGAGGAATCTGGATAAAAGTAAAAGGGATTAGGTCGCATTCTCGGACCAAACATCACGTGCCATTACCCACTGTCCAGGATGTCTCTGTATATGCTGACTAAATATATCTGCAAGCCGCTGCGTAAGTATCCTTACATCTTGCTCAAAATCTCCAGTAGAGGGCTTCTCAAGCTCCTCGTAGAGTTTGAGGTGTACTCTGTTCCCATGCATCCTAGTTATTAGAAGAGGGCATAAAGCTGCACCTGTTCGTAACGCCAATGTAGCAGCACCAGCTGGGAGTAAAGTTCTATAATTACAGAATGTCACCTCTACTCCTTTATTGGACACACTTCTATCAACAGCTAACACTACCGTACCATTTGCTCGAAGCACACGCAGTATGTTCCTAACTACAGATGAATCGGCCTCAATTATGTTCACACCTGGTGAGCTCCGTAAAGATGTTACTAACTTACCTACCTTGATGGGTCTGAGAGGCTCAACGACCACCCAGACAGGAAATCCGAGTACGGTTGCCAATTCAAAGGCAAGATTAAATCCAGCCATATGAACGAAAGCTATTATCAGACCTTTCCCCTGTGATAGAGCCCTTTCCGCGTTCTCTACCCCCTCTACACTAAGCCTGTCTAGCATGGCACCACGCCTTTTGGTCGACAGCAGAACCAGGTCATAATAATCTTTGGCTATGTTAACAAAGACCTGTCTTACACACTTGTTGATGAGTGACTTTGAGGTGGTAGGACCCAGCACATGAGTTATGTTATTTGTTATAGCTTTCCTAGCAGGTCGATTGAATACCCAGAAGACAAGTCCAACAAGACTACATATAAAGTAACCAACATCGTGAGGAACTCTAGGAGCGATAAAAAGAGCTATCTTGAGCGCATAGTAGGTTGGCACTCAGGGATCTATCCCCCTTTCCGGATATTATAAGACCTAAGGCTTCACAATAAGACAGATCAATGATAGAGGGTTATGAGGTTCGTTTACAACTCACGAGAGAACCCTAGCTCTAAGCTGTCTTTGCAGCAGAGGCAGAAGGAGTCCTACGTCTGACCTCTATAACATCTGGCAACCTCTCTAGCTTGAGAAGCAGCCTGCTCAGCTCAGCGCCATCAGCAACTTCTACAGCAAACTGAATAGTTACCGTATGGTCCTTATGATCGAAGGTCTGTACATCTCTCATATTGATCTTCTCATTTGAAACTACAGTGCTCACATCTCGGAGCAGGCCAACCCTATCTATGGCCACTACCTGCAGAACTACAGAGTAAAGCTGCTTCTGAGTACCATCCCAGCTTACCTGTATGATCCTCTCGGGATCCGCTTTTTGGATGTTTGGGCAGTCAGCTCTGTGGATAGAAACGCCACGCCCTCTAGTTACATATCCGAGTATCTCATCACCCAACATCGGAGAACAACATCTTGCCAACGTAGTCAACAAATCTCCAACACCCATCACCTTGACATCTGTCGCAGCTGCGACAGCTTTGGGCAGAGTCTCGGACATGATGGTCTTTTGCTCTTGGACCACCAACTTACCAGCTATCTGAGATGTATTGATAGCTCCGTAACCTACAGCTGCTAAGAAGTCATCCAGCTTCTGATAGTTTGGGAAATGAGCAGCAACCTCTTCTAGCTTTAGATGCTCGAGGCCAAGCCTTCTTAGCTCCCTTTCAACCATTTCTCGGCCCTGAGCAATATTTTCTGTTCTCTCCTGCTTCCTGAACCACTGCCTGATCTTCTCCCTGGCAGAGGCTGTGCGCACGTAACCATAAGCAGGATTTAACCAATCTCTGCTTGGTCCTTGCTTAGTCTTGCTAGTACGTATCTTTACCACATCGCCGTTCTGAAGGACGTAATCTAGCGAGACAAGCCTACCGTTGACAGTTGCTCCTACACAATGATGGCCTATCTCAGTATGAATTCTGTATGCGAAATCAATCGGCGTAGCACCTCTGGGAAGCTCAACAACATCCCCATTAGGGGTAAAAACATAAATGTGCTCTTGGAGTAGATCGCTTTTCATAGATTCAACAAACTCTTGTGCATCGGCGACCTCATCTCGCCATTCCAAGAGCTGTCTAAGCCATGTAATCCTATGTTCAGCAGCCTCGTTAGCCTTCTTCCCCTCTTTGTATCTCCAGTGCGCAGCTATACCATACTCTGCAACCTCATGCATATCTCGAGTACGTATTTGTATCTCCAGGGGTTTACCATCCAGTCCTACCACAGCAGTATGCAGTGACTGGTACATGCTTTCCTTGGGCATAGCTATATAATCGTCGAACTCCCCCGGGATCGGTCTCCAAATACTATGGATCACCCCCAATGCTGCATAACACTGCATCACCTCGTCGGTGATCACACGCAACCCAAGGACATCAAAGATTTGATCAAAAGAGCGCTGTTTTTGCTCCATCTTGCGATATATGCTATACAGATGTTTGCGTCTTCCAGTAATCTCCGCAGGTATTCCCTCAGCATCCAAGGCCTTCTTGAGAACATCTATAGCCTGTTCTATATACTTACCTCTAGTAACCCCAGACCTTTCTACCTGTGCAGCTATCTCTCTATATTTGTCCGGGGAAAGAACCTTGAAGCTAAGATCTTCAAGCTCACTTCTGAACTTGAATATTCCCAATCTACCAGCCAAGGGGGCATAGATCTCCAGCGTCTCTCTAGCCTTCGATAATTGCTTGTCGCGAGGAAGATGCTCAATAGTGCGCATGTTATGCAGACGATCAGCAAGCTTTATAAGGACTACTCTGGGATCCTCAACCATAGCCAAGAACATTTTTCTTAAGTTCTCGGCCTGGGCCTGCTGCTCCTTAGGATCTTTCTCTTCATCGGGACTGAGCCGTATCTTGTTAAGCTTAGTTAGCCCATCAACAAGACGAGATACTTCAGGACCAAAAATAGTCTCTATGTCGTCTAGTGTGAGGTTTGTATCTTCAACCGTATCATGTAACAACGCGGATGCTATAGCTTGAGCATCCTGCTTGAGGTCTGCGAGTATCAGGGCTACGTTAACAGGGTGCGAAATAAAAGGCTCTCCAGATTTACGATATTCTCCCTGATGAGCCCTATCGGCAACCTCATAAGCACGACGTATGAGCTCCTTGTCAGAGGGTGATAGGTAATTTGTTCCCTTATCGAGTGCTTCCCAATAGCCCATAATGCAGACCTCGCTTATTCAAGAGGCTATGCGCAAATAGTGTATCATTATCTTGAATGCACTATTCGATTGTCAATCAGGTGATAAGACCTTCTACTTTAGAAACAATATATCAAGGTATCAGATTTCAATAAGAAACCCCGACTCGGGCATTCATGTGCTGAGCCGGGGTTTCTTAGGTGGCAAGAAGTTACTGGCTAACAGTTACCGACTGCTTATCAACTTCAGAAGACGCCGGAGAGGATACTTGAGCATATACATCCATTACAGCCTCAGCCAAAAGCTGAGGATCATGCCTTACGTATGCACCAGTCTTCGTGAGAGGTCTTACAATAAGTTTGGGTACCAGCTGATGGCATTCTGCCAAGTCGATACTTACAGGTACTGATTTCTGTTCGGCATACCTTTGAAGCACATCCGATGGTATGTGCTCATGATAATTAATTATCGCGTAGTCTAATCCAGAATGCCCTCTAAGATATCTTAGAACCTGTCTTATGAAATCAGAGGCTTTGTAGCCATCAGTTTCACCGTGCTTAGTCATTATGTTGACTACAAATATCTTAGTAGCCCTACTTCTCCCTATTGCCTCAGGAATACCATCAACCAATAGGTTTGGTATAACCGAGGAGAACAGGTCTCCAGGTCCTATGACTATAACATCAGCGTCCTCTATAGCCTGAATCGCTTTCTGATTAGCTTCTGCAGGTGGATCCAAATATACCTTATCGATAGGATCTTCCGGGTCGTCCCTCCTTATATCTATATTTGTTTCACCCTTGATCACATTACCACTTGCTGTGACCGCCACCAGATGAGTATCTGTTAGTGTAACTGGAACAACCTTTCCCCTGACGTTTAGAATATTAGCCGCTTCTTCAACAGCCTTATCTGTACTACCTGTTATCTCAGTGAGAGCCGTCAGGAATAGGTTACCAAAGGTATGACCACTTAGACCGTTACCCTTCTCAAACCTATATTCAAATAGCCGACGAAGCATCAAAGTGGCTTCATCATCTGCAGCCAAGGCAACTAAGGCCTTCCTAAGATCTCCCGGAGGTAAATGACCGAACTCGTCTCTAAGTCGGCCAGTGCTTCCTCCGCTATCAGCCATGGTTACAATAGCAGTAAGGTTTTGGGTATAGTGTTTAAGTCCCATTAGGGCCACATAAACACCAGTACCACCACCAATTACAACCACCTTGGGTTGCGTGTAAGCTTGATTAATCGCTTTATTTTCCATACGGCAAAACCCCTAGTATGATCTACACATCCCCTTGCACTATAGGAGACAACACTTAGTTTACAGAAAAATATCACTTACTATCTCCGCTATGATTAAGAACGTTTATACATCGAGTTCGTTACATAAAATAACATGATCAGGTTATTCAACAAATTTATACCTAGTAAAGATCTCGCTATCACTAACATAAAGGCTAACCAATTGCAGTTTAGTCTTAACTGGTAATTCGGAAGTTGGCACAACCATTGGAAGTCCTTCTTTACCTATAACCTTTGGCGCTATAGTCCAGAAGAGCTCGTCCACAGAACCTGATTCGATAAAGGCGGCGTTGAGCTTTGGCCCCCCTTCCAAAAGCAGCCTGATAAGCCCATACCGGTCCCTTAGAGTAGATATCACCTCTTCAGGCTTAGGATATGGATGACTACTAACGTGTACAGAAGCATAATCAGAGAGATCCAACAGGGATTTGTTGCTACCAAAGATAATAAGATTTTCTTTACCTAGCTCCATGAGAGATTTATACAGCTTTACCTCGCCCTGACCAGAGACTATAACAAGACGTGGATTAGCTGCTTTGCCAGCAGCTATCCTCTCATGCTGCATATCTTCAGTCATATCTACAGATACACGTTCATTACGAACCGTCCCAGCCCCGACTATCACGGCGTCTGCAAATGACCTTAGTCTACGCATCAGATAATGATCAGCATCATCACCGATAGGATATGCTTTACCATCTATAGTAGCCCTGCCGTCAACTGTCGTTACCATATTCATGTACACATATGACTCATCAATAGGCAGCCACAAGTCTGTATATACGTCAGCTAATCTGCATTCTCTTAGACAAGGATATACTTGCAACATGATCACTTATCTTTAAATCTAAGAAGTAATGGAGTATTACACTAAGGATACAGTATAATTCTTCCCACTAGGCACTATCCAGGAAGGAAGAATTAATTCTTTAGAAATTCTTATCTTAGTAGGTTGAAAGGACACCTAATATGTTGTCTCCCAAAGAGGAGAAGATACAAATTCTTGGGGAAGGTGTTTATCTAAGATCTACTGTTTACTCAGCGCCTTGCTTATACGGATCAAGCGACCTTAGTAAGCTATTCGACACTGACCTAAGCTCGCTAGGTGCGCTCTGCAGCGACCAATCACTATTTAGCGTCTCTCTGGAAGACATCTTGCTCCTAGACTTGGAAACAACCGGGCTATACCATTCATCGGAGACCTACATTATTGCGGTTGGTAGTGCCTACTTTCGAGACGGGAACATAATCGTACAGCAGTTATCTATTGAGCATCCCAATTATGAAAGGGACATGTTAGCTTATCTGCTCACTTTCATGACCAATTTTTCAACTATACTCTCTTTCAATGGTAAGATGTTCGATTTACCGATGCTAGAGTTTAGGTGTTCTGAGCTAGCCCTAGATTGGAAAGCTATAACTGTAAGCATACATAGGCACGCAGATATGCTCTACCCAGCTAGAAGGTTATGGAAAGAGAGGTTAATTAGCTGCAGGCTAACCAATTTAGAGAGAGAACTGTTAGGAGTTGTGAGGGCAAACGATCTGCCTAGCAGGCTGATTCCGGAAATGTATGCCCTCTATCTACTACAAGGAACCCCCCAGATTATTGAGTCCATATTAGATCATAACAAGTACGACCTATTGGCGCTAACCGGTATCACTTTGCTGTCATGTCAGTTATACAACAACGGTTATAAGCTTCAATCTTTGTATCCTTTGGATGCTTATAGCTTAGGGAAAATATATGAATCTAACGGTGAATATGAAAAAGCCTTGATTGTATATAACTACTCCCTATCTTATCCACTGCCTAGACATATACAGCTGGATATATGTCGAAGGCTCAGCTCTATCATAAGAGGCATGGCACAAAAGAGTGACTTAATAATGGCACTCCACAACATTGCTTTGCATTCTGATAACAAATCAGCACTGATATTAGAGGAACTGGCCAAACACTACGAGCACGAAGAGAGAAACTACCATAAAGCGCTAGAAATGGTGCAAACTGCTATAACTATAGCCGCTTCAGATTGCTGCCTACACACTAACCTACGCAGACTACATAAGAGACTGCATAGGCTGCAAAGCAAGATAGATGGGCTCCACGCAACATCTTCCACTAGTAATCTGGACCTAAACTAGAAACTTCAGCACAGGAATATCTTTTCGCTTGATCATGTATAAACCTATAGGTATACTCCAACACGGAGCTCCAAATGGACCATGAATTTTTCACCAGGTACAGAAGAAGAGCCCATAGAGCGCATCCATGGGAGAGATCTATGGAAAGAGAGTGCTCTGAAGACTCCCAGCTAACAGAATCAGAGATAGAACAACTACTGAAGCATGGAGAGATTAAGGGAGGGGCTCTGGCCCCTTGGGGCTCTAATTACACCTACTTCGTCCAAGTATCCTTGGGAAGCCTGAAACACAGAGCAGTATATAAGCCAAGAGTTGGAGAAGCTCCACTTATCGACTTCCCGGACGGTACTCTTTATCTGCGAGAGTACGCTTCTTACATCACGAGCAGATGGCTAGGCTGGAACCTTATCCCACAGACGGTAATTCGTACCGGTCCAAAAGGCATTGGCACGCTGCAGATATACGTGGAACCCGAGACTGAGCCACACATCTATAGTTTACAAGCCGAGGATATCCCACAGTTACAGAGGTTGGCTTTGTTCGACATTATAGTCAATAATGCCGATAGGAAGCCTGCTCACGTTTTCCGAGGCAAAAACCATAACGTCTGGGCAATTGATCACGGTCTTACCTTTCACCCCAGGCCGAAATTGAGGACGGTTATATGGGAGTTCTGTGGAGAACCTATACCAGAGGATATCCTTATCGAGCTTGAATCGAAGGTATCGGACAAATCTAAAGTAGAAGAACTCAATAAGCAGCTGAGGGAACTTTTGACTCCACTGGAGATAGAGGCTTTCTGGCATAGAGTGGAATCAATACTCAAAAGCCGCACCTACCCCATCTTAGATCCAAGAAGGAATATACCGTACGGATTTATGTAGAGAGTAGGAGTTACTAATAACTCCTACTCTCTATTTCTATTACCTTCCAACTAGATGCATCGGCATGATGACATGAGTATAGCTACTATTGCCAATTGGGCGAATCACCCCAGGTGAGTTTGGAGATTGTGTTTCTAGTGCAACTCGATCAGACTCGATTACCGAGAGTACATCGGTTAGATATCTACCATTGAATGCGATTTGTCCTCCCTCGCCTTCCACAGTAGCTTCTAGGGAATCACTACCTGATCCTACCTCTGCAGCGGTAGCACTTACAACTACTTTGCCTGTATCAACCTCATCACCTGGAGATATAGTTAGTTTCACAGCATTTGAACTATCTCTTCCAAAGATCAGCGCCCTAGTTATAGCCTCCCTAAACTCCTTAGTGTGTATTACAGTCCGCGTAACGTATTGCTTAGGAATTATCTGTGCATAGTTAGGAAAGTTACCGTCTATCAATCTAGATATAACATTTATATTATCAGACTGGAAGACTATTTGTGATTTAGTAGGATTAACGGTAATCTCCACCTGTTCCTCATGATCCCCAATAAGCCGCGACAGTGCGTCCAAAGCCTTAGCAGGCACTATCACGCTCATGTTCTCAGCCGAGCTATCTATACCCTGCTCCCTAACCGACAGACGGAACCCGTCAGCTGCGGCCATTGTAAGCTTGTCACCCTCAATTTTGAACAAAACTCCAGCTAGAACTGGGCGGCTATCATCTGTGGCAGCAGCAAAAACAACCTGCTCTATCATGTCCTTTAGCACGCTGGCATCCAACTTCAATGTAGGTTCTTCCGACGGCGAAGGCACCGTTGGAAAATCCTCAGGATCCATACCGTGAATATCAGCAGCAGAGTGACCAGCAGCTACATGTAGCTTGTGCCCTTCATTAAGTTCAAGAAGAACCTTCTCATTTGGGAGACTAGATATAAATTCAGTGAATAGCCTAGCAGGGACAGTAGTTACACCTTCTCTTTCTATATCTGCCCCCACCCAAGTAGTTATGACAAGCTCCAAGTTGGTTGCCTGGAGCTTCAGCCTACCGCCTTCAGTAGCCAGAAGTATGTTACCTAGTATGGGGAGAGTAGCACGAGGGCTAACTGCTCTGCTTACGACTGACAGTCCTCTACTTAAGTTCTCTTGTAGACACCAAAGCTTCATATATCTCTCCCTAGGACCTCCATCAATAACCATCTGCGTTCACGGATTATAAGGCCCCCAGGTACTGTTTGCAACTAAGATGTTACTGGAGAGTAGATGGCAGGAAGCTCTCTCTTGTGAGATGACCTACGTACCATAGACTGCACCATCAAGAACACATCCTCAGGAACGCCGTTTCTCTCCCCTTTTTCAATAGCCTCCAAGGCTCTATCTAGTTGCTCATAAGTAATACCCATCTCTCCCTCATCAGTTTGACCTGGCCACAAACCTGCGCTAGGAGGCTTAGCTATTATCTCCTCAGGAACCCCAAGCACCTTAGCCAATTCCCGAACATCCTTCTTGTAAAGGCCTCCTATAGGGAGTATATCTACACCACCATCACCATATTTGGTGTAGTAACCTACCATTATCTCAGTCTTATTACCAGTACCGACTACTAATAGGTTATTAGTATTAGCAATATAGTATATGGTTATCATCCTCAGCCTTGGCTTCAAGTTCGCCTTTGCCAAATCAGAGCCTTCAGGCAAAGTCCGTATAAGCAGATCAAACACCGGTGAAAGATCTATCTTCTGAGGGTTGAGTCCAAACTTTTGAGCAACCAGCCGAGCATGCTCCTCATCCTGAGGGTTACTATGTACGGGCAGAATTAACGTATGCACATTATCAGCACCAACAGCCTTGACCGCCAGACCTGCTACGGTTGCAGAGTCTATGCCGCCCGAGAGGTTAAGAGCTATGCCATGAGCTCCCGCCTCATCGACCTTGGATTTTATCCAGGCCGCTATGTCATCAGCCAAAGATCTGTAATCCATTATCTATATCCTCCTTAGGAGTTGTTACTAGATTCTATCTCCTTTGGGCCTTATTTTTCTGGCTTGGGTGGCTTCGGAGGTTTGGGCAAATCTTTAGAATTTTTATTATCTTTTCGTTCAGTCTGCACAACAGGGGCTGCTTTCGATGGCTGGGTCGATTGCTCATCGCCTTGATTACTCTGAGATCCAAATGAGACCCACGCGGATGGCCCAGCTATAGATTCCCCACTGAGCTGGGAGGCTAAATCAAGTAAATTACCACTACGCTTTCCCGAAGCTGTGGTAACTGTGACCATTAAGTCTCGAGCAGGATTAGCTTCTATTCTAAGGTATGTATTAGCCTCTATCTGCCGATACTCACCGGGGAGTAAATCAAACTCATTTGTATCCCCATCGACTGTCGTCTTGACATGAACGTTGTTTGTAGCTAGTAGCTGTCCGACTATCTTGCCAGGCACAGGCTCTATATTAGGCGTAGGGCTTCCAGATGGAGCATTTTCGCTAGCGCCTTTCCGAGATGAGAGAACTACCGTAACATAGCTACCTTTGTCGACTTTTTCGCCTGGGGAGGGTGACTGAGATACGACTACTGATCCCGTTCTTCCATCTTCGTACCTGACGCGTAATTGAACATCACTCCGTTGAGCAAGCTGCCTTGCCGACCTCAGACTCATTCCTACGAACGAGGGTACAGTTATCTTAGTATCTGATGTGGTTAAAGTTCCGGAGCCTAATCCTCTTCCTAGAGAGTAGACATCTGGCCATCTCCATAAGGTAATCGCTAATATTAGCATTACCAGCAACAAGGCAATGGGGAGAGCCCGTATTCTTCGTCTATTAGTGATTCCACTCTTTGGTACAAAGCTGGTTGGAATCGTTACGGTGCTCTCCTCCGATAAAGCCGTCGCCGAGCGAGGAGACAGACCATGTAAATCTCTAAGAAACGCATCTATGCTCTGATACCTATCTTCCGGTAACTGCGATGTAGCCTTCTTGATTATCCTTAAAATCTCAGGACTAACTTTACCTTGATCTAAGCGAACAGGTTCCCAAACTTGGGATCTCTGGGGAGGAGTACCCGTAATACATTCCCAGAGCACAAGCCCCAGACTGTATATATCGGTACGCTCGTCAACCTTATCTCCAACTAGCTGCTCGGGTGCCATATATAGCGGGGTACCGTACGCCCTGGCTGAACTAGTCTGAGTGCTATCTATCTGGGCCTGAGCGATGCCAAAGTCAACTAGCTTAGCCCTTCCATCTTTACTAATAAGTATGTTCTGGGGCTTAACGTCACAGTGTATTATCTTATTTTTGTGCGCATAGGAAAGAGCATCAGCAACCTGCGAAATTATAGCTTTAGCCCTTTCTAATGAAAGCCTCCCCTGGTTCTTTATAAACTCCTTTAAGCTTTGACCATCAACATATTCCATGACAATAAAAGGTGTGCCATCTTCTTCGCCCACATCGTAGACATCAACTATGTTAGGATGATTCAGCACAGCCACAGCACGAGCTTCACTTAAGAATCTGCGCTTGAGTCCAGGGTCCACATCAGGGTTCAAAACCTTGATAGCGACAGAGCGGCCCAACAATGTATCTGTAGCAAGATAGACGGTAGCTACTCCCCCCACCCCTATCTTACGCTTGACTTCGTATCGTCCATATCTTGTAGACAATGTTACTGCTCCGAGGCTTCTACCATGCTGATTATTATCGGGAAAACGACATCAACATCGGCAGATGGAGCACTATCGTTGAAAGGTACAACTATCATTGGTGCTCCTAGTTTTTCTGCTACCGCAACTCCTGGATCATTGGTATCCATTACACATATGGTCTCTATGCCGCGGTTAACTGCCCCACCAGCAAATCCATGATCAGCGATCGCTAGGTCCGGAATATCTATCTTGGATAAGAGCTCTTCCATTAGGTGGTAGTCATGAGTATGTACAGGATTATCACTCACAGAAGCCACATAGACACCATTAAGCAACGATAATTTCAGGCCATCATAAGATATATTCTCGGGTATGACATCAATGATCCTACAACCTCGCCGGCTCACGTAGTCAGCAAGCTTCGAATAAAGACTTAGCATATTAGCCGGATGCCCAGTAGCAAATATGAAAGTAGACTTCATGTCAATAGCTTGCCTTATGGCTGTGCTTGCAGACAACAGAGCCTTGTACGTGGAAGATGGAGCTATGTAACCTTGGCCAGATAAATGCTCTATATCCGTTGGGCAACCGGTCCATGAAGCTATTGTATCCAATACCTCTTGAGGCTTCAGCTTACCTTCATCCAAAGCCTGATGTATCAGTTCTATACCTAATGTAACTCCTAGCTCACCTCTCACAAGCTTATATATATGATCGATATTATTCTCACGCGAATGTGCTAATCCAGCCCCAGCTAATCTATGCTTTACTAAGATATTCTCAACTTCTTCACGTGTATATCTAACCAACTGCCCCTCTCTTCTCCAGGTACTTTTCTTCCAAAACTAGATTATCGAAACCAGAATAGATATTGAACTTATTACCCCTAGCATAACCTATTAGGGTTATGCCTATCCTATTACACACCTCTATAGCCAGGGAAGTCGGTGACGTGTGAGATATAATAACAGGGCAGCCCAATCGAGCCGCTTTGAGGGCCATCTCGGATGAGATCCTCCCACTTGAGATAAGCCATTTATCCCTTACATCAATCCCTTTCCACAAGGCTTCACCAACTATTTTGTCAACAGCGTTATGCCTGCCAACATCCTCAGCAACCACTAGTAAGTCATCTTTCTGAGACAAGGCACAAGTATGTATGCCTCCTGTCTCACGGTAAGTTTCCGAAGCAAGATGTAGATTATGCATTACACTGATTACATCTTCTGGCCTCAATTTGCTTTGACTTATTGGTGTGTTGTACTCATCAAGTATGGTAAAGGATACTCCCCCACCACAGCCAGAGGTGATAGATCTCGGCTTAGATAGCAGTTGGTCTAGGTCTTGTTCGGGAACAGCAAGCATTACCTCTATAACATTATCTTCTTCACATACCCTAAGGTACAAAAGGTCGTCAAGACTCCTAATGATTCCAGAAGTATAGAGGAAGCCTATGGCCAGAAAATTTAGCTTAGTTGGGGTGGCCATGAGAGTCACCCATTGACTTCCATTTATGTAGAAGGTAAGCGGGACCTCTACCGGCACTGCTTTGGTATCCTCGATAATGCCTTGGCCTGACATATACTTATAGTAATTGACCATAATGAGACCTCCTACCGAGAGCTATTGTACATCAAACCCGCTTATACATATCGACTACCGAACAGAAGGAGAATCTATGATTCACAGGGCTGACTCAGAAGAAAATATGCTACAAATAGTCGTTAGTTGGGCACGTGATGAAGAACCAGAAGCTATCGCAGTGCTACTAGCGGGTAGTAGGGCCAGAGGGGAGTCTCAGAACTTTAGCGATATAGATATAACTACCGTGACATCACAAACTCCTAGATGCTCCTACCGAACTCTTTTCTTAGAAAGCGATGATAATCAGCTCACACACGTATCTATGGGAGCTCAAAGCCTACAAGACTGGCAAATGGAACACGAACAGCCTGTAGATTGGAGTATGTTTCTTCCTGCAGAAGAGCATTACAGAGTGCTATGGGTAAGTCCCAAGTATGAATCCCTTTTCTCCTATGGGAAGATCAATCATCCCTCTCCTGGCATGGAGGTAGAAGACTTCATTGAGTGCGTCAGCAAAGCCAAGAACGCTTGGTTGCATCGAGACGATATAGGCGTCAGATGGTCAGCTATGGAAGCAGCTAAGTACCTACCTGGCATACTTAGACCTCTCAATCCTGAAATAGCAGCTAAGAATAAGATGGATGCGTTGAAACTTGCCCTGAGCTTGACAGTTACTCCTGATAATTATCAGAACGACATGATGATATGCCTTGGGCTAATGCCGGTAGAAGATACACGCGAGATCATAGAAGCCTTGCTTAGGCTGGCATTGGGAGCTATCAAGCTGATAAAGGATAAGGCATTAGAGTTATCTGAACTGATAGGACAACCATATATACCAGAATATATATACAACGGAACTGTAGAAAGATATTTGCTGCAAGGCATAGATGATCTTGGAATAACAGTAGTCAAATAAACATGTCTGGGCGTAGCCAACTACGCCCAGACAGAAAACCACGTAAATACTATCTCACTCCGAGCAACAGCTCCATTACTAACTGATCCAGCTCCTCATACTTCCTTCCGCGCTGCGATAGTGCGGTGACATCAAACTTATAATCCTTTACCTCTTGCGCATGCTCCCTAGAGTAGCCGTCTGAGGCACTTGGTCCCTGATAGTTTTCATCTTCAGCCCTGATCTCAGCTAGCAGTCCTTGAATTTCGGCATCTTCATTAAACTTTTGCGCCTTTTCCTTCAATATCAGGTAGGATCGCATGCATCCTCTGGCAAAAGCCCAAACCCCTTCTTCATCCTCTGTCCTATAGGCATGAGCATCGAAGTGCCTGGGCCCATCGTAGCCGCTGTCCTCAAGTAGCTTCACCAAGAAGAATGCGCGCTTGGGATTTTCAGAGGCGAATCTGAAATCTTGATCGTATCTCCCAATTATCTGATCATTCAGATCTATGTGAAATAGCTTACCAGCCTCTATCGCTTCAGCCACCGCATGTACGAAGTTCAAGCCAGCCATGGTCTCATGAGCAAACTCGGGGTTTAAACCCACCATATCGGGATGATCCAAAGTAGAGATGAAATGTAGCATATGTCCTACTGTGGGGAAATAAATATCTCCTCTAGGTTCATTAGGTTTAGGTTCTAGGGCAAAACGCATGTTATAGCCCTGATCGATCACGTAATCACACAAATAGTTAATTGCCTCTCTAAATCGCTTGATAGCATCAACAGGATTCCTATAGGCATCGGTCTCGGAACCTTCTCTTCCTCCCCAGAAGACATAAGTAGTTGCTCCTAGCTCCGCTCCCAGATCTATTGCCTGCATGGTCTTTTGTAGAGCAAATGCCCTAACCTTAGCGTCTGAGGATGTAAAAGCACCATCTTTGAATATAGGGTGTGTGAAGAGATTGGTAGTAGCCATGGGAACTACCATACCGGTATCTTCTAGGGCCTTCTTGAAGCTTTTGACTATCCTATCTCTCTCCTGTGCCGATGCTCCAAACGGAACTAGGTCGTTATCGTGGAAGTTCACGCCATAGGCCCCGAGCTCGCTGAGCTTATGTACTATATGCTCTGGGGTCATGGGCGTTCTTACAGGATCACCAAAGGGGTCTCGACCTATATTACCTACGGTCCATAGTCCAAAGGTAAATTTATCGCTCTTCTTAGGGGTATAATCTGCCATGTGACCACTCCTTGCTCATGTTCTAACACTCGGTATCATAGCATCAAAGGTAGCTCCGTGGAGAAGTGAAAATTTGAAAATAACTGGAGAATAGAAAGGATTTGCTCCCAAAATGTCGTCCAAGTCGATAGCTATGTTGATGTCAAAAGTTGTAACCGCAACGCTCATTGTTATGCTAATAGCTGCCTGTAATTTACCATTTACCACTAGGGATAACAACGGTATGGCAAGTTGCAAAGATATGGGGTTACCAGACGCAGGAATCACTAGTACAATGCCGGGGATAAATACAGACCAAGAAGCTAAGCAAAGATTTCTCTCGGCCTATGAGCAGAGCAAAGCTTCTTGTTGGACAAGAATATTCCCGGGATACGATAACAAAGAAGTCAGAGAGAGAATCTATTTTGATGACTCACCTAGGGTACTCAAAGTAAGCATAGAGACACCAGTCAATAATAGTAAATCCTATATAAAGACCGATTACACTTGCGAAAAGTTAGTAGTCAGGGGAGATAAGCTGCAGTTAGTGAACTGCAGTACGACAGACGGGAGGATAGTCGAGATAGCTGTTCCCTAAGAACTAATCTTCCGAAGATGACTCATAAGATACCGGTATAGGCTGGTGGGCTAGATAGGCATGCTCCTTTAGTATGCACCTATCCATGACAACTCGTATGCCAGCTCTACGAGCTCTTAGTGCAGCCAGATCATCTATAACTCCCTCTTGCATCCAAACAGCTTTTACTCCCTTCTGAATGGCCTCATCAACAACCTTACCTGCAGCATCTGACCTGCGGAATATAACCACCACATCGACCGGAAATGGAATGCTTGCAAGATCTGGATATGCTTTTTCTCCTAGGACCATTTCTACATAGGGGTTTACAGGCACTATTCTATAGCCATGCCTCTTCAGGTACGAAGCTACCACATGACTAGGTCTGAAAGGATCAGGAGAGAGTCCCACTATAGCCATCGTGTGATACTTCAAAATTGCCTCTATATCTTCTTGCTTCGCGAATTCATCACGAGCTATCATAATGCCTTCCTCCTTGCATTAAGCAGAATATGGCCAGGCAATAGCCCGGCCATACAAGCTATTAGCTATTACACTACAGCACCGAGTCAATAACAGCAGACAGCTTATCCTTAGTCGTAAACCCAACCAACCGTTGTACTTCCTGTCCTTCCTTGAAAATGATGAGAGTAGGAATACTGTAGGTGCCAAAGGTGCTCGGCGTCTGCATGTTGTCATCCACATTAAGCTTTGCGAAGAGCACTCTGCCTGCATACTGACCAGCCAACTCCTCAAAAACAGGAGCCATCATTCGACACGGGCCACACCAAGGAGCCCAAAAGTCAACGATAGCTGGGATTTCAGATTTCAGGATCTTCTCCTCAAAATTCTCGTCCGTAACTTCAATTGGGTGAACTTGAGTAGCCAAAATACAACCTCCGTTTACAATTGACCTCGAGATGATTAGCATTTCTCTTGCCAATCATTATAACATTGAGATTGGTTAGATTATTTCAAACTTCTACCACGACCCTTTTAGGAGAGATAACTGTTGTACGAAAGTAAAGGTCATGCTTATCCTTCGGAAGAGATTCACACTTACCTTGTCTCAACAGAGGAAACCATAGGCATAATTAAGTCTCTTTCCAAGAAGCTTAAGCCTTGGCAAACAATTGACACAATTCTCTTTGTAGCTATTAATCACTTACCACACACCTACTTATCTAGAAAAACCATGTCTATGATTTCAACCTTCTGCCAGCATGGTTTATGTTGGATCATAGCAGATGTGATCAACTTCAAGATGACAGGAGACTATAAATTCTCCCTTCGAGTGTTGGCAACTATAGCCTCTACGGACGTCCTAGTAGAGCAGATAATCAAGAAAAGGTTCAGGAGGCGTAGGCCTTATATAAAACTTATTAGAGCCATGGTCGTAGGTCGTAAGCCCAATAGCTGGTCATTTCCCAGCGGGCACTCAACCTTAGCCTTTATAGGGGCAGATTTGTTCGCAAGAAAGTACAAAAAGCTGAGAAAGCTATTTTACGGATTTGCTGCATTGGTAGGCTTTTCAAGAATATACCTGGGATTCCACTATCCCAGTGATGTCCTGATAGGAGCAGGTACTGGCATAATTCTTAGCAGATTATCTGAGAAACTATCAAAACTAATCGGACTTGCTTGAATACTAGATTACTAACTAAGCAATAGGGCCAAGAAGTATAATGGGCTCGAAAACAGCAAGTAAACATAATTTTATGAAACATGTAGAAAAATACTATGCCACCGTACCCAACTTATTGGCTCTTTTTCGACTATTATTGGTGCCTGTCCTTTGGGTAGTAGCGCTACTAGGATACGCAAAACTGGTGGCGTTTGGTCTGATCATAGCCGGATTAACGGATGCTCTTGATGGACAGCTAGCAAGAAGGTTGAACCAAGTTACAAAAGAAGGTGCAAGAATAGATTCCCTATCAGATAACCTCCTACTCGCATCTACAGTCATATGGCTTTTAATTCTTAAGCCCCAGGTATTTAAAGATAATACTTTGCTTTATATATTAGTAATAGTTGTTTACCTCATCGTAATTTCAGTAGGATGGATAAGATTCCGAAGAATAGGTAACTTGCATCTGTACTCGACAAGGGCAGCTGTAGTCATAGGCTATATATTCCTAGTGCACACCTTCCTTTTTCCGGAATATAGTAAAACATTGTTCTACGCAACAGTAATTGCACAACTCATAGCCTCTGCAGAGATCTTAGCAGTGTTATTGACACGAGAATATGTGGATGAATATATAGGCTCCATACTATTATGGCGTAATAGGAGTAAAAAGCTACCACCCGAAAAATGATGCTGTACTGGTTCAATAATTGCTATCTAGACTAAGAAACGAAAGGAGGAACTAAACAGAATGCCTGAGAATGGAGGAGTAAGGTTTGGGGTGTTCGTGCCGCAGGGATGGCGGATGGACCTAGTGGAGATCCCAGATCCAGTAGAGCAGTACGAGGCCATGACCAACGTGGCCAAAACAGCCGATTCCATC
>NZ_JANZYQ010000027.1:0-156977 GCF_059335935.1 Thermobaculum sp. T2p
CACGGAGTGGATGTTGACGTGCCCACTTTCGAAGGGTATTCTGGATCTGCCCTGGGCCATATCGAGCGCATCGGCCACTCGCACTATACCTGCCTCCAGAGTGAGGGGTCTACCATCGCTTCTGTGAGTGATGATGGCGTGCAGGGTTTCTGAGATGATGACTCGGCGTTCAGCTGCAGAGTAGAGGTTACTGAGCAGTTCCTGGAGTTTGGGTAGTGCTATGAAGAGGCTCATGAACTCGTGATCATCTCTGTGGATGGACATACCGCAGTCATGGAGGAGTGCTGCCAGTACCACAACGACTTCTGCATCGTGCTCGGACATGCCGTGGTCTTTGACTATTGAGGGTTGTATGTTCTTAGCCATCAGGAGGCGAAGGAGTCTGAGGGCGAGGTTGGCGACTATCTGCACATGGACTGGGCCGTGATCGCTCATGCCCAGCCTGTCGACCCCGTTGACGTTCTGGCATCTCCAGATAGCATGCAGGTCCTCATCGGAGTTGACGATGCCCACCAGCTTCTGGAGGATAGGGTTATGGCGTGTGGGCAATCTGATGATCTCGGAGGGCTGCAATGGGGTGGTGCCTGCAGGGGATACCTCCGGCCCTGGTTCTTGGGGAAGGTCAAAGCCTTCTGCCTCCTGCCTGTCTATCTTTGTGGTCTGATTAATTTCTTCCTCCAAAATCCACCTCCACCTTGTGCACAAATTACAAACTATGAAATTATAATCGGTGTTACACTCTAGAAGATTTTTATCTGTTAAGGTATAACAATCGTCAATCAGGGGTCTAATTAGTCTTAGTTTTCTTCTTGGAGAAGGGATGATGTCGAGGCTCATGAAGCTTGGAAGACTACAGAGAATCGAGAGAATACTTTACCAGAACCCGCAGGGCCTTACTATCCAGCGCCTGGCCGAGCTCTGTGATGTATCTATCAGAACTATATATCGTGATATCAAAGATCTGGAACAGATCTTTGAGGTCCCTTTGACCAGGGAAAACGGTAGATGGAAGGTTCTTAGAACATCCTATCTGCCTCCTGTCAAGTTCTCCTTGCATGAGGCTATGGGACTGTTTCTCTCCTACCGTCTAGCGCTTCGCTATATGGACAAGCAGAATCCCGACCTTGAGGAGGCCTGGAGCAAGATAGGTAATGTGATGCCTGAGCCCATATCCCGGTTCTTCCCAGAAACCCTCGAGGAGATCAAGAACAAGCCATTAGATAGAGAGTACAACAGGACCGTTAGGACTCTCACAAGTGCGTGGGCCGAGGGCAGAAGGGTAAGGATTCAGTACCTGTCCTCCAGGAGATCAACGCCCAAGGAGAGGCTGATAGAACCCTATTTCATGCAGCCCTCGGGCATAAGCCATGCGTTGTATGTCATAGCTAGAGATGTGGAAATCGATGAAATACGCACCTTCAAAGTACAGCGCATAAAGGATATAGAGCTCACTGACGAAAAGTACGAGATTCCAGAAGATTTTGATGCCCTTGAATTCCTCAAGAATAGCTGGACCATCTGGTCAGATGAGCCTGTCGAAGTAAAGGTCAAGTTTAGCGCTAGAGTGGCTTCGGCTGTGAAGGAAGCTATTTGGCACCCTACACAGGAGATTAAAGAGGAGTCAGACGGCTCAGTCATATGGACGGGCAAGGTTTCTGGCATCCTGGAGATAAGTGCCTGGATACGCTCCTGGGGAGCCGAGGCAGAGGTACTTGAACCTAAGTCTCTTCGTGAGTTCTTTGTCAACGACGTACAGAAGTTGGCTAAGATATATGGCCTGAGCCTGACAGAATCTGCCAGCAAGCAAGAGGGACAATGCACGGTTGAGATACAGGACGCGAAAAACTTTGCTCATGAGACTCCTTAGGGGAGACGAAGATACTAGATGCTGTGGTAGTTGGCAGCGGACCTAACGGACTGGCTGCTGCCATAACTCTGGCGCGTAAGGGCTTACGAGTGCTGCTGCTCGAAGCCAATAATTACTTAGGAGGAGCTGCGGCCTCTCTACAGCTCACATTACCTGGTTTTACGCACGATCTGGGTGCCGCGGTTCTCCCACTGGCCTTTGCTTCGCCTTTCTTTATTGGTGTGCCTTTGAGAGATCTGGGAGCGGAGTGGGTATATCCTGACGTGCCGCTGGCCCATCCTCTGGGACCCAGAGAGGTCGTGCTACTTCATGAATCCATTCAAGAAACGGCTATGCAGTTTGGTGATGATGGGGCCAGATATTCGCGATTGATAGGCTCTTTGGTGTCTGAGTGGCCAAGCTTAGCGAGAGACCTGCTGGCTCCTGCTATAAAGATTCCTCGGAAACTGTCTTATATACGTTTTGGTGTGCATGGTCTGCTCCCATTTAGTGTCCTAGCTGATGCGCTGTTTTCTACTTCTCATGCCAGGACTTTACTGGCAGGTATAGCAGCTCATTGGGCTATGCCACTTACCAGACCACTTACCAGCGTTCCCATCCTGCTCTTATGCACGCTAGCACATATTACCAAGTGGCCTATGGTAAGAGGTGGTACCGGTAGGCTAATAGAAGCTATGGCAGCCTATTTCAGGAATCTTGGGGGAGTTGTGGAGCTATCTGCTCCTGTACGCAGCCTAAGTGATATCCCTTCTGCTAGAGCAGTATTATTCGACCTTGCTCCCAGGCAGATAGTTGATATATTGGGCGACAGACTTCCAAGCAGATACAGGAGGGCGTGTACAAGATATAGACATGGTCCTGGAGTGCTGAAGTTGGACTGGGCTCTGTCCGCACCTATACCCTGGATGTCCGAAGCTTGCAGGTCTGCTGGGACCATACACTTGGGAGGTACTTTTGAAGAGATAGCGACCGCTGAGAGAAGCGTCTGGGAAGGTCGTATACCCTCGAGACCTTTTGTGATACTCAACCAGCCCAGCGTATTCGATCCCAGCAGGTGTCCCAAAGGGTTCCATACTGCCTGGGCTTATTGCCATGTACCGCCCTCGATCTCCGGCCAGGAAGCAAGGTCTCTAGCAGATACGATAGAGGGCATGATAGAGGAGTTTGCTCCTGGTTTCAGGGACACTATAGCGAGCAGATCAATACTAGCCCCAGGAGAGATTGAAACCATGGACCAAAACCTTATAGGAGGAGATCTCACTGGAGGGGTATTGGATCTACATCAAGTACTTGCAAGACCGGTTCTGAGTCATGTGCCTTACAAGATCCCTATGCGTGGGATGTATGTCTGTTCTTCCTCCACCCCTCCAGGCCCTGGGGTGCATGGTATGTGTGGGTACTGGGCAGCCAGATCAGCCTTACGCTACACATTCCATATGGAGTGAGCTTGGACTTCCTCCATGAGAGCAGACTCAGCTCCATCCACGGCTCTACATACAAACACCTTAGGTTCTTTCCCTGTCCTGGCAGGATATTCTTGCATTACCCTCTCATAGAGTGTTGGTACAGCATCCTGGTATACCAGCGCTAGAGCTACTCCACCGAAGCCTGCACCCGTCATCCTAGCCCCGATGACCCCATCTGTATCCCAGGCTATCTCGACGATTGTGTCTAGCTCAAAGGAACTCACCTCATATAGGTCTCTGAGGCTTATGTGAGACTCCTTCATTAGGCGTCCGATAGCAGTTGCATCTCCGTTGCGCAGCGCCTCCGCTGCCTCAAGCGTGCGCATGTTTTCCTCTATCACATGCCTAGCCCTCTTATGCTGTGTATCGGTGAGCAGATCCGAATTTTCTTCTAGCTGCTCTGACGTCACATCCCGTAGAGCTCTTATTCCTGGTATTCTGGCGCTCAGCCTGGCCACAGCTTCCTCGCAGTCCTGCCTGCGCTTCTTGTACTCGGACCCGGCCAACTCTCTGCTTACGCCCGTGTCTAGTATTACCAGGGATACGCTCGGCAGATTTATGGGTATATGCTGATACTCCAGAGACCTGCTATCCAACAGCAGGGCGTGATCCTGCCGGCCTAGCGAGGAGACGAACTGATCCATGACTCCGCAAGGCACGCCTACGAAGTCATTCTCCGCTCGTTGTGCTATGAGGGCCACCTCTTCACCACTTAGTTCTATATCTGCTGCTCTACAGAAGGCATGGACGAAGGCGACTTCCACGGCTGCCGAAGAACTCAGTCCAGACCCTACAGGTATGTCGCCCATGTACACCGCTTCCATACCTCTGAGCTTATAACCTCTATTCTGTAGCTCTACCGCTACTCCTTGTGGATATCTTAGCCATAGGAAGTCAGTACGGTTATGGTTCTCTAGATAGAAGTCGGATTCCTTGCCCATATCTAGGGCTACCAGCCTCACCAGCGAGTCGTTTCTAGGCCTGCACACCACGTTTATCTCGTAGTTGATGGCCGCCGGTAGCACCCAGCCATCGTTGTAGTCGGTGTGTTCGCCTATAAGGTTTATCCTTCCCGGTGCTCTGGAAGCTATCGTAGGCTTTCCACCATAACGCATCTCGAACGCTCGTATGAGAGCTCCTATATGCTTGAAGCGATACTCCTCGGTCATTCAATGCTCTCCTTGTCTGGTATGACTGCCCTGAGTTCTGGAGCTTTCTCCTCTGGCAGGGAGTCGTTGATGAAGGTTCCCGCTCCAGTTTCACTGCCCGCAAGATACTTCAGCTTAGTAGAGGTCCTGTGCGGGGGATAGAACTGTAACTGGAAGTGGTAGTAAGGATGCTCTTGATCGTCAGTAGGCGTCTGGTGCAGAGCCATTATAAACGGCATACTGAACCCGAACAGCTTGTCATATCCAACAAGTACCCTCTTGAGGGCATAAGCTAGATCCCAGGATTCTTCACTCGTTATCTCAGCCAAGGATCCAAAATGCCTCTTGGGAATTATGTGCACCTCATACGGCCAACGCGCATAGAAGGGGATAAACGCCACAAAGTTGCCTTCCTCAAAGAGTATCCGCTTGCCATAATCGACTTCCTGTTCTAGGACTTCGCATACCAGGCATCTTCCCGTCTTCGCCTGATGCTCGCTAAGAGCACTTAATTCCCTCTGCATAAGGGGCGGAATGAAAGGGTATGCGTAGATCTGGCCATGTGGATGGTGCAGGGTTACCCCGATTACTTCTCCCTTGTTCTCAAAGATGAATACATATTTGACATAAGGTAAGTTGCCAAGCTCCATATAACGATCGCGCCAGACAGCTATCAAGCGGTGGATGTGACTCACACTCTGGTCGGTAAGCGTGGTGTCATGCTCTGGAGTGTACACCACTACCTCACACACGCCTTCTGCAGGCCGCACATCGAAGATTCCCATGGGCTCTATTGCCGGTTGCGGTGGTTTCCTCTGTAAAGATGGGAACTTGTTCTCGAAGACCGCTATATCGAAAGTCTCCACAGGAATTTCTGTCTCATGCCTGCCACTCTTAGTAGGACATAATGGGCAGTAATCCCGTGGAGGAAGAAAAGTTCTATCCTGCCTATGTGTGGCTGTGATCACCCATTCCTTAAGTAGTGGGTGCCATCTCAGCTCAGACATCTTTGTTCCCCTCCGAGGATGAGACAGCTTGATCTTGCCCATGCACTGGTGTCTGATGTTGGTCAGTGTGCTCGGTGAAAGTGTAGTAGATTATGTACCTACCGTCTTTCTTCTGTTCTTTGGATTTGATCATCTCCGGCTGCCAAGATTGACTATCTGCTGCCATAACCAACCTCTTCCTTGATCTTCGCGTGCTTTGCATTCTACAACATAACACCTGTCAAGCGAATGATCGAGATATTAGTACTGCCCGGATCTAGCCAAAAATGCCTATCGTGTAAATGCGTATTCTATGAGTATATTTGTAGCGATGATTACTTCAGTAAGAGAAATCTAGTTGGTTTGCGTCGTGGCCAAGGGAAGGATCTTACTAGTCGAGGACAGTCTCCCCACACTCCTTTTCCTGTCGGATGTACTGGAGGACGAAGGTTACGAAGTCAAGGCGTTATCGGAGAGCGGTGAAGTATTGAGGGTGGTCGAGAAATTTATGCCCGATGTGATCATTTCGGATATAAATATGCCTTCGATCGACGGTATCACCCTCTCCTCCTTGGTGAGAAGGTCTTTCCCAGACCTGCCGATAATACTATGTTCAGCAACCAAACCTAAGCCGCGACAGCAGCGCATACTAGATGAGATACATCGCTGTTATTTTCGCATCAAGCCCCTGTGTGTTCAGGATCTTCTATCTCTGCTGGAGGAACTTGTCGAGTAAGACTACAAATTGCCAACCTTCACTGGATCAATGTAGCCGCAAGTTGATACGATTATCCCGGATTTTTTATTCAAAATAGCTTTCGGGGGAAGAGATGGATAAGTTGCACATAGGTATCATTGGTGTGGGTTGGCCTGGTCAGCGGCACATAGAGGGGTACAAGAGGCGTGAAGATGTCGAGATAGTGGCTGTGTCTGATGTCAACACAGAACTGGCCCAGCAGATAGTGGACCAGTACGACCTGAAAGCTCAGATCTATGCAGACTATCACGAGATGCTGCAGTCAGCCAATGTGGATGCCGTGAGCATCTGCACTCCTAATTTCCTCCATGCGCCTATGGCTATCGATGCCCTGGATGCTGGTAAACATGTGCTGCTTGAAAAGCCATTGGCGCATAATCTGGAGTCGGGGATCAAGATAGCTCAGAAGGTCAAAGAGACTGGCCTAGTTTTTATGATCGCCTTCAACAACAGGTTCAGACCAGACAGTAAATTGCTCAAGGCACGCATTGAGGAAGGTCTACTCGGTGAGATCTACTACGCTAAGACCGGCTGGCTGAGGGGAGCGGCTGAATTCTTCCTTAGAGGATGGTTCACTCAGAAGGAAAAGTCCGGTGGCGGACCTCTCATTGACCTCGGGGTTCATATGCTTGACCTCGCTCTATGGTTTATGGGTAATCCCAGACCCGTAAGTGTTAGTGGTTCTGTCTATTACAAGTTTACAGATGTGATGAAGGCAAGCGCTGGACAGGCAGATGTGGAAGATCTATCTACAGCATTCGTAAAGCTAGATAACGGCGGCACGATAGTGCTTGATGTCAGCTGGATATCACATATCAAGAACCCGGACGAGGTATACTGCCAGTTATTTGGTACCAAAGGTGGCGCAAAGATAGATCGCCATACAGGCACAGAGGACCTGGACATATATACCGTTGTAGATGGTGTTACAGTGCTCCAGAAACCAGAGTTTAACACTTGGCGCCAGAGGCAGCCTGGATATATGCTCTATGAGTCCTTCGCAGGGGAGACCTCTCATTTCGTGGAGTGTGTCAGGGAGAACAAGCAGCCTGAAGCCAACATCCAACATGGCTTGGACGTGCTACGTGTGCTGGACGCTATATACAAGTCTGCTGAGAGCGGACATGAGGTCATCATAGATACTAACCTCTAACTGGCATGGAAGGTGCTAACTCTGCAGTTAGCAAGAGCAGGAGGTTGGTGCCGTGACTCTTTCCGGGCAGGTAGACAGAAAAATAATTCTACTGGCGGCCGATGGCGTCCATGAGAACGAAGTGATCAGTATAAGGGAAAGGACTTCTGCTGCGGGGATGAATTTGGTCATAGCCTCTTTGACTGGGGCTTCGTTACAGTCGGTAAATGGACTCGATAAAGGGCAGTTGCTAGAGCCTGACATGGCTGTTGACCAAGTCAAGCCAGAAGACTATGATGCGTTGGTCATACCCGATGGTCTGTATTCGGTTGATGCCCTGAGAGGCAATACGCTAGTGATCGAGATAGTGGCCAAGTTTCTGGAAGAAGGTAAACCGCTGGGAGTTATAGGCCATGCTCCCTGGATTCTAATAGAATCAGGGCTTATCACTAATCGCTCTTTATCATCCTGGCATACTCTTAGGGTCGATATTCTTAATGCGGGCGGACACTGGGTGAAAGCCCCAGTTCATAACGATATGGCCCTGGTAAGTGCTGCCTCTTCCGATTATCTGGAGGACTTTCTAGACAGATTTATCAGTGAAGTCCAGTCCGGTGTGCATACTTCTAGGGGAGCAGCTTCCGGCAAGGACAAAGTCCTGGAGTCATCGGAGGAATCCTTCCCTGCAAGCGATGCTCCTGGCTGGGTGTCGAGTTCAGAAAGGGAGGAGTCGTAGCCCCTCGAGGGGCTACGACTCAATATTTATCTTATCGATATCTATCTGTGCTCTCTGCAGCCTGCCGCTGAAGTCTATATATACAGACTTCCATTCGGTAAATACATCCAACGCAGCCCATACGGCTCCCTCTCTATGTCCATTACCTGTGCCTTTGGTGCCTCCAAAAGGCAGGTGTACTTCTGCCCCTATAGTACCGTGGTTGATGTAGACGATACCTGTGTTAAAGTCGCGTATAGCTCTAAATGCCTTGTTTATATCTCTTGTATAGATAGAGCTGGAGAGTCCATACTTCGTGCAATTGTTCACCTTTATGGCTTCCTCAAGGCTGTTGACGGTTATCATTGAGAGTACCGGCCCAAATATCTCTTCCTGAGCTATACGCATGTTGGGGTCAACATCTGTAAATAGAGTGGGCTTATAAAAGAAGCCCTTGCTCAATTCTCCATCTGTAGCTCTATCTCCACCAATGAGGAGTTTTGCACCTTCCTCTTTGCCGATACTTACGTATTGATGGATCTTGTTGAGTTGCCTCTCGTTGATGACCGGGCCGACATCCGTTTCTGGATCCAGTCCGTCTCCCAGTCGCAGATTCTGGATGCGGGACAGAAGCTTCTCTGCGAGCGTGTCTTGTATGTTTCTGTGAACTATCAGACGGCTACAGGCCGTACATCTCTGCCCAGTGGTGCCAAAAGCGCTCCAGAGAATGCCTTCAATCGCCAGATCGATATCTGCGTCATCCATCACAGTTATCGCGTTCTTGCCGCCCATCTCCAGGCTGATCTTCTTGTTCTTGCTAGCCGTCTGTGTCAGTACCTGCGAGCCAGTATCGGTGGATCCGGTAAACGAGATTACATCCACGCCAGGATGTTCAAGTAGAGCCTTGCCTACCTCTTCTCCTGTGCCTGTCACCAGATTAAGGACTCCTGGAGGTAGTCCCGCCTCTTCGAAGATCTTTACCAGCTCAGCCCCCAGCGCAGGAGTATCAGAAGCTGGTTTGAACACTACGGTGTTGCCGGCCACTAGTGCCGGCATAAGCTTCCATGTGGGGATCGCGATCGGGAAGTTCCAGGGGGTTATAGCTGCTACAACGCCTACTGGGTCCCTAACTGCCATCTGAAACTTATTAGGCATCTCCGAAGGGGTGGTAACACCGAAGAGCCTCCTGCCCTCTCCACCTACGTAGAAGGCCATATCTATGCCTTCCTGCACGTCTCCCCTAGCCTCTGTAAGAACCTTCCCCATCTCCTGAGTCATGAGTCTGGCCAGATCTTCTTTGCGTTCCTTCAGGATGCGGCCGACCTCATAGAGTATTTCTCCCCGTCTAGGCGCAGGATATAGCCTCCACTTATCGAAGGCTCTGCGCGCCGCCTCAACCGCTTTGTCTACATCTTCTCTGGAAGACTTAGCCAGGACTGCTACTACTTCCCCATTGGCGGGGTTTATGCTCTTGAAGGTTTCTCTGGTGGATGAAGGTATCCACTTGCCATCGATGTAGTTCATGTACTCTCTCATAACCCTTTTTACCTCCACATACCGCCTCTAGCAGCCGGATTATAACACTATCCGTCACGCCAGTTTGTTGCTTTGGATCAAGATTGCAATTATCATGTTTGTTAGAGAGCAGGAGTTTTCTCCGATGAGACGAAGGCGTAAGTCGCGCTTTGCAAACTCAATGGAAGAGAGGTTTGCCGCCATATTGGATCTCCTGCGCCTTCGATGGCAGTATGAACCCCATACGTTCATCCTGCGCCGCAGATTTGATGGGTCTCCAATGGTAGCTTTTACGCCTGACTTTTATCTCGAAGAGTTTGACCTCTATGTGGAGCTCACTATGCACAAACGTAGATTAGTAACTCTGAAGAACCGGAAGGTCAGGCTGATGCGGGAGAAATACCCGGAGCATAACATCAGGTTGCTTTATCTGCACGATTGCCTGTCTCTAATCCGACCAGTGAGATCCTATAAGGAAAGGGAGAATGCCCTTCGTAGGCTTATCCCCTGGGCATCTCAGGAGTACTACGATCGTGTTAGGTGGCGCAGAAGGTTAGTTAGGCGAGTATCAGCATCTGGTCGTGTCTACTTCCTGGGTAGGGCCCTGTCTTTGGGGGCGGATTGGGCGGGCAAGGAATGTATTATATGGATCTATTCGGACCACCTAGACATAGAGATTGAGAGCAGGACTATAGCCTCTCTGGAATGTGTATATGACAATCGCAAGGATAAATTACTGCATATCCAGCCTAAGGTTCTTATAGATAATGAGCCCCTGGAGGGTAATCTTCTCCCCGCAGGTAGAAGAATTCTATCACTAGTGCCAGAGAATACGGGCAACGCGAGCCACAGCTTGGCTCGCTGCTACGCACAGGCTAGTTTCCAACTGTTCTAGGTTTTACGCTTGTTTTACGCTTGCTGTTGATCTTTTTGCGGCCAATTTAGATAAGGGACATATACTCCTTTTCAGTCATGAAGAAACAAGCAGTTGGACTGGAAAGGGGTTGGAAATGATCGGATTTTACTTTATTTATCCGCTAATTGCTATGCTGTTCCTCTTTTGGCTGTTCTACACCCCCAGCAGGCCGTCCTACTAGAAACGAAATAGGAGTGGGAGAAGGCAAAGCCTTCTCCCACTATGTGGTCAATTAGTGAGTCTGCTGGGACGGAGTCTTCTCCCGATAACCCTCTACTACGTCCTGAGCGGGACTTACTACTGCTAGGTCGTTCACAACGGTCTTTACCCCAGGTATACCCTTTACAAGCTTCTCAGCTCTGATCCTTTCGTTCTCTGTGTGGACCGTGCCGCGCAGGAAGACCGTGCCACCTATCTCGGCCTCAACCTCTATTGTGTGCTCCTTGAGCTTATCATCATCAAGGATCTTGTTAATTACCTGCCTCATCAGCCCTAGATCGTGATTGCCAGTCTCCTTAAGCTTTTCACCTTCTGGCACTACTGAGATCTCATTGATGACCTCAGTTACTCCACGCACTCTTGATGCGATAAGTTCTGCTCGGTGCCTCAGGTTCTCTCGCGGCACTGATCCTCTAAGATACACCACCCCGCCTGGCTCAGCATTTACATTGAGTCTGGGCAGCCTTCCAATTACTGGATCCTCGCCCAGCCTAGTTTCAACTCGGTGCTCTATGGTCTCGGGTGTAAGGTCATAATCAGTCTTTTGAGCCACTCTGTAATACAGTGCCCTGGCCTTTCCTGTTACCATGTGGCTCGTGTACCTTAGGGTTCTGTTAACCTGTCTGCTGGTAACTCTTAGATACTTCTGCCCCTTCTGTAAGATATACGATCTGGTCGCTCTACCTGTCCTGGGAGCAAACAGGAGCCCTGCTATCGCACCGATAGTAGTCCCGATTCCTAGAAAGATCAGCCTACCTTTGCTGTCCGTCTTAGGGGGCTGAGATCTCCTAGAGATCATCGTTTCAAGCGATTTGCCTATATTCTGAGGCAAGTTAAATTTACCATTACCTTCTGGGATTTTGACTCGTTGTGTTTCCCATCTTATTTCCGGGACTTTTACGTTTATTCTTGCCATCTTTATCCACCTCCTTTGTTAGTCCCTGGATAGTGGCAAGTCTTAGTCGAGCAATTATTGGACCAACAATGCTTAAAAACAGCAGGCCGCGATCGAGATCGATCGCGGCCAGTGATATCTAGACTACTGGACTAGTAGTCCATTGGCGGAGTGGCAGGAGCTTTCTCCTTCTCAGGTATGTCGGTAACCAGGGCCTCAGTTGTCAAGATCATGGCCGCGATCGAAGCAGCATTCTCCAGAGCTGAGGTGGTCACCTTGGCAGCGTCCATGATGCCGCGCTCCACCAGGTCGGTGTACTCATCTGCCCAGGCATCATAGCCGTAGCCCTTCTTGCCCTCGTGCAGAGCCTGGCGTACGGTCTGGACGACAACGCCACCATCCTGGCCAGCGTTCTCGGCGATCTGGCGCATAGGCTCCTCGAGCGCTCTCTTTACAATAAGGATGCCGGTCCGGACGTCGCCCTCGGCCTCCTCCGGGTTGAGCTTCTCAGATGCGTACAGTAGAGCGACTCCACCGCCAGGAACGATGCCTTCCTCGACTGCAGCTCTGGTGGTGGATAGAGCGTCCTCTACCCGGGTCTTGCGCAGCTTGAGCTCGACCTCGGTGGCAGCGCCAACCTTGATCACGGCCACTCCACCCTGAAGCTTAGCCAGTCTCTCCTGCAGCTTCTCGCGATCGAAGTCGCTGGTGGTGGTCTCGATCTGAGCTCTTATCTGCTCGCACCTGCCCTTGATGGCGTTGGGATCACCATAACCCTCGACAATAGTGGTCTCATCCTTGGTAGCTACGACTCTGCGGGCACGACCCAGATCCTCTACCTGGACACTATCCAGCCTTCTACCGACCTCCTCGCTGATTACCTGAGCGCCGGTCAAGATCGCTATATCGCGGAGCATCTCCTTGCGGCGATCACCAAAGCCGGGCGCCTTCACAGCGAGAGCGTTGATCGTGCCACGGAGCTTGTTGACTACCAGTGTGGCCAGCGCCTCACCCTCTACATCCTCGGCGATGATCACCAGGTTCTTGGTTACCTGCAGGACTCTCTCGAGGGTTGGCAGGATGTCGTTGATGGACGAAAGCTTCTTGTCAGTTACCAGGATGTAAGGCTCCTCGATTACAGCCTCCATCCTCTCAGCGTTGGTTACGAAGTAGGGGGAGATATAACCGCGGTCGAACTGCATACCTTCGGTGTACTCTACCTCAAAGCCAAGGCCCTTGCTCTCCTCGACGGTAATTACGCCATCCTTACCTACCTTCTCCATCACCTCAGCGATGAGGTTACCGATCTCGGAATCTGCGGAAGATACCGTGGCAACCTGGGCGATATCCTCACGACCCTTAACTGGAGTGGCTAGTTCCTTGACAGCATCGACTGCCTTCTTAGTAGCCAATTCAATACCCTTGCGGAGCTGCATCGGGTTTGCGCCAGCTGCTACATTGCGAAGTCCTTCGTGCACTATAGCCTGAGCCAGAACGATGGATGTAGTAGTACCATCACCAGCTACATCCTCGGTCTTGGTAGCGGCTTCCTTCAGGAGCTGAGCCCCCATGTTAGCAAATGGGTCCTCAAGCTCGATCTCCTTAGCTACAGTCACACCATCATGGGTAACATTGGGAGCACCGAACTTCTTGTCCAGCGCTACGTTGCGGCCCTTCGGACCGAGTGTAGCCTTAACTACGTTTGCTAGGATGTCAACACCCTCCTTAAGGGAAGCACGTGCCGACTCATTGAACTCTATCTGCTTCGCCATAGCCTACATCAACCTCCTTTTCTTCGAGAATTTTACTCGCCAAGAATGCCCATTACGTCGCTTTCACGCAGTATTAGAACATCTTCACCATCAAGCTCGAACTCTGTGCCTGCATACTTGGCGAAGAGTACTGTCTGCCCTACCTGCACATCCATTGGCTGCCGCTGACCATTGTCTAGGATCTTGCCAGGTCCCACAGCGAGCACTACGCCCATCTGAGGCTTCTCCTTGGCAGTGTCAGGCAGAACTATACCGCTCTTAGTTACTTCCTCCCGCTCGATCGGCTTGACTACTATGCGATCACCTAGCGGTCGGATCGTCTTTGTTACCGACTGTGTCATTTGCCTCCCTTCCTCCTTATGAGAATTTCTTATTGGCACTCTCAGTGCCAGACTGCTAGCTCCGGCACGTATTCTACAACAATGTCCTGCTATCCTGCAAGAGTTTTTAGCACTCTAACCTCAAAAGTGCTAAAAATGACCTTGCTTGTTCCTGATCCGTTGCATTGTGTAGGGACATTACTGGTGTAACATCCGACAGTTTTGTGGCATACTTCCCTTGCCATGTCAAAATTACACATAACCAACGAGGTAGGGAGACTTCGCAAAGTCCTGCTTCACAAGCCTGGCAGGGAGATGGATTTGCTAACTCCTGATAATAGGGAAGAGATGCTTTTCGAGGAGCTGCTGTGGCTTCCGAGGGCGCGTCTGGAACATCGTATACTAGCCTCCGTCCTTGAGGTAGCAACTGGAACAGGAGGGGTCTTTTATCTCGAGGACCTGCTATCCAGTTCTTTGGCGGATGATCTTTGTAGAGCAGAGCTGGTCGAGGAAATACTTAAGGTCGATACTCCTCTAGGCATAACTAGGCAAGATGCAAAGAGCTGGTTGCTATCCCTCTCACCCCAAATACTGACCGATGTGCTGATAGGAAGACCACAGGTTAATGACTACGACTCCCTGTCTTCTAGGTATTTAGGGGAAGGTGGGATCTTTACACCTCTGCCTAACCTAATATTTATGCGTGATCCTGCAGTGATAATAGGTGATTCTGCGATCGTAAGCAGCATGCATCTGCAGGTGCGCAGGCGGGAATCATTGCTCCTAAGGCATGTGCTTCTTAGACATCCAGATTTTGCCTCCGCCTTACTGATGGATCCTTTGGCCCAGGATGGAGATGCCCAGCAAGGACATATAGAGGGAGGGGATGTGCTGGTCCTGAGCGAGCGCACGCTGGTAGTTGGATGTTCTGAGAGGACTGACTACCAAGGGATAGATAGCCTCGCTCGAAGTTTGATAAGGTCTAGAACCAGTGTAGAGAAGATATATGTGATGCTGATGCCTGCCAGAAGGGCTTGGATGCATCTTGATACCATCATCACTTTCTTGAGTCAAGACGAGTGTGTGATCTACTCTCCGCTGATATTGGGTCGCGGGAGCGAAGGTGTTACGGTGCTCGAAGTACAGCTGCTTGGCAATAGGATTAGGATAAAGGAATACGATGATCCCCTGCCGATAGTGCTAAGCAGGTGCGAGGGCATAGATTTGAAGTGGGTTGAGTGCGGTGGCAATGACAGGTTGCAGCAGGAAAGGGAGCAGTGGACGGATGGAGCTAATTTCTTCGCTATATACCCCGGAGTAGTGGTTGTCTACGAGAGAAACGAGGCTACCCTGGAAGGGTTGCACAGTCGTCTTGGTTACGAGATCGTTAGGATTGATGATGCAGTCTTCCCCGAAGATGCCAGCACCAGTAATGACGGGGTATTCCTTGTAGACGGGAGATGGATTTCCTATCCGGAGCTGGTCAGCATGATAGCTATAGGGAGCGGTAAGAAGTTGGCAATAGCGATCCCTGGCAGTGAACTCTCCAGGGGACGTGGTGGACCTCATTGCCTCACTATGCCCTTATGGCGAGATGATATCTAACTACGGCCTCTTTCCAACTGGATGGTATCTCCGGGAGCTATGCCTAAAGTGTTCCCGGCGTGACCAAGGTTTTGCCCTATACAGATGAAGCGCGAAGAATCCTCGTAAATGAGTAGTTCTCCCCTGTTCACTTCCCCAAATGTTCTGGCTACGGGCAGATTTACCTGGCTATTCCCATGCTTGAGGATAATCTTTTCTCCGGTTGAAAGTGGCCAATCGGTCGCCTCTATGTTGGTTCGTATGTTACCGAACTTGTCAAGAATTGCCACCTCTGCAACGACCCTGTGCCCATCTATCTCAGGTTCTCTCCATGGTGCTTGCACAAGATCGCTTATCGATAGTACCTCCCCAACTTCTTCAAAGCTCACGCCCGAAGATAAATGCGCGGCTACTGGACAGAAAATATCCCTCCCATGAAAGGTATAAGATACATCCGAGCGCATAAGAGCTCTGTTAGATATTTTCCTTGCCTCGACTATACCCCCCAGCCTTCGTGTTGCCGGCATCAGCACCCCGTTATCTGGACCTATAAGCACATCTCCGCGCCTGCACAAGATCGCTATCGGCAGCCTCTGGGTTCCGACTCCTGGATCAACAACTACTACATGCACTGCCGGAGGCACGTAAGGAAAGATGGAGGTTAGAACCCATGCACCAGCTCTTATGTCGAAAGCTGGGATGCCATGGGAGATATCTACTATGCTGATCTGTTGATTTATGCCCCTCATCACGGCATGGCATATACCAACTGGACCCCAGTCTAGTCCAAAATCTGTAATGAAAGTCACTAAGTTAGGAAGTCTTGATATATCTGATCTCATGGCTCACAAAACCCTATCGTCGGTACCTACGTTATACTTTTATGAAGAGGCTACCAAAACCATTTTTGAAAAGGAAGAACATGTCTAAGATTAGAACTTTCAATGCCAGTTTCTGGCTATTTGTTGCGATAGCATTCTCGGTCCTATTGAATGCTTGTGGTGGCAACGCTAACAGCAGTGCAGGAATGCCTTCTCCTACCCCTGTGACGCAAGGAGCGGTTGCTTCTAGCCCTACTCCTGCGCCCTCTCCGTCTACTGACGAGGCAGTTGCGCCAACGCCTTCTGCTACTGAAGCTGTGGCGAGCCCATCACCTACACCTGCGCAGGTTAGTCCTACTAGCACCATAGCTAAAGAGAGGGTTAACAAATACACCAGGATTATGTATGTTGACGGCATTCGGGAAGGATACGTAGGCGTCAACCTCAGGGCTAGACCTTCCACCGAATCACAGTCCTTGCTAGTTATCAAGAACAGAGAGCCTGTTAGGACCACCAAGGGTCCTATGCAAGGAGCCGATGGTAACCTATGGTTCCCCGCAAGCTATCATGGTAAGGAAGGGTACATATTAGCTACACTGCTTAGTGCGCAGAGGCCAGCTCCTCCCCCAGTACGTCTTATCATAAAGAATGATAGACTGGATGTGGATGCCGCTGTTGAGTACGTGGGGTTAACTCCCGATGGGGCTATGGACGTGCCCAAGAAGTGGGAGGATGTTGCCTGGTATCGTTTAGGGCCAGTCCCTGGTCAGCAAGGTAACTCAGTAATAGCAGGTCACCTGGACTCCACCACAGGTCCGGCGGTCTTCTGGAAGCTGAGAGACATCAAGATAGGGGATGTGGTGTCCGTAATTGACGAAGATGGACATAAGATTAACTTCAAAGTCACGAAGATTCAATCCTACTTCGACGAGGATGCGCCTCTGTACGATATATTTGGTCCCACAGATAAGTCTCGACTGAACCTTATTACATGTGATGGTTCATGGGATCCTAAGGCTAAGAGATATGATAAGAAGCTGGTGGTGTTCACGGAGAAGATAAGTTAGGGCAATCTACTACTTTTTCAGTCCTCATACACCTGGTCCAAGATCTGGACGAGGTGCTTTACCTCTATGTTGAGTCCCCTTTGGCGTAGACCTTTCTGTAGCTGGAGCATACATCCTGGGTTGGCGGATACTATCACCTTGGCGCCTGTAGCCAGCGCGTGCTTTAGCTTTCTATCCAGTAGCTGGTTCGACATTTCAGGGTTCGTTATGTTGTATATTCCAGCACTGCCACAGCATAGCCTAGCTTCCTGCATCTCTACCAGCTCTAATTCGGGTATGGATGCAAGCAGTTCCCTGGGCTGCCTATATATTCCTTGAGCATGTGCTAGATGACAGGGATCTTGGTAAGTAACCTTTAGGGGTAACGATCTGTGAGGCTTACTCATGCCTACCTCACTCAGGAATTCGCTTACATCTCGAACAAGTGATGAGAAATGTTTTGCTCGCTCGTGCCACTCTGGATCGTCCTTGAAGAAGTGTGGGTATTCTTTGAGCGTTGCTCCGCAGCCTGCAGAGTTCACGATTATGTAATCGAGATCAAGTTCTTCAAATGCTTGTATGTTGGCCTTCATCATCTCGATGGAGCATCTTCTCTCTCCAGAGTGTACGTTGAGAGCGGCACAGCACCCCTGTCTCTTCGGGATTACGACCTCACAGCCATTGTGTTGCAGAACTCGTATCGTTGCCCTGTCTATCTCCGCAAAGGCAGTGCTCATGATGCATCCTGCAAATAATCCAACCCTGAATCTCTTGTTACCCTTAGGTGGTACCACTTGGTCCCTTGGAACAAAGAACCTGGAGGGGATTTGTGGCAGCAGCGCCTCCTTGTCAGCAAGATGGAGTATATCTAGTATGCGCGTCGACCTTGCAATACTCGAGAATCCTAACCGCTGATATAGCCAGATGGCCCTGCTAAACGCCCTGAAGAGGGTCATGCTTGCAAACAACTTGTTAAACACCACCCATCTCAGAGCTCTGACCCAAAGGCTACGCGGATGCTTTCTTTCCAGCTGGGCTCTAGCCGACTCTACCAGCACCCCGTATCTGACTCCGGAGGGGCATATGGCCTCGCAGGCCCGACAGTCTAGGCATTCATACATTTGGTGATCCAGGATGGGATCTCTGGCGTCAAGTTTTCCTTCCCATACGGCCTTTAATAAGTGGATTCTTCCTCTCGGAGAAGAAGTCTCCTTGAAAGTGAGCAGGTAGGTAGGACATACCGACAAGCAGAGGCCGCACTGGACGCATGCGTTGATTATATCGTATGCTGGGGGGTCGAGTTCATCCCAGTTCTGTAGTGTATTACTCGAAGGCCACACAAGAAGTATAACTAATATCAGGCTGTTCGAGTAACCAAAACAACAGCAAACGAGATTACTCTAAGGAGGAAGCGATGAAGGTCATCATAGATTGTGACATGGGCATAGACGATGCTATAGCTGTAGCTTATGCTTTAGCTCTTCAGGATGTGGATGTGCTAGGTATAGGATCGGTCCACGGTAACATTGAAGCTGATGTGGCGGCCGAGAATACGCTCAAGCTGCTCAAGGTCATGAACAGGACTGACATTCCGGTGGCAGTGGGCGCACCCAAACCGATGATCAGACCTCTCTCTATGGCTAAATTCGTACATGGTGAGGATGGCTTGGGTAATGCGAACTTTGCACCTTCAGGACTGGTTCCTTCGGATGAGCATGCAGCAGATCAGATAATCAGGCTTGCTCGTGAAAATCCGGGGGAGATCACCCTGATAACCACTGGGCCCCTGACGAATGCTGCCATAGCGCTTCTCAAGGAGCCTAAGCTGCCTCAGCTTATACCTCATGTTGTGGTGATGGGAGGAACTGTAGAGCATCCAGGCAACGTCGGGCCAGTATCAGAAGCTAACATAGCTCACGACCCAGAAGCTGCACAAATAGTGTTTAGTGCTCCTTGGAAGGTAACTATGGTGGGACTGGATGTTACCATGAAGACCTTACTCCTAGAGCAACATCTAGATGCATGGAAGCAGGCTAGAACGCCTCTTACCGAGTGGTTACTGCGCATAGTGCCGTTCTATATGCAGTTCTACTCGCAATCGCTTGGGTACATGGCGTGCGCTATGCATGATGCGCTCGCGGTCGGCATAGCTGTTGGTAAAGTAGAGGTTCATGAGTCAGTGACTTGTCCAGTTTGGGTAAACACAGTAGTTGGGCCTGGCCTAGGGCAAACGGTAGCTGATAGAAGATCGGAAAGCATGCGGGCGACTTCGGAACCTTACTACTTTATAGGTGAGTCTAACACAGAGGTGATCATGAAGGTAGATGGTGATGCGTTTGTGTCACACTTGGTGGATTCTATTGCATCTTATCAAGTAAGATAATATAGCTATTTTAATTTACAGTCATAAAATTTCAATCGAGGTATCTAATGGGGACCAGGATTAGGATCGGTAGAAGAATTAACATATCTCCTCTGTGGGTGGCCATAGCCATAATAGTGCTAATTGCTGCCCCGGCTCTATACCTGGCTGCTAAAACTTGGCAGACCAGCAGATCCATATATCACGAGATCCCCACACAGGCTCAAGGAGCTCTTACACCTGCGCCAACTGGTCGCATACCGATAGTAATAATCACCCCGCAGGCCACATCAACCCGCAGTATTGCTGGGCAACTGACTCCCTATGATCCTTCGAAATGGGTACCATCTCCTACCGCTGAAGCCACGCCAGTAGTACAGAGTAACATAAAAGATTGGAATGGCAAGAAGAGAATAAATGTCCTGTTGGTAGGTGTAGATAGAAGAGGCAATGAGATCCCAAGGACAGATACTATAATACTTGTCTCTTTGGATTTCGAACATAATCGTGCGTACGTGCTTAGTATTCCAAGAGATCTGTACGTGAACGTCCCGGGCTTCAACTACTGGAAGATCAATGCAGCTTATGCCTTAGGAGAAAATCCCAAGTATAAGAAGCAGGTAGGAGGTGGTATTGGCCTGCTGATAATGACTCTACGGCAGAACTTCGGTATAGATATCGATGAGTACGCCACAATAGATTTCGAGGGCTTTGTCAAGGGCATAGATGCGATAGGCGGAATCGATATAAGGGTACCCAAGAAGATAGTGGACAACCAGTATCCATCTGAGAAAGGTGGGTACGAGCGTGTAGTTTTCAACCCTGGTTTACAACATATGAATGGTGAAACGGCCCTCAAATATGCGCGTACAAGGCATGCCGATAGCGACTTCGGGCGCATGAAGAGGCAACAGCAGATCATGCTTGCTGTTCAGCAGAAAGCTAAGAGCCCATCTATTCTCTTGAAGGCACCCACGTTGCTTAACATCATAAAAGGGCACGTGGAGACAAGCCTTTCTCCCTCCGAACAATTAAAGCTTGGCAGATGGGCCGCGTCGCTACCCAAGGGGAACATAGAGTTCTACTCGATAGAAGGTCCTATAGGGATGACTCCAGATGGGCAGTCGGTGGTCTACGCCGATTGGAATGCTATAAACCCGATCCTGAAGAAGGTGTTCGGGCCACAAGCCGGCCATCCATAGCTTTTACTGAACTTTTGCTGGGCACTACATCTGTGCCCAGCAAAAGTTGTTATAAAGTGATGACCTGGTCGGGTGGATTGGTCTCCAAGGAGGCGTATAGATCGGGGAAACAACCGACCTGCACACCCTCCACCACGTTCTTTGGATAACACTTGCCGTCTGGTCCAATCTCAGCTAGCCCTCGCTCTACAGCGCACTGGTCACAGAGCATCAGCATTATGCCCTTCTCCTTTGCGACCTTAGAGAGTCTCTCGCCTATTGGGTCACCCTTTCGGAGCATATATGTGTTGTCATCAAAGAAGAACATGCCGATGACCTCAGCGCCGTGCCGATTTTCCTCCAGCTGCGGTAAGATCATCTTGCCCAGCTTGTAGCTAACTGTATGGCCACTTGTACTGAAGATGTAGGCTACTTTCATAATTGCCCCTTTCTATGCTAATCTTGTGCACTCCCAAGAATCATTAAATGATACTGGTATCATTTAATCTGGCGCAAACAACATAGGAACATCCTCTCCAGATAGAGAAGTAGAGTATCTTGGATTCATCAGACTAGTCATTTATATGGAAATCTATAGAAGAAAACAAATCATGGTGTCCTGAAGCAGCATCCACACTGCTCTCAGGTTCCCAGAGACTGTCACTTTGGCTTCTGCCGAAGCTAGTAACCTCGGGCCAGATCGACTTGGTTGAGCAAGGGCTCTCCCTGCAGCCAACGCCTTAAGTTTTCACAGAAGAACTTTGCCAGTCGCTCGGCAGAATACGGCGAATACCCTGAGGTATGAGCTGTGATAAACACGTTAGGGGTTGACCATAATGGATGGTCTGGAGGCAGGGGTTCAGGATCGGTCACATCCAAATAAGCTGCTGCTATCCAGCCCTCGGACAGGGCCCTCATGAGAGCTTCGGTCTGGACAATCTTCCCCCTGGCTATGTTTAACAGCACGGCCGAGTTCTTCATAGCCTTGAGCTCGGGTTCACCTATTAATCCTTCGGTCTGTGGTGTAAGAGGAGTAGCTATGACTACATAGTCACCTTTTCCTAGCGCTGTATGCAGGCTATCAGGCGTTAGCATTTCATCAAAGTACTCAGAACTCCTGCCGCTTGATCTTACACCTACGATTTTCATCCCAAGGCACTTCGCCCTGCGTGCTATCGACGCTCCTATTCCTCCTGCCCCTACAATTACCATTGTCTTACCGCCAAGCTCATCGCATTCCTCTGCCTGCCATTCGTGGGCTTGAAAGTGTCTAAACAGGAGGTGGAATCTTTTAGCATGCGCTAGCGTCATTGCTATAACCCACTCTGCTATAGGTTCACCATGCAGCCCAGCACTATTAGTCAGCACCAAATTTCTGTTTTGGAGAATAGGTATTAGACCCTCCACTCCAGCACTGTAGCTGTGTACCCACTTGATGGAGGGGAACTTGTCTAGAATCTGAACTAGTAGGTCGTTAGGGATCTCCGACCTGATTAGAATCTGAGGATGATAAACGGACTCACTTAGAGCTCTTTCAATAGGTATAAGCTCTACAGATCGATCTACAGATCTGATTTGATCTCCAAACTTGTCTATGACCGATACGTTAGCTATTATCTCTGTCTTTTCCAACTTATCCCCTCTTATTGCTTTTGATCTTAGTAACAGGCTAACTAAGGTCAGTCTGTTGTGTCAACGCAACCCAAGGGTTCAACTGACCCATGGATACTTGTGGCGTTATTGACAACTACAGATGCATCATTTATACTCGGCAGTAAGGTTGCTAACCAAACCTTAACCTTTGAAGGTCTGGAATTTGCTGGTATTAGTATGATAAAACGCCCTGCGATATAGCCGCCACCTCTGTCGCAGGGCAATTATGGATAAAACTATAAATTCAGACGGAGGGATGTCGTGAAAAGCTTGCTGTCCAATAAGTTATCTCTTTGTGTCTTGCTTTTGGCACTAGTTCTACCAATTGCCTCCTTCCCCGGTAAGGGTTATGCATATTATGGCGTGACCTTTTACAAGGGAGACAAAGTACAGGTACGTAATACAAGAGGCGCGGGCTTGAGGGTGCGCGTTGGCCCTGGTCTGAGGTATGCCAAGCTAACGACTATGCGAGAGGGACAAGTGGTTACCGTAGTGGCCGGTCCAATCTGGAGTGATGGGTACGGCTGGTACAAGGTGACCGGTTATGACTCCGCTGGTAATGCGGGCTGGGCTGCTGGCTGGTGGCTCTACAGGATCAGCCGCGCGGATAACACACCTCCTGCTCAAGTTGCGCAAGTGCGCGTCCAAGAGTACTCAGATGAAAGTGCTGCTTCTGATAGCTCATCTAATACAACAAATACCAAGGTAACAGTTTCCAGACCTTCAGAAAGCAACGCTAGCAGCGCTCCGGTGAGTTCTTCTGGAAGGACCTATAGTGTACTGACCTCTGGCTTCAATGGTGCCGAGTTTGGTTCTACCGGTTACATGGCTAATGGTCGTCGGGTTCACTGGGGAGCCGTGGCCGTTGACCCAAGATACATACCTCTTGGAACCAGGATGTACATCTCGGGATTCGGTAATCAGGTATTCGTTGCTGAGGACACTGGCGGAGCGATCAAGGGCTGGAGAATAGATATATGGTTCCCCAGTGTGGCACAGGCCAGGCAATACGGTATGCAGTGGAGGACTATAACCATAATTCCATAGTCTTGGCCAACAGTTGCTTTCGTGGCGGGGCTTTCCCAAGCCGAGGAGAGTTTCATATCTCCTCGGCTTGGTTTTTAGGAAACATATTGGAGATAATAACAGTCCTAATTGTCAGACTTAACAGATGCTATTATTTTCCCAAAAACATTAGGGGGTAGAAGTGCCTGATCTGGCCGACCTTATAAACAAGATCCTGGATTTTCTCGAGCCTTTCTATGCTCGCTACGGGTATCTCATAGTGTTTGTTGGTGCCATGCTAGAACACACATTCCTGGTATCGTGGGCTCTTCCAGGAGGCATAATGATCGCTCTGGGTGGGATGTACGCTCAGGGAGGAGATCTGAATATTCTGGGTGTGATTCTCTGTGGTATCTTAGGGTTCATGGTCGGCGACCATATAGACTACATAGTAGGGAGAAGAGGCTCCAAGGTGCTTGAAAGACTTACAAAAGGTCGATCAGCTAATGCGCCTAACATCTGGAACCTGAAGGCGATTCCGGCCATGATTCCCGCTTATATACATACTCTCACTAGGTCAACCATGTTCATGGGCGGCGCTGCCTCGGGCAAACTTCCCTACTACAGGTTCTTGGCAGTGTCTTTTGGTTTGGCAACTTTCTGGAGCGTAACAAATAGCGTAATTGGCTACTGGGTGGGTACCAGTAGAGATGAGGTGCTAAGGGTCCTCAACTATATAGGCCTAGGGGGGCAGATATTCGTTCTGGCATTTATAACTGTGGGGCTTCTTTTGATCCTAAGACGCAAGCCCAAATCTAGCAGCAAGCTGCCTAACAGCCTGGATCCAGAATAACATTTGGCATGACTCCTGCGGAGTAAGCTTTAGCTAGGGCTTTTTGCTTTTAGCGAGGAGGTGTTCAATGAGATTAGGTAAGGTATCCTTGGCTTTGGCTTTGCTTGGTGGCTTAGCGTTTTGGTTGAGGAACAAAGTGTCGAGTATTCGTACTGAAGTTGTCTTAGAACAGGGGCGCGGTGCGCTTGCTGACACCAGGGTCGAGATCCAACAGGCATCAAAACAGATAGGGCAAATTGTTGCGAGTACCGCTAAGAATACGGCAGATAGATTGACCAATGTGGCAAGGTCTGCTACTGGGAGTAGAGTGGATGCAACTACTACCTCAACTCAACCTACACATATCACTAGGCAGAACGAAGTAATATCTGAGGCTACACTGATCCCGGACAACCCAGCAGGGAGCGTAGAGCAAGGCGCTGAACTTTGGGCTGGGGTTCAGGATGAGCCCGTGAATGAGTCTGTTTCTGTCTCGAATCCCCCGCCTCCACCAGAGCCGCCTGCCTCGGTGGAGCACGAAACTGAAGCGATAGTATCGCAGAACACAACTGCAGATGCATCCGGCTCATTGACTGGTATGGAGGACGCTGCTGCGTCAAGATCATGGAAGTACATGCAGGAGCAGGAAGAAGGATCTGAGTCTCGTTCTACATCGAATCCCACTTATGGAGAGGTTAGTGCTGCGCCTGTAGATGGGATATCAGACGACACAGGTGTATTGAAGCCTCCTAAAGACAAGAGCGAAGGTAGTCGTGCATCTCGGCATCGAGAAGAAAGCATGAATAATACTCATTCGGAAGACGAGAATCCAGCTTCTAGTAGTACTTAGTTACTAAGGAGGTGAGAGATGAGCACCAGTGACCGCAACTATGATGAGCAAAAGGAGCAGAGACTTTCCGATGAAAGGCTCGATATGGACATAGCGCCTGAAAGCGAGCTCTCCTCTGAGGATTACCAGCATGTTGAAGCTTCTGTTCCACCCGAAACCCTGGAGGCAATGAAACAGGTTGAGGAACAAAAAGAGCAACCTGTGGAGCTCCCAGAGGTCAAGGGTTTCACCGTTATGGCTACAGATGGGAAGGTAGGCACTGTTGATGATGTGGTCGCTACTACAGATGTTGACTCTAGCTACATGCTGGTTAAGGAAGGACTGATATTTAAAAAAGAGGTTAAGGTACCTTTCTCTGCTGTAGACAGAATAGAGGATAATGTGGTCTATCTGAATGTAGACAAGCAGTATGTGAAGTTTATGGAAGGGCAGGAGCCTTCCCATGCCGGAGAACCAGTAGAACCTATTCAATAGCGAAGCTCCACAACTTGACGAAGCTAGAATCAAAGCGAGGGGATTTCCCCTCGCTTTTTCTTGTTTTTCTGTTTAACCAAACATTAACATTTTTCTTACCAGTTATGGAGCACAAAAATCTTGACATGTCGGTTGTTATACGGATAAGCTACTGCTGCAACGCTAAAGCTGAGTTCTTAGTAGAAAGGAGGTGGTCGACTAGTCAAGTAGTGTAGAGGAGTCATAGTTGGATTCCTTTCACTCTCTATCGCGAGGCTGTTGCTAACTCACCACCAGCAGCCTGGATAACAGCAAAAGACTAGAAGAAAGAACGGAGGGATGTCTGTGAGACTCAAGTTGTTCTCGTGTGCTCTGTTGATTGCATTAGCGCTGTCTGTCGTGCCGGCAGTTGGCTCTAAAGCCGCTGGCGTACCTGGGCAATACGCCTATACCACTACTTGGTTGAATTTTAGAACTGGACCAAGCATCAATTACTCCATCATGCGTGTTCTTCCCCCACAGGCAACAGTGTACGTTATTTCTGGGCCCTATAACTATGAGTGGTACCGTGTGTCTTATGACGGGCTGACTGGTTATGTCCATGGCTACTATATTCAACCTGCCGCATCCGGTACTACTGAGCTTTCCTCTCAGAGTACCAGCTATACTAACACCACTTACTCCAACACCTACTCAAGCAAGGGCCTTGCTATAGCCAACACCGCCAAGCGCTATGTAGGGTACAGATATGCCTACTACGGTAATACCCCATCTGAGGGTTTCAGCTGTGTAGGCTTTGCCCAGTGGGTGTACAGGCTCAACGGCATATGGATACCTGAGAATCTGTGGGGTCAATACAGCATGGGCTGGTCCGTGTCCAAGAGTGAGTTGCAACCTGGCGACCTGGTGTTCTTCCAGAACACTTGGTGGAGAGGACTTTCCCATGTTGGAATTTATGTGGGTGACGGCTGGATGATTGATGCTGGATCTCCAGAGACCGGCGTCCACTGGAGTAATATCAACTGGGATTACTTTGCTACCCGCTGGTTCGGTGCTCGTCGTCTAGTGAACTAGATAGGTCAGCCAACACCTACAAGGGGATCGGGTTACTAACCCGATCCCCTTAGGCTTTCTAAGCTAGGAATCTGCGTATGCAGTATATAGTACCGCCTGCCAAAGCTAGGACGGACGCTACTAGTATTGATCCTGCTATACTGCTTTCTTTAGGCTCATACATGCTGCCTGCACCGCTGTTAGGGAGTTTGGGTGCAGTGCCCTGAGACCCTTTCATGTACTCCACCGACACTAATTTTGCTGACCAGGGGCAGTATCTACCGACCTTTTCTATAAAGTAATTGACGTTATCTTCCACATAGCTAGGTGTTCCATCGCAGAGCTCTATCATGAAATCCGCCATAGATATATCTTGTGGGTCTAGATGCCAACTGTATGGAGCATTGTGTTTCATCTCCCCCGCACCAGGTAATATCTTCCCATTGGGAATGCTAGCGGTGCTCTTACCTTCCTTCAGATCGAGTATTTGAGCTATAGTTGCTGGATTACGTATCAGCACCTTGAACTTTTCTCCATTGACGTCAAAGGTTGCTATTATTGCTGATTCCTCCTCGGCTAGAGAGGAATCAGGGAGGAACGCGGATCCCCAAGTGGTTATAAGTGTGGCTAGAAAGATAAATCGAAGAAGACCCCTCATGCTTATTGTCCCCCAGGAGATTGATTTTGGATTTTGATCAAATAACTGTCTTTATGCACCTTTTGTTCCTCTAAACTTCTATAGATTTATCTTTAGTTCCTGTACTGGCTCATATAAGCTGTAAGTGGTACAACAGGTTCTGAGCCTTTCTGGAGGTAGATAGAAGTGCACACTGTTTACATAGGATTGGGATCTAATCTGGGGGATAGATATGCCAATATAGCTGAGGCCATCCAGTCTCTGCGCTCGAGAGTGAAGATCAACAAGGTAGCCTCTATATATGAAACCGAACCAGTGGGATACAAAGAACAGCCCAAGTTTCTGAATACGGTAGTTGAGGGACAAACTGATCTTGATCCAAGGGGTCTACTCAAATTCCTCAAGTCCATAGAGCACAGGATGGGTAGGAGGCCTTCTTTCAGAAACGCACCCAGGCCAATAGACCTTGATTTGTTGCTGTACGACGATTTAGTCCTCAAATCAGAGGATATAGAAGTTCCTCACCCTTACATGCACGAGAGAGCGTTTGTACTAGTGCCCTTTGCTGAGATAGCTCCTGATGTGGTCCACCCGGCCTTAGGTGAGTCTATCGCTCAGCTTCTGGAGAAGGTGGATAAATCTGGTGTCAGAAAAGCAAGAAGGGGGCTGGCATTACGCTTGTCTCGTGATGTACAGGGACAGGAGCCAGAGGTAGCCGTACGCCTCGGTCGTGTGGGGGTGACGAACGTACAGAGGATGATCAAGCTGGGTAGAGGGTCCAGATCCAGGGTACTGCAGGCCGAGATAAGCCTGCTGGCAGATATAAGTCCAAACCAGAAAGGGCTTCATATGTCTCGTTTCAGTCATGCTCTTGATGAAACTCTGGATGATGCGGTTGCTAATGAGGCCCCAGACGTGGAATCCCTTGCTCTTAGGATTGCTGAGAAGATCGTGAAGGCCCAGAAGGCCCTCAGGAGTGAGGTAAGAATAAGAGCTAAGTTCTCGCTTCGCAGATATGCTCCTATATCAGGAATCCCAACAGATGAGATGTATACTTTGCTGGGAATAGCAGTTTGTAAGCAGGATAGTTACCGGCGGATGGTAGGGATAGAAGCGGAGGGTATGACGGCGTGCCCATGTGCACAGGATATGATACTCGAACACTCTAAGGAGAGGCTAGCCGAAGAGGGATTCACATCAGAGGAGGCAGAGAAGATTCTGGCCGCCATACCGACTGCCGCGCACAACCAGAGGTCGAAAGCTACTATACTTCTTGGGACAGATGCAATGGTAAGAGCTGAGGACTTGGTAGAGATAGCTGAGTCCTCCATGAGCTCAGAGAACTACGGTCTTCTCAAGCGGCCAGACGAGTTCTTCGTAGTTCATAAGGCTCATCGTAGGCCTCGCTTCGTAGAGGATGTGGCTCGGGAGATACTGAGATCAGCGGTAAATACTTACTCTGACTTGCCTGAGGAAGACTTCCTGTTAGCCAGGGTGGTAAGTTTTGAGAGCATACACAAACACGATGCTTACGCTGAAGGATTCGGTACTTTCGGCGAACTAAGAGAACAGGTCATATATGGCCGCAGCCCTTCCAAGTGTACCACCTTGGAAGAGTGGCTAGGATGAACCTTGCAAGTAATCTCAGACCCCAAAAATAGCTATAGGCTATTGATAGTCAGTGGTTACTAATTGCAAATAATAGCAGTAGAAATAAAGCTGCATTAGGAGATAAATTTTTGCCCTTCTATCTAGATTTTTGATATCATCCAGAAATAAGCGGGGAAGATTAGTGATATATTGCACTTTTTTGCAATTGAGAGGTGAGCTATGGCCAGGACGCACGCTGATAAGATCTACGATTACTACCCTGCATTTCTGGATCTATGCAGAAAGAAGGTAGTGGTTATAGGTGGTGGTGAGATAGCTACAGGCAAGGTTAAGGGCTTGATTCCATGCGGTCCTGATCCGCTGGTGGTTATAGCTCCAGAGGTTTCTGACTACATCAGGGAGAGGGCTGTCGAAGGTCTTCTTACCTGGATACAGAGAGAGTATGCCTATGGAGATCTAGAGGGTGCCTATATATGCTTTGCTGCTACCGATGATAAATCAGCCAACGCTAAGGTGGCAAAAGAGGCCAGGGAGAGGAATATCCCGATCCTTGCTGTAGACGATATCCCAAACTGCGATTTTATTGCTCCCGCAATAGTGCGCCGAGGTAGATTAGTTATAGCTATATCTACCAATGCCTTGAGTCCTGCTATAGCCAGCCATGTTCGCAGAAAGATAGAACATGACTTCCCTCCACATTGGGCCCAGCTGCTTGAGGTAGCTGCCACCGTAAGGGAGAGGCTTGGTCCTGCCAGATTTACTATAGATCCAGAAGAATGGCAGCGTGCTCTGGATGATGATCTCAAGTCACTTGTGTGGGAGGGTAAGGTAGACGAAGCGACAGAGCTGCTTTGGAGTAGACTGGCTCCGGATAAGGTTGAATTGGAGGCAAGAGCATGAACTCATCAGGGTTCGTTTCTATAGTTGGGGCAGGGCCGGGAGACCCCGAGCTGCTTACTATAAAGGCGGTCAGGAGATTGGAGCGTGCAGATGTAGTTGTGCATGATCGCCTAATAGGCGATGGTGTTCTTGACTACTGTCGCGAGGACGCTGAACTAATTGACGCCGGCAAGACTCCGGGAGGGCACCGAGTACAGCAGGAGGATATAAATAGGTTGCTGGTGGACAAGGCCAAAGGAGGCAAGTTCGTAGTAAGGCTCAAGGGAGGGGATCCTTTTGTCTTTGGGAGAGGTGCTGAAGAAGCCCTTTTCCTCGCACGTGCCGGGGTGCCTTTTGAAGTGATACCAGGTGTCAGCTCTTCCCTGGCAGGTCCCGCAGCCGCTTTGATTCCAGTCACCCACAGGTGTGTCGCTCGCTCGATCACCATAGCTACTGGCCATGATCGGGACAATTCTTGCGATAAGGTATTTGACTGGGAGGCTTTAGCTAAGGCTTCGGATACGCTTGTCTTCTTGATGGCAGTAGAGAATCTGGAACGAATAGTGTCCAATCTCATCTCTCATGGTAGGAGCCCTAAAGAACTGTCTGCGCTGGTTAGGTGGGCTACTACCCCTGAGCAACAGGTGATATTTGCCCCTCTACAAGAAATCGTACACATAGCCAGATCAAGACACATAACTCCTCCAGCTGTGCTGGTTGTAGGAGATACCGTTGAGATAGGTATGGAGCTTTCTCGAGCTGTTGCTTATGGAGGAACGCTGGAAGAAGTGATGCATGCGCATGTTGCCTAAATAGGTCTTGCGTAGTATATTTCTCTGTAAACATGCTAGGTGGAGGGGTTATGATACTTGATATAGGTCATCCAGCTTACTCAGTATCTGATATAGAACGCTCTATTCAGTTCTACGCAAAGCTGGGGATAAAAGAGGCTTTCAGGTTGTACAACGATGATGGCTCATTGATGCTCGTCTACCTGCACGTAGCAGGAGATAGATTCATAGAGCTCTTCCCAGGTGGGTCTGGGACTGGAATCTCTGCTGACACGTCCTATCGACATCTGTGCCTTCTGGTCGATGATCTAGGGCTTACGCTTGAGGATCTGAGACGGCAGAGGGTGGATATAAATAGAGGTCCTATATTAGGTCGCGATAACAACTGGCAAGCGTGGATTTCTGATCCGGATGGCAATCCTATAGAGTTAATGCAGATCTCTAGGGATTCGCCTCAGTACAAGGCTACGCATCCAAGCTAGTCAAGGAGAAACAATAGCTTTGTCTTCTTCACCTCCTAGCTTACCTCCGGAAGCAACCCCAAGCAGGGGATTCGCAAGGTGGATATTGATCCTTCTGGTTATGGTGCTGGTAATCACCGTGTTTCTTGTCGTAGGATCCTGCCTCTATGTGAGGACCGAGGTCTCCAATCTTGCAAAGGGGCTAGTTCCTAGAGAAACCGTCGTGATCGATACTCGGCAGGATGAAGTTATAAAGAGCATCCAGCAGCTCTCAAGGCTCGAGACGGCTAAGTACACTGTAGAGAAGGTAATTGGAGCTAGTAGGACGAGGAAGTATATCCCTAGTGCTCTGTTAGGGGATAAGATTCTCTTTATAGCACATGGGGAGGTGGTTGCAGGAGTCGATCTTTCCGGGATCACTAAAAAAGATATAAGTGTGCAAGGCGATAGAGTAGAGCTGACACTGCCTAAGCCTCAGGTGTTCTACAGCAGGTTGGATAATGAAAAGAGCTATGTCTACGAACGCAGTACGGGGCTGTTTTCTAAACCTGACAAGGATCTGGAAAGCAAAGTCAGAGCTACAGCTGAAGATCAAATCAGGCAGGCTGCTGTGGAAGATGGCCTGCTGGAGGATGCTAAGCAGAACGCTGAGCAGTCAATAAGGTCGCTTATGACATCCATGGGTTACTCTCAGGTCCAGATATCTTGGAAGGAGTGATCTACTGGCTCGAGCCTATTACTCTTACCTGGATGGAGTGGTAGCCAGTCGCTCCGGACGGTAGTGTTGGCTGCCTCTCTTCAGTCTGCCAGTTACCTTCGCCGTCTTGTGCTCTCACCACCAAAGTGTAATATCCCTCAGAATCAGGCGTCCATTTGTAGCGCCAGAATCGCCAACATAATGGTCCTATCTCTGGATCGAGCTGTGCGGTGTGCCAGGTCTTTCCTGCATCCGTACTCACTTCAACCTTGTTTATACCCCTTGACCCAGCGAAGGCGATGCCTGCTACCTCTGTTTCTTTACCTATCTGTATCTCGGAGTCACTCGCAGGCACTCTGATCTGCGACATGGTTTGGATAGTTGCTATATTACTCCAACCCTGTTGTTGCCAATAGCCCTTGTAGTCCTCATTGACTGCTTCTATTCTCTCAACCCATTTCACGTTCTTCATGCCAAAGATATTGGGCACCAGAAGACGGAGGGGCGAGCCGTGCTTGGAAGGCAGCTGCTCTCCATTCATCTCATAAGCAAGCAGCACTGTTGGCTCCATGGCCTTCTCCAAGGGGATCGATTCCGTGTAGCCATCAGCGCAGGTAAACTTGATATCTATCACTCCATCTCTAACTTGTGCTTGCTCTAAGAGGTCCATCAACCTAACGCCTTTCCACTTGGCATTGCTTATAAGATCTCCTCCGACGGGGTTGGAGATACATTCCAGAGTCTGATCCTGCTCTACAGGGGGTAGCTGCTTGATCTCATCCAGTGTCAGTTCGAATGGCTTTTGTACTAGACCTCCTATTCTAAGTTTCCAAGAGTTACTATCGACATTAGGATCTAGGATGTTCTTAGAGACCACATAGAACTCATCATTTGGTGTAAATGGTTCTGGCATATTGCCACTTGCTTTGCCGGTAGATGTGATAGTTGCCTGACTTAGCAGCCTCTGTATCACGGATACTACAATTCCCGCTGCAGCTACGCCTACCACAGTTGCTCCTAGCTGTCTTAGAAACCTTCTTCGGGAGGTGTCCACTATATCTTTCTTGGTAGCCTGCCTTGAAGAGACGAAGTACTGAACACTTACGTAGTATATGAATACAGCTCCTAAGGTTAGAGCCAAAGTCGATGGAGACCCTCCAAATGTCAGTACAAGTATTCCTAGTGCGATAGCAATGGCTGTGCACAGAGCACCGAAGATCGTCCTGGGATTCGTATTGAAGACCGAGGACATAAATCTGGCAACTAGCAGAAGTAGTCCACCACCGATTACTGCTACCAAAACGGCAGCGAGATAAGCAAAAGGCTTAGCATAGCCACCAAAGAAACCCAGGATGGACTCAAACCACCTCATGGGAATTAGTGTGAGCAGCCTATCAAGTAGGACCTCGATTGGTGAACGGACCTGGAATAAGATTCGAAAGAAGGCTATGAGTAAAATCGCAAAGATAGCTGCAAGCAGCCCATAACCTAGCTTGTATTCCTGTCCAGTTTCTTTGCGTGCATCCACAATTTAGTATATATCTACGACTTCATATGGCAAATATCACATATGTTTGCCTGGATATTGTGGTAATTTGGTTCTTGACACTTGACTTTATCGTTATTATACTCCCGCACAAAGTTATCACTTACCGAGAAATATCACTAAAGAGCAATTGGAGGGGAACATGAGGAAAGGGAAGACCCAACCATCACTTATTGCTGTTCTTGTCTTAATCTTTAGCTTGTTGTTATCCGCATGTGGTGGCACTACTGCTGGACAAACACCAACTCCTGGTACCCAGGGAGTTGGGAGTTCGCCTTCACCATCTCCTACAGCTGCGGCCTCACCGAGCGCCTCACCATCCAGCTCTCCAGCAGCCCAGGAGACTCAGACTGGTGCTAAGTGTCCTGAGAAGAACGAGACGCTCCTGATCTATTCCAGCTTGCCCATGACCGGTCCTTCTCGTGTCCAGACTGTATCTGTTGTCAACGGTATGAAGCTGGCCCTTCAGGAGCACGGCGGTAAGGCTGGTGGATACAAGGTTGAGTTCAAGGCTCTCGATGATGCCACTGCTGCAGCTGGTAAGTGGACTCAAGAGAAGGAGACTGAGAATGCTAACAGGGCCATAAGAGATGGGGCTACTGTGTATCTAGGTACATTCAACTCGGGTGCTGCCGCCATATCTATACCCATCCTAAACGAGGCAGGCATTCCGATGATAAGTCCCGCCAATACGGCCATAAACCTGACCCAGCCTGGACCTCCTGATCCCAAGCTGTACGAGTCCCTATATAGGAATGGGCCTAGAAACTATTTCAGAGTAGTGCCTGCGGACAACCTGCAAGGTACTGCCGCTGCGAATTGGGCGAAGGAGTTGGGAGCAAAGAAGGTCTATGTGCTCAACGATCAAGAAGTTTATGGTCTGGGGCTAGCTCAAGTCTTCCGCGAGCATGCTCAGAAGATAGGTTTGGAGGTTTTGGGATTTGAAGGTATAGATCCACAAGCGGGTTCATATGCTTCTCTCATGCAGAAGATAGTTGATAAAGGTGCGGACCTGGTTTACTTTGGAGGCTTGGTCGAGACCGGTGGCACCCAGCTGGTCAAGGATCTTAGAGATATAGAGCCCGATCCAGAGAAGATAAAGTTCATGGGTCCTGACGGTATTCTCGAGAGCTCCTTTATTGATGGCGCTGGTGATGCTGCTGAGGGAGCCTATGGAACAGTGGCTGCAGCGCCTCCGGACAAGCTCACTGGCCCGGGCAAGGAGTTCTACGAAAACTACAAGAAGACGTTTGGCTCTGAGCCAGAACCATATGCGATCTTCGGTCACGATGCTATGCTAGCTGCCCTGCTCGCGATAGATAAAGCTTGTAGCAAGGATCCCAAGGATGTCCTCAAAGCGCTGAATAACCTGGGTACCGTCAATGGTGCACTAGGCAAATGGAGCTTTGATAAGCGCGGAGATACGACTCTCAAGACCTACCATGGATACCAGGTAAAGGACGGTAAGTGGGTCTGGGTGAAGCAGCTTAATGCTGGTAGTTAGCGGTCTCGGGGCGCGACTTTTAGATTCGCGCCCCTTTTTACTATGTCTTCTGATCAAGTAAAGAGGGTAAGCTTATGGAGACATTTCTCCAGGTTCTTTTAGATGGTATTGCTCTGGGAGCGGTGTTTGCACTTATAGCTCTCGGCTATACGCTAGTCTATGGTATCCTGGAGCTGATTAACTTCGCTCATGGCGACCTATTCATGCTTACATCCTTCATGTCGTTGACAGTTCTTGATGCTATCGGTGTGGATAGCGGAAGCCCGTTTTACATCAAAATCATGGCCTTTTTGCTAGCGCTCGTAATACCTATGATATTTGGAGGGGTATTGAATGTAATCATAGAGAGGGTAGCGTACAGAAGACTCAGAAACGCCCCTCGTCTGGCTCCCCTTATCAGTGCTATAGGGGTGTCATTCATACTTATACAGATTGGACTAACTTGGAAAGGCCCCTCGCCCGTCAGTTTCCCAAGGCTATGGATACCTCCTATTAATCTGCTTGATTGGACAGGGCTTGGACTGAGGTTCTACTTGCGCAGTCTTCTGGTAATTTCTATGACCGTTATCCTGCTTATTCTGCTACGGTTTGTCGTTCTGCATACGAAAATCGGTAAGGCCATGAGGGCTACTTCTCAGGATAGGGATGCTTCGGCTTTGATGGGTATTAACATAAATAGGACCATATCTTTCGCCTTCCTACTCGGAGGTGCGCTTGCAGGCGCTGCTGGCCTGATGTATGGTCTCCACACAGGCACCATGGTGTTTACCAGAGGATTTGAGACGGGCCTCAAGGCCTTTACTGCTGCTGTCCTCGGAGGTATAGGCAATCTGAGTGGTGCTGTTCTTGGAGGTTTCATTATAGGCATAGTCGAATCCTTCAGTAATTACTACCTACAGTCTACATGGACCAATGCTGTTATATTCGCGATCCTGATCGTTATCCTGGTATTTCGTCCCTCTGGTCTGTTGGGCGAGCAGGTAGGAGATAAGGCGTAGGAGGGATGAGGCATGGCTTTATGGGTTTCAAAACAGATTAACAACTTGAGAGAGAACTACAGAAAAGACAAAGTAAACACTGTCACAGCCACCATAGTTATACTAGCGGCACTGACCTGGCCATGGGTTATAGATCCTCTGATGCGGCTCGTGTTGCACTTCAGTATGATAGATCAAATGTTCCCTATCATAGCCTATATCCTGTTGGCCCTTGGCCTGAATATAGTGGTAGGTTATGCTGGATTGCTCGACCTAGGGTACGCGGCATTCTTTGCGATAGGTGCTTATACGATCGCTATCCTGACGAGCCCAAGAAGCCCGGTAGCACAATTCCTTTCTTCGAGCCTACCATTTCTCCATGTCAACTTCTGGTTCTCACTAATACTTGCATTCTTTATCACTGCGATATGCGGCGTAATTCTTGGCGCTCCCACACTCCGGTTAAGAGGAGATTATCTAGCGATAGTTACCCTGGGTTTTGGTGAGATAGTACCGGTTATATTCCTAAATGCCCACAGCATAACTTATGGAGAACAAGGACTGAATGCTATAGACCAACCTGTGATATTTGGTTTCCGGCTGGGGAGTGGGCCACAGAGCACTATAGCCTGGTACTATCTACTGATTGCTATTGGAGCGATACTCATCTTCATCGCCCGCCGCCTGCGGGATTCCCGCATAGGTAGAGCATGGATGGCCATGCGAGAGGACGAGGTAGCAGCAGCTTCGATGGGCATAGATTTGGTTAGAACCAAGCTGCTTGCCTTTGCTATGGGTGCTAGCTTTTCAGGATTTGTAGGCGTTATGTTTGCCAGCCGATACTCCTTTGCCGCTCCCAGCCAGTTTGAATTCAGTACCTCAGTGTTGCTCCTGTGCATGGTCATATTGGGAGGTATGGGTAACATTTGGGGTGTTATTGTAGGTGGTTTTCTCCTAGGTCTTTTTGACAGAGTATTAGCTGACAAAATATCAGAATGGGGACAAACGCTCGGCGAGAGAACCAATTGGTCTTTCCTGCTCAACCTCGATCTTACCAAGTACAGATATCTCATCTTCGGCCTAACACTTGTTATCATGATGCTTCTGCGACCCGAGGGGATACTTCCCAGTGCTGAACGAATGGCTGAACTGCATGAGGATGAGGAGACTCCTGAGCAACTATATGATGTAAGATCCGAAACTCAGTCCACTGGCGGAGCCCGTTCCTAGGAGGGATAGATATGCTTCTGCACGCACACAAAGTTACCAAGGAATTTGGGGGCTTAGTAGCCGTGAGGGATGTCGATTTCACTATTCCCGAAAGGTCCATAGTCAGTATCATTGGGCCAAATGGTGCTGGCAAGACAACCTTCTTTAATATTTTGACCGGATTATACAAACCAACCTCAGGCAGGATAGAGTTCGATGGCTATGATATTACGGGCAAACCTCCTCACGAGATCGTGAAGTTAGGAATGTGTAGGACCTTTCAAAATATAAGGTTGTTTCAGAATATGACTGCTCTTCAAAACGTACTTGTAGGAGAGCATGTACGGCTGAAGGCAGGACTTATTGGAGCTATATTCAGGCCTCCATCTGTTGTAAGAGAGGAAGAGAATGCAGTTAGAAAAGCTAGGGAACTCCTAGCATTTGTTGGCCTTAGGAGAGTGGAAGATGTTACAGCTAAGCATCTTTCCTATGGCGATCAGAGGCGACTGGAGATCGCACGTGCGCTTGCCTCAGATCCAAAGCTACTCTTGCTGGATGAGCCTACAGCGGGAATGAACCCTCAGGAAACGGCTGCCATGACTCGTTTTATCAGTAGATTGAGGGAAGACTTGGGTCTAAGCATTCTCCTGATAGAACATGATATGAAGGTCGTCATGGGGATAAGCGATAGAGTCTCTGTGCTCGATTACGGAGAGAAGATTTCCGAGGGAACACCTAATGAGGTCAGGTCCGATCCAAGAGTTATTGAAGCTTGTCTAGGGAGAGCTGCGACAGCATGACAGAACACAGATCTGCAGTGACAAATGCATTACAACAGACAGGTACTCCGCATGAAAAGCAGGAGTCTATGCTGGAGCTTGAGGATATACACGTCTATTACGGCAATATACACGCCCTAAAAGGCATATCCTTGAACGTACAGCGTGGGGAGATAGTTACCCTAATAGGTGGTAATGGTGCAGGTAAGACTACCACCTTGCGTACGATCTCGGGGCTTATACATCCGAGAATGGGCACTATAAAGCTTGAGGGCAAAAGAATCGAGATGTTGCCAACTCACGAAGTGGTTGCCAGGGGAGTAGGCCACGCCCCGGAGGGAAGGAGGATCTTCCCTCGAATGAGTGTGAAGGAAAATTTGGAGCTAGGGGCTTACCTGCGCAACGACAAGGATGGGATCAGAGCCGATATGGAGAGGGTGTTCACTCTTTTCCCCAGGCTAAAGGAGAGGATAAACCAGAAGGCTGGAACCATGTCTGGTGGTGAGCAACAGATGCTAGCTATAGCTCGTGCTCTGATGGCCCGACCAAAAGTGTTGTTGCTGGATGAGCCCTCAATGGGACTGGCACCAATTCTTGTGGAGCAGATTTTCTCTATCATCAAGGAGATAAATGAGCAGGGCACGACTATACTGTTGGTAGAGCAGAATGCCCTGATGGCTTTGAGCATAGCTCATAGAGGCTACGTGATAGAAACGGGTAAGATAGTACTGGCTGATAGCGCTAAGGCGCTACAAGAAAATGATATGGTACGCAAATCTTATCTTGGTGAGGAATAGATAATGTATGGTGGACCTGCTAAGCCTAAGACTAACGAGAAGACTTTTGATAGAGATCCAGTTGGAGATTACAAGCTCACACACCGTATGGCCGAGATATCTGAAAAGCTGATGTCTACTCCTAATCAGGTGGTAGAATTGGAAGCTCCTTGCCCAGCCTGTGGTGGTCCCCTGGCTGGTAAGGCCAACCCCTATAGCCGTACAATCTCGATATGGTGCCTTAACTGTACGTTTCGTATAAATCGCTAAGGAGTGTGTGGAAGTGGCTTCTACTTTGGATCTCGTGAGCTTCAACGTACCTGGTATGACACAGGATAGTGATCGATCTGCTGTCCATAGTTCTCTAGATGGGGTCCCTGGGATAGAGGAGGTAGTGATAAACTTGCCTGCACGCTTGGTGCAGGTGAAATACGATCCGGAAGAAGTTTCACCTGAAGAGATAAAGGCGTTGATAGAGTCTACTGGCTTGATGGTACAGCGCTACTCCAACGGCTATAGGTAAAGAAGACAATATAGACTACTTTCCAAGACCGGCATACTCATTGCTATACTAAGCTGTGGTACTTCCCCTAATAGAACACCATATTAGGAGGTTTTTGCGTGCGACTTAGAGTTGGAGTGCAGATTAGGCCACAGCATGCTGATTATGACCAGATCAGAGATGCTTGGATAAGGGCAGAGAATATAGGTGCAGACGTGCTTTATAATTGGGACCATTTCTTTCCCCTATGGGGAGATCCTGATGGTAAGCACTTCGAGTGTTGGACTATGCTAGCTGGTATGGCCGAAGTGACGAAGCGAGTGGAGATTGGTGCCCTTGTAACCTGCAACTCCTACAGGAACCCTAATCTGCTCGCAGATATGGCCCGTACGGTGGACCATATATCAAAAGGAAGACTCATCCTTGGTATCGGTGCAGGATGGTTTGAAAAAGATTACAGAGAGTATGGCTACGAGTTTGGAACTGCTGCTAGCAGGCTGAAGGATCTGGAGAGATCGCTGCCTATAATCATTGAGCGTTGGAAAAAGCTCAATCCGGGTCCAGTTAGAGGTCACATACCCATTCTCATAGGTGGTAGTGGTAGAAAGGTGACTCTTCGCCTAGTAGCACAGTACGCAGATGCCTGGAACGGTTTTGGCACTCCCGATGAGGCCAGGGAGTTGAATAAAGTTATAGATGAATGGTGTGAAAAGGTAGGGAGAGATCCCAGTGAGATAGAACGTTCCATAATGATAGATGATGAGTGGGTAGATAAGGCGGATTACTACGTCGAAGCCGGCGTAACCCATCTAATAGTGGGGGCTGATGGCCCTGAGTATAACCTAGAGCCGCTAGCTAAGCTGGTCGAATGGCGTAACAGTAGACAGCCTGTTGCAGAGGAAGCGGCTAGCCGATAGAGGTTCCTGCAATTCATTCTCAGTATGCTTATTACCACCAGGATATCCTGGTGGTATATTTTTGTCTGGAATCCTAATAGGAACTCATGGGCTATTTATGCTATCCTATTTGCAAGTAGATGTCACGATAGTTGTCGATAAAAGTCTTCTCATCAAAAGTAAATTTTGCTAGGGGAGCTGGAATGAAAAAGGCTTTACTCGGGATAGGACTCTTAGGATCGGTAGGAGCTTTGGTTGCATTGCAGGCAACGCGTAGAGGAGGGGGCTATTACTCAAGCAACAACTCTACTCGGGTGGTAGTATTAGGAGCGGGTTTCGGAGGGTTATCAGCCGCAAGAACCTTAGCTCGCAACAGAGATGGCCTGGATTTGGATGTATTACTGGTGGATCGTGCTAATTTCCACCTGTTTACGCCTATACTCTATCAAGTTGCGACTGGGGGGGTTGAACCGGATAATGTTACCCATCCAGTAAGGTATGCTACTCAGGCCGATGGCTTCCGCTTTCAGGAAAGCAATGTGCAAAAGATATCCATAGAAGATAAGTGCGTCTATACTGATGACGGCCCGATCTACTATGACTATTTGGTAGTGGCTCTGGGCGCGACCAATAACTTCTTTGGTCTTGCCAGTGCGGAGGAAAATTCGTTCACTCTGAAGACAATCAGCGATGGCATAGAGCTACGTAATCACATAATAGATGCCTTCGAGCGCGCCGAGGTAGAGCAGGATCCTGAAGTCCGCCGCAGACTGCTGACTTTCGTGATTGTAGGAGCTGGTCCCACAGGAGTGGAGCTTGCGGCGTCCCTGCGTGACCTGGCGAGCCACGTACTTCTCAAGGAGTATCCTAGAATAGATCCCAGCGAGGTGAGGGTTGTATTGGTTGAGGCCCTGGATCGTATCCTCCTTGCTCTGGATGATCAGCTGCGCCAGAATGCAATGAAAACCCTACAATCGAAGGGTGTAGAAGTCCTTCTCAATACTCCTGTGGCTGATGTAGAGAAGGGTGGGGTGCGCATCAAGGATGGGAGCTTCATTCCGAGTGAGACTGTAGTGTGGACAGCAGGTGTGAAGGCCAATCCTTTGATCGCCGATCTGCCAGGAGAGAAAGGCAGGGATGGCAGGGTCAGAGTTAATGACTTCATGCAGTTGCCTGACCACCCCGAAGTATATGTGATTGGTGACTGCGCGATGTACTTTATGCCCGGTGAGCAGAGGCCACTTCCTCCCAACGCACCTGTGGCTATCGCTGGCGGGAAGACTGCGGCTATCAATATAATTCATACTCTGAAGAACGAACCACTGGAGCCTTTGAAGTATAAGTACCAGGGTGAGCTCGTTAGCCTTGGTAAGAACAATGCTGTGGCCAACATAATGGGTATAAAGTTCAGCGGGTTTGTAGGATGGCTTGTGTGGCGCGCTGTGTATCTGTATAAGCTCGAAGGCTTCAAGAACAAGGCAAGCGTGCTGGTGGACTGGCTGTTTGGTGTATTTGACAGAAGGGAAACTAGTAAATTACCTGTTACACCTTCCAAGGTGCCAAGCGAGTCATTAGCAGAATAGCTTATACATTCTGCAACAAACTACATAAGGGGTGGTCATGTTCCACCCCTTATGTAGTTTGTTGGTGTAGAATCTTTATAAACACAAGATGACAATTTATTGAGTGTTTTCTATGCTGCAGGTTATAGATCTCGAGATAATTCTAGATGGAAAGCCAATACTCTCCGGCGTAAGCTTCAAGGTTAATGCCGGAGAAAAGGTAGCCTTAGTTGGGGCCAATGGCGCTGGCAAGAGCACTCTGCTTAGGGCTATCAGCGGCGAACTACGGCCCTCGGGAGGCAAGATAGTTCTTCTTCCGGGGCTCAAGGTTGGCTATCTGCCTCAAGACAGCTTCATAGTCTCCAGCAGAACTCTACATGACGAGATGCTTTCCGTGTTTGGAGATGTGCTAGAGATAGAGTCCAAGCAGCGCAAGCTCGAACAGGAGATGTCCGTGCTTACAGGGGAAGAGCTGGACCATCTGCTTGCCGAGTACCAGCGACTCAGCTCTGAGTTTGAAAGGCTTGGAGGCTACACGATCGAGAGGGAAGTAGGTAAGGTACTACATGGCTTGGGATTCACACCCAACGATCTCTCAAGGGTAGTATCGAATTTCAGCGGTGGATGGAAGAGCCGTGTAGCGCTCGCCAAGGTATTGCTGGAGGAGCCAGATATACTTCTACTGGATGAACCTACCAATCATCTGGATCTGCATGCTATCGAGTGGCTTGAAGATTTTCTAGTACGCTACAAAGGTGCTGTGATCCTGGTTTCGCACGATCGATATCTCCTGGATAAGTTGACTACTCGTACTATCGAGTTGCAGGATGGTAAGGCCACGGATTATCAAGGTAACTACAGCTGGTATGTTGCAGAGAAGGAGCGAAGGCTTCAGGATCAGCTTGAGTCCTTCCAGAGACAGCAGAAGTATCTTGAGAGGCAGAGGGCTTTTATAGAGCGATTTCGTTACAAGGCGACCAAAGCCAGAGCGGTGCAAAGCCGAGAGAAGATGCTTCAGAAGATAGAGAAGGTCGAAGCGCCGAAGATCTTCTCGAGGAAGATATCCTTCAAGTTCAACTATGCTGGTCACAGCGGTCGAGAAGTATTCGCTCTGAAGAACATCTCCAAGTCCTATGGCTCTCACAAGATTCTAGAAGGCATAGATCTCCTTGTGGAGCGTGGTGACAAGATTGCCATAATAGGTCCCAACGGGAGTGGTAAAACTACCCTCCTGAAAATACTGGCAGGCGTGGAAGAGCCTTCCTCCGGCTCGATACGCTTTGGATATAACGTCAGGCTCGGATATTACGACCAGCATCAGGCAGAGATCCTGCAGAGCGACAAGACCATATATGACCTAGTTCTGGAGCAAGCTCCACAGGAATGGACAGTCACTGATATCCGTGACCTACTCGGTAGATTCCTATTTAGAGGTGATGATGTAGAGAAATATATATCCGTGCTCAGTGGTGGTGAGAGAAGCAGGCTCGCATTGCTCCTGCTGCTGCTAAGACCCGTAAATACACTGCTTCTGGATGAGCCCACAAACCATCTGGACATAGCTAGCAAGGAGGTGTTGGAGTCTGCTATTTGTGAGTTCCCTGGTACTTGCGTAGTAGTATCTCACGATCGATACTTTATAAATAAATTTGCCCAGAAGATAATCGTTGTAGAGGATACGCATATTACATCATACTTGGGCAACTACACGGATTATAAGGCTAAGGTGTCTGAGGGTAAGCTGGAGGTAAGCACTAAGCCTGCTCCGGTGCAGGTGCAGCATAAAGCTACCAAGAAGCCCCACACTAAGGAAAGAGAGATCCTTAGATTGCGTGCGCAAGTTCAAGACCTCGAAACTGAAATCAGCGATACTGAGGAACGCCTCCAGGAGCTGCAAGCTCATCTTGAAGATAATAGCTTGTACCAGGATCGGGAGCACTATTATTCTCTCCTATCTGAATACGGAGAACTTCAAGGTAGACTGCAGGATCTGAATGAGCGCTGGGAAAAGAAGGCTTCCTTGCTAGAGCAGTTGGAAATGCTGGGTTCTGCATCCTTAGAGCCTGATGAGTTAGAGCCTGAAGCACAAAGAAGGCTACGGGAACTCAAGAACGCGTTGGAAGACCCTGCCCTATATGAAAACCAGGGAGAGCTCGCGGCTGTACTTCAGGAATACTTGAACCTGAGCAAGAGTAATGAATCTCGTCCATCTAGTCAGATAGATAGCCAAGCAGGGAGTGAAGATTCTCAGGGAGATGAGCCAGAGGCTGTTGCTGAGTCTATCCGTGCTCGCTTGTCAGAGATAGAAAGAGTGCTTATGGATCCTGGCATTTTCCTTGATGAACATAGATCCAGATTGATCATCGAAGAGTACACCGAGTTGCAAAAGCGATTGGAGAATCTGTTGCAAGGTGGTAACTTTGACGATAAAAAGTGAGTTCTCCTGGCGAATGGGGGATCTCGGGTACAAGCTCCTGGTCTCGGGTTACATCTTGATAGATCTGGACGAGACAGAGCTCGATATAAGCTCAGGCAATAAAATAGTATATTCGGCACCTGAGACTGTAGCTGTGGAGTCTCCAACGTTACTGCTTGATGGTAAGTTAAACGTGTACGAACAAAAGGTGTCTGGCAGACCTTCGAGAATAGGACGGATAGAACATGGAAAGCTGATCCTGCCGATCAGTAAATCCCAGGCTACCAGTCTGGTTAGATTTGAACCAGTTGGGCAAGCAGTGTGCGTTAGCTGGGATGAATCTTTGGGCTGGGGATTCTTGCCAAAAGATGATCAATCAGCGGTCGAACTAATAAAAGGTCTGTACGAAGCAGCATGTGGCTTGCATTGGATATTAGAGATGTCCGCCATCAGTTCTGGCCTAGCTAGGTTGGCGAATCTGCTGATACAGGTAGCTGATGAGTTAGGTGTACAGCAAGAGGATAGAATATGGCTCAAGGGAGTGCCGGACACGAAAGAGCTGGCAGTGCTAGCAGGGATTTCCAAGGAGAGCGCTGCGATAAACCTGGAATGGCTGATACATCAAGGTATTTTATCTAGAGAAGATGGTAAGTTATTCTTGCATTCGCTTGAGCAACTACGAGAACTCGTGTCACAGTAGGACGCAAATAAGGCCGAATAGATTGCTAAGAGTTTTCCTGACTTAATCTTCTGGCCCACTGCTCTTCAGTATATAACCTGTATCGGTACTCACCTGACTGTAGAGCTTCTATATATATACTTTGTCCCGGTGTTACCTGGTGAGATCTCATGAACATGCGTAGTCCGGATATATGTGATCTGCCTCTATGTAACCTGTAGGTGTGGGTAGACTCCTGTGTGTCACCGCACTTTGCCACTATCTCTCCCTCGGAGGGGAATATAGCGTGAAGATCAGAGCTTACTGCTAGACTGCCACTTCTATAGGTAGATCTGCTGATTTGTATTCGAGCTACTATGCTCCCAGCAGGTGTCCTGACAAGCTCTCTCACGGTTTTCTGCAGTCTGTGTCTAGATGACACAGACTTAGCGTCATACTCCTCTCCAAATAGCCAATAGTTCTCTCTTATAGGGATAAACCTGGGGCTTGCTATTAGAACCCTACTAATGTCCTTGGGGTCGCGACCTATTGCTTCAGCTATCTCTTCTGCATGCAGAGGTTTTCCAACTGTCAGCATCATGTTTTCTATTATAGATTCCAGCTCTTTATCTACGGTGCCCCATTCGGTCAATCCGAATAATCCTCTACCAAGGCGCATGAAATAAGGTTCTGTCAATAGTATGTTATATATGCTCTCTGTACTTATAGGTCCTGGAGAGGTGCTGTCTTGGAGGTGATCGATTACATGCTTAGTTATAGTCTTGTAATGAGCTGGTTTACCTATCTCCCTTAGAGCCATGACTATATTGTCTATCTTAGTTCTCTTCCATTCCTGTAGCGCAACGTCTCCCGAAGGGGTGATGTATAAGCCAGGGGTGGCTCTCACGAACTCTTCTAGTGAAAAGTTAGGGTAAGTAGTCTTTAATGTGACATAATCACTGTTTGATGCCAGTAGTTCTTCCAAGCTCCTGATGGGCATGGGACTAAGCCTTTTGACCAGTAGCCCTTTCATGAGCTCTTGCAGGTCTTCTACCTGTTGCACTGGAGCTTCCCTGAGTGCGAACCTTCGACCTTGCAGCGGAACTAACACATCACTTATCTCGAACAGGAACCGAGCCGCTCCTGCAGGATTTAGATTATGTACTTTGTAAGTATTGTGGAATCGATCTAATAGGTATCTGAGTGTGGCTACTCCGCCAACTACCTTCATGGCATCAACAGCAGGATTAATCAATCTTGCTATCAGGTCGCTGTTTTGTTTCCTGATAAGCCTTAGGCCCCTCTCCTCAAGCTGCCTTACGCGTTCCTTAGATATGTTTAACTCTGAGCCTATTTCCTGAAGAGTGAGTATCTTGCCACTTACTCCAAATCTAGCTTCGAGCACTCTTCGTACTCTGGGCGACTTAATAGTTTGGATGAGCTTTGTGATCTCTTTGTCTAGCTCTATAATGTCAGTATCTTCTTGAGTGGTTTCGGGTCGCAGCTCTACATCTGAGGGGAGTTGTTCAGAGTAGCTTTGTATAGCCTCTAATATCCTTTTCGCAGTTACCTTCCCGATTCTAGGTATCTCCTGGAGTCGCGAGAGATTCTTCCCTGTGATATCTCCTATGGTCCTGATACCTGCTAGCTCTAATCTATGTATGATCGAAATTGATAGCGGTAGCTTCGAGATGGGGTGGTTAGCTATGACGGGTGTAATACTAAAGCCTCCCTCTTCCTGAACTTGTTCGGCTTCTTCAGCTTTCTCAACAGAGATGTCCCGACCTTCATTGCCTAGCCTTGCAGCCCTTATCTCCTCCAGTGCGGATTTACCTAACCCCTTGAGCTTGAGAAGATCCTCATCCGTTAGTCTATACAGCTGATCTGCCGTAAATATGCCGGCTCTTCGCAATACGCCTCTAACTCTAGGGCTAAGTTCGAGGTTTTCAAGGCTTTTATCCACTTCATGAGACTTGGATAATCTCAACAGCTTCATTAAGTACTCTTCTGTGTACTGTTTTACAAGTGCCTGAGATCGGCCAACATAGCCTAGTATGGCTCTGATATAGAACGTTGAGGATGAAGCCAAATCCTGTACGGTAGTTATCCCTGCCGATGCTAGAGGTCTCTGTGCCCAACTGGGTAATCCAATGCTCGACAGACTAGTCTGAGATAGGTCTATGCCTTCGGATGCTACTTGCTGGATCAGCAGAGGATTAATAAGTGGAAATCTGACTTTATCTTCCTTAAAATCCAGTCCCTGTGATCGTAGTGCTTCTCTAATCTTTTGCAGATCGGAATAGTTGACCCTGACGGTAGACAAGAACTCCTCTACCGTCACCTGGGATAATGATTCCAGGTTGCTATATCCTGAGATCCTTAGAGCTCTAGCTACAGTAGGAGATATCTTGGCTAACCGGTCGTGAGGGTCCATCTGAGGGGCCTTTCCGACTGAATGTTATCTAAACAGAATTATAACATCGAACTGTTTGCAAACAGTAGCTTGCGAACACTTATAATACTTCTGTCTAAATACATATTATCTTTCAAGGAGAGGGATATTCTATGTCGAATGTATCAGCTGAGACCGGTGCCGTCCCTTCGAGAGGGTTGCTGGACCGAGTTTTCAAGCTCTCCGAGTATGGCACTACTGTAAGGACCGAGGTTATGGCTGGCATTACCACTTTCATGGTGATGTCATACATCGTATTTGTTAATCCTTCGGTGCTAAGCCTGCAAGGCAGGGGGCTTCCCCCGGCTGCCACCCTCACAGCTACCGCTCTCGTAGCCGGCGTGATGACTATTCTGATGGGTTTGTATACCAACAAGGCATTTGCGATAGCTAGTGGTATGGGGCTCAATGCTGTAGTTGCCTATCAGCTTATTGCTGCTATGGGGCTCACTCCTGCCGAAGCTATGGGTGTGATAGTCATCGAAGGACTGATCATCTTGGTGCTAACTCAGACTAACTTCCGAGAGGCTATCATGAGGGCGATACCTACCGAGCTCAAGAGAGCTATAGCGGTAGGTATCGGCCTATTTCTCGCCTTTATAGGCCTAGTGAACGCGGGCTTTGTTGTTCCTGGTACACCAGATACTACAGCTGTCAGGTTGGGAGACCTAACAACCTTTCCTATTCTGGTGTTCGTATTTGGCATGATGGTGATGATCTTCCTCAGGAGTGTGGGGTCGAGGATACATCCCATCATAGGTAATGCCTACTTGCTTATAGGCATTCTCCTAACAACGCTGTTTGCTACTATCATAAACACCATGTTTTTTGATCGTAGTGCCTGGTCTGTGCCTGGCGTCGCACAGTGGCCAAGCAGTATAGTCTCTGCTCCTGACTTCAGCACCATAGGTAATGTGAGCCTTACAGGAGTGTTCAACAAGCTTGGCATAATAAGTGCCCTGCTGGTCATCTTCTCGATAATGCTAAGTGATTTCTTCGATACCATGGGTACTCTCGTTGGTGTTGGTAGTAAGGCTGGTTATCTTGATGAACAGGGTAATTTCCCTGATGTCAAGAAGCCTCTGCTGGTAGACTCCCTTGCGGCTGTGGTAGGCGGTTTCGCGAATGCCTCTAGTGCCACCACTTATATCGAAAGTGCTGCTGGTATAGAAGCCGGGGGACGCACTGGCCTGACTTCTGTAGTGACAGGTATATGTTTCTTGCTAATGATGTTCCTGTCACCCTTGGCATCTGTGATACCTGCTCAAGCAACTGCTCCGGCCCTCGTGTTAGTGGGTTGGATGATGATGACTACTCTTGCTGAGTCCGAGGAAACCGCTGACGAGGTCGAGCATACAGCTTCCGGGCCAAGATCCACTATACCTTTTGGAAATTTTGAGGTTGGTTTCCCCGCAGCTATCACTATGATAGTAATGCCCTTCACTTATTCGATCACGGACGGTATCGGCGCGGGCATCATACTCTACACTTTGATACAAATCTTTACTGGTAAAGCTAAGAAGATACATCCAGGACTGTGGATAGTCACTCTAGCCTTTATTCTCTACTTCCTGCAGGGTGTACTGGACAAGTACCTTATCTAAATTGCCCTCTGTAACCCAACCAAATCAGGGGAGGTCATCTTCCCTGATTTGGTGTTTAATTAATAAACTTTGGATGCGCGAAGGGAATATTATGATGAAGACCTGTGATAGGTGTGGAAGAATCAATCCTCCAGATGCTGCTTACTGCTTGACCTGTGCAACTCCATTGGCATCTGGTAGTGGTTTCTGGAGCAGGTTTGATCGCGGGTTTTCTAGCAGTAATATGTCATCTTCTCGCTCGACCTGGCGGGATCGCCTGCCAGTAGCTATAGAAGAGCTGATATTTGACCTCTTGAAGGCCATGATAAAATTCTATCTGTACATGCGGGATGGGCGAACCTCTGCCCGCTCTGGTAGCCCCAAGTCGAATCTGGGGTATAGATGGTCCAGGCTCAGGCAAACAGTCTCTGAAGCTAGGGCGGAGTACTATAGGCGATTCAAATAGAGATATCCTTAGGAGGAGACGTGTCTGCTATCTACTGTCAAGTATGTGGTTTAGCCAATAGGGCGGGTAGTAACTACTGCAACCGTTGTGGCGCTAAGCTGGAAGAGCAGTCGGTGCTTCCGGATTGGTTGCTTGAGGTGTCTAAGTACTCTGAGGAGGCCGTTCCTCATTGGCTTCAGAAGGCAGCTACCGAGGCGGATTTGGCTCTGGGTAAGGAAGAAGCGCAGGATGAGCTGATTTTCGAATCCTTTGAGGAAGAGGATGTTTCTCCTGAGGAGGAACTACTGACCATAGATGACATCATATCGGAAGACTATGCCTCTGAAAAGAAGGATGAGGCCCCCAATCCTCAGGGCGACTAACTTATAGCTTCTCTTATAATGCTGCGCACTACGAACTCAACATTGGCTGGTCTCTCAGCAAGCCTTCTCATGAAGTACGGGTACCATTCTTTACCAAATGGAACGTAGCATCTTACATGGTAGCCCTCGGTGGCCAACGCATGTTGAAGGTCTCTCCTAACGCCGTACAGCATCTGGAACTCAAAGTTATCGATGGGTATAGAATTCTTCTGTACGAAGTTCTTTGCGTGGTTTATTATTCTCTCATCATGAGTAGCTATGGCCGGGTAGTTACCGTTTATGAGTAGATACTCCATCAGGAGTATGTAGTTTCTATCTACATCCTTCTTATCTTGAAACGCCACCTCCGGTGGTTCTAAGTATGCTCCCTTGCACAGCCTGATGCGCGCACCCATCTGGACTAGTTCCTGGACGTCCTGATACGATCGGTGCAGATAGCTCTGGATGACCACTCCGAGGTTCTTATGGCTCAGGTAGAGCTCTTTGAAGATATCCAGGGTCTTCTGGGTATAAGCACTACTCTCCATATCTATGCGGACGAATATGTTATATCCTTCGGCCTTAGAGACTATCTCTTCTAAGTGACGCTTGCATATCTCTTCGTCTATATCTAGGCCAAGTTGTGTGAGCTTGAGGGACACATAGTTACCTATGCCGGAGGCATGCATTCTATCAAGCAGATTTATATAGAAGTCTGTGGATTCCCTAGCAGAAGATAGATCAGTAACGTTCTCTCCGAGGTAGTCGAGGGCACTCTCTATACCTTGTTCACGCAGTTTCTGGACGACTCTGAATGCAGACTCTATGGTCTCTCCGGCTACAAAGCGCCAGGCTATGGTTCTAAACGCAGGATACCTTGAGATAAAATGACGCAACCAAGCCTGATTACTGAGGTAAAGTAATAACTTTCTGAGCATGGCCGGTTGCGTCACTCCTTCTAATAAGCTTATTTATCTTTGAAATAATCTGCGTTGATCTGTATGTAGTGCTGCCACTGCTCGGGCACGCTATCCTCCGGGTAGATGGCGCTTACCGGGCACTCGGGCTCACACGCCCCACAGTCTATACATTCGTCTGGGTGTATATAGTACATGGGAGCTTCATCGTCGGTGTATATGCAATCTACAGGACAGACCTCCACGCAGGAAGCATCCTTGACTCCTATGCATGGCTCTGTAATGACATATGGCATATCGACACCATCCTCTTTCTAGTTTTTATGAACGCAGCTTATGCTATCTTGCGACCGGTGCAGTGTCAAGTATCTTGAACCAATTTACAGTCTCATTGATTACAGTCCTCTCCCATTCTAGTGAGGAGAAAACGTGATCAGCTCCGTCTACGATCATTAGCCTGGCCTGATCTCCAAGCGCGTTCTTGAACCTATAAGCATGTTCAATGGGAACAGTCTCGTCGTTAGATCCATGTATTACTAGCGCAGGCCCTTTATACTGCTTTACCCTTTCTTCCGGTATGATCTGGTGTGCTTGCTCGATAAATTCCTTGCTTAGCGGAATGCCTCCAAGGTCTACATACCCTGAGGACTGTAGCTGTGTCAGTCTCATATCATCTGTGTTGCTGTCTAGTAGCTCTCCCATGTTAGCCACTGCGGACCATAACACAAGAGCTTTCACCTCCTGCCTCTGTCCAGCTAGACAGGCAGCTACAAAGCCTCCCATGCTTAAGCCCAGTACTCCTATTTTGGAGCGATCCACCTCTGGTTGGGACATCAGGAAATCCAAAGCCGCATTTGCGTCATCTATCTCACCCTGTGGGGTGGTATTCATAAAATCTCCCTGACTATCTCCCGAGCCTCTGAAATCAAATCTGAGGGCTGTAATTCCTCTGGATGCTAGTGCCCTAGCTGTCTTGGTATAGATAAAGTGTGCCTCTATGTGGGTACCTCCCAGGCCATGAAGCATTAGCACTGCGGGTCCTGGCGAGGAAATTTCGGGAGTATGAATGATTCCAAATAAACTGATTCCATTACTATTGATTGTTACTGTTCTTTCCATCGCAACCTCTAAGTCGTATATTAGTCTTGGTCGGCAGATTGATCAGCAAGACATATACCAGAAGAGATATCCGGCTATCAGCTATAAGTATAAAGCTAGAGCTATACAATTTACCCAGAATTTATTGACGGATATATGGCCGCACGAGGTTATAATCTCGGTTTGAGTATCAATATAACGAGGTGGTAGGTTTGTCTCTACAAGAGAGAATAACAAATATTATAGATTCCGTAGGTTATTTCGGCATCGCAGCAAAGGACCTGACACAGGGAAGAGAGCTGTTCATTAATGCTGATGAGATGTTCAACACAGCTAGCGTGATCAAGGTCCCTATCATGATAGAACTATTTAGGCGAGTCTATGAGGACAATGTTTCTCTAGATGATAGGCTAACTCTAGAAGATAGATTTAGAACCGGCGGCTCAGGCATCCTGAAGGAGTTCCGCTCAGGCCTACAGCTCACGCTATGGGATCTATGTGTGGCCATGATCGCTCTAAGTGATAACGTTGCGACGAACATGCTTATAGATTATCTAGGGATAGATGCTATTAATCGTTGTATGGATTCTATAGGTGCCTATAATACCAGGCTTCATCGTATGGTAGGCTTCAAAAGCATTAATCCTGAGCAGCCAAAAGGATTAGGTAGAACAACGCCAAGAGATATAATGATGATCTTCCAGAAGCTGGCAGAGGGGAAAGTGGTTAGCGAGAGTGCCTGCGAAGAGATGATAGCTATACTTGCCAAGCAGCATGATAGGAGTATGATCCCCAGGCTTCTTCCGATAGATTATGATTCCGTTAGTGGCGGCTACGACAGCGCTATAGTAGCTAACAAAACGGGAGCCGTAGATGGGGTAAGAAATGATGTTGCTCTCATAAGGTTCTCTGATGGTAGACAATGGGTAATATGTATACTGACTAAAGATCTCAGGGACCTTTCATGGAAGGTTGATCACGAAGGTGAGATCGCTATTGCCAGGATAGCTCTAGAGATATACAAGGAGTGGCTTTGAGGTGGTTAATCCACCTCAAAGCCGTACTTAGCGTTCAAATCTGATTTGAGATCCAGGAATTTCTGTACTAATGCAGAGTTAGCTACAAGTATAGAGCTGGTTCTAGAATCCCAATCTTTACCGTCGAAGGACCTAACTTCGCCTCTGGCTTCTCTCACGATCAAGACTCCTGCAGCTACATCCCATACGTTTACTTCTGGACGGTAGTATAGATCCAGCTTGCCAGAAGCAACATAGCACATGCCACAGCAGACCGACCCAAGCATCCTTGTTCGTCTAACGGCCATGAAGATCCCCTGTAGGACAAGAGGGGGTATTCGTTGAGCATAATCAATGGGCAATAGATCCGTGGAGGCGATGGCGTCCTTTAGTTGCTCCTTCTGCCCGACTTCTATGCGATGCGTATTCAGCCATGCTCCATTGCCCTTGGAAGCATGGTAAGTTTCGCTCGTCACTGGCAGGTGTATAGCAGCTGCTACCGGCTCGCTATTCTCCATGAGTGCCACTGATACTGCCCATATGGGAATCCCCAGCGCGAAGTTACGGGTCCCGTCGATTGGGTCCACCACCCAAGTCCAGTGGTCCATTAGCTGATGTGGCGATAGCTCCTCTCCCAGGACCTTATGATCTGGGTATCTCCTTCTTATTTGCTCCAGGATAATCTTCTCAGCTGCCAAATCCAGCTCTGTGACTACGGAGTCGTCTGCCTTCAGACGTGTCTGAATTTTCTCTCCGAACTGTTCTCTTAGCCAACTACCGACGTGCTCGGCTATTTCCACGGCGGATTTCTGAAAATCCTTGTACTCTTCATGCATTGGGGTGTAGATCCTTCAACATGGTGAATTGTCTTATGAGCGGCTGCACGTCAAAAGGCGCATAACCTATCTGTCTTGCTACATCTTCGTTCTCCATACTCTCACCGCTACTCCATAGGCCCTTCAGGAACTTCCCTGCGTCTGGATTGCTGTACCATCTATCACCATATGTGCCTTGTAGATGCTCCCTAAGCATGGCTTCAGTTATCCATGCTCTCAGGTAGTCCGCGGAGTAGTATCCGCTATCCATGTCGTTCACGAAGTTCTGTGGTGGATAAATAAATCCCGTGGCAGAAGATAGCTCGTCAGTATAGAGCTGCATGTTTCTGTGTTCGTCCATTGGGTTTTCAAAGAACAGCAGCTCATAGTTCAGCTTGGCTATATATCTGCGGAGTAGGAAGAACTCTGAGAGCTTGCTGTAGTAAGAAATCTCCTTGGCTTTGTCCTCTGGCACACCCAGCATATCGATCAACCAATTGGGGTTCATGGTGAGGAACTCCATAAGGAAACTGTAGATCTCTGTCAGGGCATAGCTGGTACCTATGACCTTATAGATGTAGTCCAGATCTGCCCTGACGTTGCCGTAGTGCTGGGCATGTCCTGCCTCGTGGAAGAATGCGTCGTAATCGTCCATGCCACCGATAGGCTTGATGACGAGGTGCACTTCGAACGGCGGATCTGGGGCATAGCATACGGCTCTGGGATTCTTTTTGGGACGATCTTCCGTATCAAGATGTATGTTAGATTGCTCGTCCACGTTTATCCCCATCCCCGCCATCGTGCGACGGTACGTATCCACCAACTTATCTTTGGGGAAGTACTGGTCGTACTCTGGCTTTCTGTCCATATAAGCAAAGTGGTGGCTGCCTATCTCTCCAAGGCGCCGATTTAGGGCCTTAGCTACCCATTCCCCCATGAGTTCTCGGTATAGATCTTCGGTCTCGGACATGAATGCTTGGAGCTGAGATCTCAACAGATCATAGTCAAGTCTTTTCTTCTCACTGTTGTAGGCTGTGTAGGAGTAGTATCCAAACTCGTCCGAAAGCACCTGTAACCTCTTACGAATGATCTCCATTCTGTCAGGGTTGGTTTGCTCAACCACCCCAAGCATAGCCTGCCTGATCCTATCTCTTTTGTCATAGTCAGGTTCTTCTGATATGAGCCTATGAAGGTTATGGTATGGTACTTTCTGCCCATCTATATTGACTACAGCGTTCATTTCGAATGAGACGATGCGATCGTCTATCTCGGCTGTTTGTGTTTCGATGTAGCCATCTAGCAGGTAGTAGTATATGCGCCTGAGGCGCTCCCTCTGCTTGGGCTCGGTCTCGGAATCATAAGCTTCTCTTATTGTTTCTAGGGTTTCCAAATTATATAGCCAGGAATATTTTGCAAGGATACTGGCTATGTCCTGAGTATCTTTCAGACCCACTCTTGCCAGACGACTCTCAGTTTCTATCTCGTAAGTACTGTCATGGATGCCCTTTACAATATCTTCTATCTGTGTGCTAGTCATGCTATGTTTCCTCCAAACTCTAAGCGTCGGATGATCCAGGTTCCCAGCCAGCTACCTGAGACCATTCACTTGCTCTTCGTATAGTATTCCATATAAAAGGACTCTTGGATTCTGTGTACTTTTCCCGGTCGTTTTTGAACTTCCTTGCCAGCTTATATTTCAATTGTGCATATTCCTGTGCCGTTTGAGGGTGAACTCTGAGATAATCCCTGAACAGCAGCGATAGCTGCTCCGAAAGGCTCCCAGCTTTACGTACGTGTACATGAGTTCTGGCTTGACCTGGGGGCTCACGAAAGTATCGTTTGGTCACATCCGGGTTATCGACTATCCAGACGTAACCTAAATCTGTAAGAGGGCCTAAGTAGCGAGACATAGGCTCCAGAGACTCGACCGATATCTGAATGTCTATTACCGGTTTGGCAGCCAGACCCATAACTGAAGTCGATCCTATGTGGTCTATTCGCAGTGCTACTTCTCCTAAGGCTAGTCTGATATCGTGAGCGAAAGCTTGGAATAGATTAGGCCATTCAGGATCATAGGGGACAACTATTACTGGGTCTGCATGCCATGAATTCATAGTATATCCACTAGCATAATATACTCCTGTGGGTCAAAGAAAACCTCGCTTGATAGAAAAGTCTCTACGTATGTTATCTTGAATCCCGATGCCAGTAGAGGACGAAGCGCAGGATGCGGTCCTGGAACTGAGATGCTCAGGGTTTTGAAGGCCGTCTGTTGTAGGCAGAAATTGACGATGGAGAGTGTAATGTCCTTGGATAACTTGCTATTCAGGGATGCTATCGGTCCAATCTCACAACGACTTGTGGATTGATTAATCTGGTAGTACGCGTATCCTTGTGTTTCCCCTGATATGGAGACGAGCAAAGGTACATAGCCCGTTTCTTCCAAGTATTCCAGGTCCTGAGTCCTATGTCTGCCGGAAACCTGCGAATCAATACTGAGTACTCTAGGATCTCGCTGTGCGGCTTTGACGATTTCCACTTGCTCTTGAAGATTCTTCAAAGGTGTTTTTATCTCATCTTTTGCTGCTCTAAGCACGAAGTTCTGCCATCGAGGTTGCATACCTTGTCTTATATAAAGAGCAAGTGCTCTTTTGTCCTCCGATGACACAGTACACTTAATCCCTGTTTTGCCCTTAAGTGCCACATCTAGCAAAGCCTGCCCTACTTTTTGGGATTGCTTTTGAGGATGCACGAATAGTTCGGCTAGATAGTGAACTTGCCCTCGGTTCAGTACAGCGGAGAAGCCAATCAGCTCACCGTCTGGATCTTCAGCAACGTACATCTCTCCTGTCTTCAGTTCATGCTGGATGTAGCTTGGTATGTCCGATGTTTGAGCCTCTGGATCTTCTTCGTTCAGTTGGATAATCCTATTAATGTTTGCTAGATCTGCGGTACTTGCAGGGCGGATTAGCATAGCAAGGATTCTCCCTAAAGTCGAAAACTAGGCAAAGATAAGTATACGCTACCATAGATTTTTGGTCTATCTGATGATGATTATTAGGAGACCAAATTTTTTTGTAACTGGCATGCGGAAGAAGAGTCTGGCTCAGTATCCTCCGAGGGTGCTCCGGATAGCAACCATTGCTGGAACTCAGCTGATGTTAGGGCAGTCTGCCACTCATAGTAGAGATCTATAGCCATTGCTCTAAATGGGCCATCTCCCGTGCCCTGCCTGAGACAGTATGCTGCCAACCATTGTTGAAAGCTTTCAGGGGATGGGTCCTCACGGACCACAGATTCCATGATATCTCTTTTGATGCCCATCCCAATGGCATCCGGAGTTGTGTTTCTCTTCCGCTTCTTTCTTCTGCCTTCACTAGCCTGGAGGGCATATAGCAAGTATTTACAAAACGTTGATGGTCTAACCAGATCTTCCGTTGACCTTAGGTCTTTATCCATGGCCAGAGACCTCTCCTGCTTCCCTTAAGGGTAACCAAGGTTATAGGCTGAAATCCGAGTCCGCTCGGCCTTTGAAAGCCGTTTGATAGCGCTATGAGATCCAACTCTACGGATGCCAGGTCCTCTGCCAGCAGCTCATCAGGATGCAGGGCGTCCAAAGTAGTGATGGCTTTGATATAACTCTTGCACTGAGAGCAGGTCTCTACTTTTCTTAAGCTGTTTACCTGTGTTGAGATAGATTCGAGTGATCTGTGATCTCTATTTCCGCAGAAGGGACAAATGGACCAGCTAATCTCCCATCCGAAGGCGCATCTGCCGCATCTAAGGTATCGGCTTCTATCCAATCCTCGATATTCCAGTAGCAAGGGCCATGCGCCACATATAGGACAATACCTTCTCTCTCCAGCATCGATTACTGCGTAGCTTGCAGCCTTGATCGATATGGATCTTAGCAGAGGGGTTACTAGTAAGGGTAACATCAGCTCCACAGATTTCTCGTCCAGGCCATATTGACTGCAAATGGTCTCAGCATTGGCCATATCCTGGCTGATGGCTGCAGCGGTCAGCTCAGGAAGGTTGCTCTCGATCATTTTATTGATACTCTCGGATTCTCCTATTCCCTTAGTAAGGAGTTTGTGAGCCCAATCCTGCAGTAGCTGCTGTCTTAGGGTGATGTTAGCCCCATGGATATATGGTGCAGGATCTCGGGATCCGATATTTGGGAAGATCTCGACCTGCGACCATTCCGGTTTGTCACACTCCTCAAAAGTCAGCTCTATCAGGTCTATCCATGGAGAGTACTCCGGATTAGAGGTCCGAATGTCCTGTAGCGACCTATAAGCTCTGACCTGCATGATCCTCCTCTTTCAAGATACTACTGCTCGGACGTGTCCATGATCCAAGGGGTTGGCAGTTCCTCGGGGACCTTGTATGCTGGGTTTGCGCCGTCGTGTAAGCGCACGACAGGCCCCCTGTTTCTAATATCAGCTCCAGGGCCTCCACCTCTAGTTCTCTCCGCCTCCGGGCTACATCCTACAAGCAGCACGATGGACAAGGCTAGCAGAATCAATATTTTATTTCTTCTTAGTCTAATCATAGCTAGTTACACCCTGATCCTATCAAGGAACTCAGAAGATACCACGACAACTAGCCTCAGTACGAATCCTCCTACAAGTACCAGTACTGCTGCAAGTAACGCGCTTCCTGGCAGGATCCTCGGATTCCACTGTAGCGCCAGAGGTATCAGCAACCCTATTATTACTACTCCCAGCAGTAATATTACCCCCCACGAGAGTAACCATCCTGGGGCGGCTGCGGAAGCCCAGGATATTATTGGAGATAGCCATATTACTAGTGTAACAACTAGGATTAGCTCCAGTATAAGCAGCCAAGTGTCCATGCGGTGAACAGAGTAAAGAGCTCCTTCGTGCTGTCTCCTCTTGCTAGCAGCTAGTAAGCTGATCATAGCTGCTCCTGTTGAGACACCAGAGACCATGAAGAGAAATCCTAGTAAGTTGTTGTTTGCCCAGACAGGGCGGTTTGTGACGGTAAGGAGTATTCCTGTGTATCCTGCTACAGCTAGCCCTGCGATAGCTCCAAGTATCTGTATGGCTTTACTCACTATTCCCAGCTGGTAAAAGAGCCCATAAAATGGCCTAGTAATTCCCCTACCTTGGGCAGCTACGGCGATAAATGCCAGAAAAGCGAACATGCTAAAGACCATTACTATCCAGGTGCCAAAAGATATAGGAGACCACCACTTGAGTGCAGGCAGCCATGTCTTTGATTGCACGACCATGTGCCAAAATCTCTCTGGTCTGCCTAGGTCTATGATGAGCAGTATTGTGCCGATTATGATGGCTGGGAATGCTATCAAATAGCCTATCCTCGAGATAGGCCTATCGACCTCACCTCTAAGTAGGTCTATAAGGGTGGATATAAAGAAACTTCCTCCAGCTATACCTCCTACAAAGAAGTACAGCACTATCCACAATTCCCAGTGTGGCGCAGTGGTAAATATCTGACTTGGCATCTCTACCCCTCCTATTCTCCCCCGCGCTCTCGGGCCTCCGCTGCGAACCTGTCCATTCGGTTCTTGCGAAAACTTACAAGTCCAAGTATGCCCATCACTATCGCACCAAGTACCGACAGTCCAGAGCTCGGTGCCAGGTTCTTGGACGGTAGCTGTGGATTTCTTGGTAACCCATAAACTTCAGGATCGTCGTCGAGTAGATAGAAGGCGTTGAGCCCTCCAAGTGGTCCATTCTCATCGGCTCCGTATAGTTGCGCTTTGGTGTGTCCTTGTTCCTTGAGTTGCCTTAGTCTCTGATTAGCTCTCTGCTTGAGCTCGTCGATGTACCCAAACTGTATAGAATCTGTTGGACATGCCTGAGCGCATGCAGGCTCTAGTCCAGCCTGCAGCCTGTCGTAACATAGAGTGCATTTTTGGGCCGTGCGGGACACTGGGTTTATATCTATCACCCCGAACGGGCAAGCTGCTATACAGGCTCTGCAACCATTGCAGACATCGGACTGTATGACAACTGTATCGTACTCAGTGCGGATGATAGCACCTGTGGGACACACTTCCAGGCAACCAGCCTGTACGCAGTGCTTACACACATCGCTCATCATCAGCCATCGAGCTGTTGACCTGTCAGGAGTGAAATCTTCTATGAACTTAACATGTCGCCAGTGTATGCCATCCAGCTTGCGAGTGTTATCATAGCTGATACCACTAAGCGTATTGGCTCCACCGTTAGTGGCTGGCAGCTCATTCCACTGCTTACATGCTACTTCACAAGCTTTGCAACCTATGCAGATGGTTGTATCTGTGAAGAAACCCATTGGTCTTGCTTGGAATTTCTGTGCTGTAGCTACCATCATGCCTTCTCCACGTTGCATACGAAAGCTTTAGCTTCGTGTATGGATACGTTAGGATCACCTACCAGTGCGGATAGGTTGTTGGTAACATCTCCTGTTACCACACCCTCATAACCCCAGTGCCAGGGCAAACCTACGTGATGCACTATTTTGCCTTCGTCGCCTATCCTGAACGGACGCATACGTCGTGTAACCAGCGCCTTGGCTCTGATCGTGCCTCTGGGTGTGCTTACTTTGACCCAGTCTAGATTCCTGATGCCCTTCTCTTCGGCGAGCTCAGGGCCAATCTCCAGAAAGAGCTCCGGCTGTAGTTCAGCTAGCCAAGGTAGCCAACGGCTCATCACACCTGAGAGGTGATGCTCTGTTAGCCTATACGTGGTCAGGATGTACGGGTAGCGAGGATCTCCTATTTCAGCCAGCTTCTCCTTAGGCTCCCATATCTTGGCCACTGGGCTGTATTGCTGTTGTGGATACAGTGGATTGCGTATAGGAGATTCTATGGGCTCATAATGAGTAGGTAGAGGCCCATCCACGAGGCCAGTAGGTACAAAGAGCCATCCTTTACCGTCGGCTTTCATAATAAATGGGTCAGTACCAGAGTGTGCGTCCAGACCTATAGCGCCCTCAGACGGCTTGTAGCTAGGTGGCTTGTTCTTAGCGAAGTCCGGCACATCGTACCCTACCCAAGCACCCTTGCTTGTCTTACCGGTTACAGGATCTGTGTAGTCAGCGTTGGGATCCCACCACACGTACTTCTTGCGATCGCTCCAGGGATTGCCTTGCAGATCTGCAGATGCTCTGTTATAGAGCACTCGTCGGTTCGCTGGCCATGCGAAACCCCACTTGAGATTGGGTTGCCAAGGTTGGGCATCCGGCGGATCTGGAACTTTGCTCGCGGCAAGGTTCATCTTAGGTTCTGGGAACACTCCGCAGTATATCCAGGAAGCACATGTGGTTGATCCATCATCTTTGAGCTCCGAGAAGCTCTTGAGGTGCTTACTAGGTTCTGCGGTGTAGAAGCCATTGATCTCCTTCAGGATCTTATATACGTCTGGCTCCCCTTCTGGATTGATATCGACCGATAGGTCATTATCTGGCCTTAGAGCTTTGGACTCTTCATCTAGATCATAGTCCCATACAAGGTTCTTGAATCCCTGATCTCTAGGAAGGTCGCTGTTTGCATAAAGTTGCTTGAGCCTCTTTCCGAGCTGGTAGGTGAACCATAGATCTGATCTACAGTCTCCAGGGGATTCTGCAGCCTTGTAATGCCACTGCATGAGCCTTTGTGTATTAGTAAAGCTGCCCTCAAGCTCCGCCACTTGGGCAGATGGGAAGAAAAACACCTCGGTCTGAATGTCTTCAGGCTTGAGTTCACCGCTGTGGACCTCTGGCGAGTTCTTCCAGAATGTAGCTGTCTCGGTTATGAAGTTGTCTTTGACCACCAACCACCTTAGCTTGGCCAAGGCTCGTCGCTGGAAACCAGCATCTTGCCCCCCAACAGCTGGGTTCTGACCTATAGCGAACATGCCTTCTACTTCTCCGTTCATCATGCGCACGAACGTGGGCATGTGTGAATGGTCACCGACTATCTTGGGATGCCAATCGTACCCGAAGTCGTTCTCCGGTGTGGCTGCATCACCATACATGGATTTCAGATAGCTGACCATGAACTTGGGTGTATTAGCCCAGTAACTGGTAGGAAGAGTCTCCAGTGCCAGGTAGTCTCCCAAGGTCTTGTGGTTCTTGCTCTTGGTATGAGCAGGTGCTGGCATATATCCCTGTATACTGTGGTAGAGGGTAGGTATATCTGTAGATCCTTGGATAGTGGCATGCCCTCTCAGGGCGAGGATACCACCGCCTGGTCTGCCTATGTTCCCAAGCAGTAATTGGAGCAGGGCACAGCACCCTATAGTCTGGGGACCATCTGTGTGCTGAGTCCATGCCAGGGCGTATGCAAACGCAGTGGTACGATCTCTTCCTGAGTTCTGGAGTATCGTCTCCGCTACCTTGAGGAATGTCTCCTTAGGACAGCCAGTGATCTTCTCGACCATCTCTGGGGTATATCTATCAAAGTGTCTGCGCACTATCTGGAACACGCAGTTGGGATCCTGAAGGGTCTCATCCCTTCTAGGTGCGGGTTTTAGTAACGATTTCACAAGGTTATCGTAAGGAGGTCCTTGGGTATTCTCAGGCTTCTGCCCTGGGTTACCTGAGGTTACGTTTTGTTCTCCTGACTGTGCCGTGGAGGCTGATCTGCCCTGATCGCCAACGGGAGTACGTGCGTACTGCCAAGTAGTATTGTCGTACTCACCTATGAATCCATTTATAGGATCACCATCATAAGGCTTCCATCCAGAGAACTTGCCGGCTAGGTCCTCGGTATCCTTGTAATCCTCATTGATTATGGTGGCGGCATTAGTGTAATGCAGCAGATAGTTCCGGAAGAAATCATCCTTCTGCCACCTCTCATCGTTGATTACATAGCGTATCAGTCCCCCTAGGAATGCTACGTCCGAACCCGAACGTATGGGTGCGTGAATGTCTGCCATAGCGCTAGTGCGAGTAAACCTAGGGTCAACATGGATAAGTTTAGCACCATTGAGCTTGGCTTGCATCACCCACCTGAAGGCTACGGGGTGACACTCAGCCATGTTTGATCCTTGTATAACTATACAATCGGAAGCTGTCAGATTAGCTGGAAAGGTCGTGGAGGCACCACGTCCTATCCTTGTTCCCAGACCGGGAACGCTCGAGCTATGTCATATACGCGCTTGATTTTCAATGGCTACTACGCCGAGCCCTCTCATGAGCTTCTGTTGCAGGTGGTTCCATTCGTTGTCCAGGGTTGCTCCACCCAATGAAAATATGGCCAGGGTATGCATCAGTGGGGTGCCATCATCAGCCTTCTCGACGAAGGTTCTGTCCCTGGTCTCCTTCATGAGGCGAGCCACTCTGTCCATAGCCTCGTTCAGATCCATTTCCTCCCACTCAGTAGCTCCTGGCCTTCGATGCAACACTTTAGTGACCCTGTTGGGGTTGACATGGAGCTGGAAGCTAGCCGCTCCCTTAGGGCACAAGGTTCCCTTGTTGATTGGACTGTTCCTGTCACCCTCTATATTGACTATCTTAGGTCTGCCATCTTCATCCTGGACTGTGTGTACTAAAGTGCCACATCCTACCGCACAATAAGGGCATACGCTTGGTACTGCTCTGGCACGAACTATACGTGCCTCCTGAGCTTTCACTGTGGTGGACCTTAAGTCCACCCCCATAGCTACTAGTCCACCAAGAGCAGTACCGGCTGCAACCCCACCAGAGAGCCTAAGGAAGTCCCTCCTGGAGATAGTGGTAGTCATGTCTACTACTCCTTACACTGCACCCTATTGAGCCTAAAACCATAAGTGCTGGGATTTTACTGATGATTGCGGAATTAGTCAATACTTTTCGATAAGTATATGTTGAAAATATAGATTTAATTTAATTCTCGGGGGCGGAATGTTCCTTAGTATTATTGACCATCGCTCTACGCAGGAAGATAACTAGTTGGAGAAAGTCCTCGATGATGGGACCGTTGATATCTAAGGCTATTTCTTTACCGTAGGTCCTAGAAGCCCTGATCAACACCTCGTTGCCGAGTAAGGAATGCTTGAGGGTAATTAGGCTTATACTTGAGATATCTATTCTCGAAACCTTATTGGGTGCCTCGAATATTAACAGCTCATCTGAAGTGCAGGTCACGAGTTTGGCTGAGTTAGTAGAACTACTTGGTGTGAAGGCAGATACTAGTATATCCTCTTGGCGAAGTATAGAGCTTCTGAGCTCTTGGAGAGACTTAAGATCTTCAAGATCAGATGGGTGTAGCACTCCTGAGTAATCTCGGTCGTTCAGTCCTTTGTCCTCATAGATTCGTCTTGGACTCTTGCTGTTCTCAGGATATGGTAGGTATCTCCTTAATAAGCTTTCGGCTTCTGCTAACCAAAAAGTTTGTTCCCCTGGGAATATGAACTCTAGGTGATGCTGATCTGTCTTTGCCCACATGTCCAATGCTAATGTAGCTGTTTGTCCTTTTGTAAGGACCCTAACGTCTAGTAGCCTCTCTGGTGGGAAAACACGAGCTACGTAACCCCAGTGGATACCTGCAGAATTGCTGGGAGGTCTCACATCTTCCACAAATAGAACCTGCTGATCTGTGATGAGCAGAATACCCTCCATAAGACGCCTCTTTCCTAACAATCCTAGTATCTCTCGACCCTCCGAAACAAGTGGCCTGAGAACATACAGCAGTACTCTCTCCTCTGGATGCAAGCACTCTCTTATGTACTTCTGAAATCTATAGGGGAGCCTTGGGATTTCTCTCTCGTACTGAGTGTAAATCTCAGATTCGCCCAACCGATGTTCTTGCAATATTGTGGCCATCCAGGCGGGTGATGAAGACCACCCACTTTGTAGTTTTCTCTGTAAGTGGATATATCTCTCAATTGCCGCTTGCAATGTCCGATGCGCGGCTTCCTTACTTAGCAACTCGTATTTGCATTCCTCTAAGATGGTCTGTCTTACGTCCACTGGAAGGTTATTTATTGCATCCCGCGGCGTTTCTGCAGATACATAAACCGGGTCCCCGGGGATAGTGGCCAATAATATTGTGGGACAATTCACTTGAAGGTCTTTGGGCTTCAATAGGCCTATCACCCTCACAAGGACGTATGTCCCAGGTGCTACGGATAGGCTTGAGAACACCCATGCTTTAAGACTTGTGCCGTCTTCGGTTATTGTTCTCGGTACTAATCCAGTATCTACAGGTAGATTAGACTTGTGGGCTATCAATTGACTAACTAACAGCTGTCGTGCGCGGTCGTCATATGTATATTCCAAGTACTCCTTACCAGCCTCTGTTATCAGCACCTTAACCGTCTTTTCTTCAGCCTGGATCCAATGCCTTGTACTTTCTTGGTAAGACATTTCCCTATCTTCCGATTATCCAGCTGCGAATCCTTTGCCAAAAAGATCTGAAGTCAGGATTATTAGTACTACCCATAGGTATATTGAGAGCTTTGGCTTCAAGCTGGGATAACTGGTTCCGCAGACTTTGGTTCTCCTGTGAAAGTTCGAAGAGCCTTTGTTTTACCTGTTCTGACCAGGATTTCCACATTTCAACCGAGCCTTCCAGGCCCGCCACTTTGAACTGTAGAGTCTGATTATCCCTCTCCAGAGAGAATGCCCTGAATTTCATTGCGCTATATCTGCCTTCACAATCTGCAAGGCGTCTTAGTAAGGTTTTCTCATCATTACTTTCAGTGCCTAGTAAACGTTCTGTTTGGAAGTCTGCTAGCCCTTTATCAATGAGAAATCTCAGCCATTTCTCCTCGTCCCATCCCTGTTCCTCTGCCAGCTGTTTGATACTTAGGTAGGTAGTGGATAGTAACTTTATTTGCAGAGTTACGTATTCCTCTTCCAATTAGAAAGCTCCCAACTTATGTTGCCTGTATCGATAACGATGAGAGGATTTCGTCACGAGCAATCACTCCCGCAAGCTTTCCTGAATCATCGACTACAGGCAGGATCTTCTTTCTTTGTTTCACCATAAGTTCTGCTGCGCTGCTTATGTCTGCATCGGTGCTGATACAAACTACTTCGCGGTTCATTACGTCCTCGGCAGTTCGGGCTCTGATCTTACGAATATGCTCTATCGAGCGCTCATCCCTAAGTATTTGGGCTCTTAAAACCTCCATAATGCTAGCCCTATTGTGACTGCTTACTGCATTCATTAGGTCACTACTACCGATTATGCCTTTCACTTTGTTCTGTTCGTCTACTACTATCAGCCTATGTATCGACGATTCCAGTAGCCCCTTTACTACGTCCAATATAGGTGTACCTAAATCCACTGTTGGAACTTGAGTACGCATAATGTCGCTTACTTTCGTACTGCTTGAGATCTGTGAGGGAGGCTTTGGAGATTCCTCTCTTGCTTTGGTATGCATTGCTGCAGCTAGGATATCTACCCTGCTGACTATCCCCACAAGCTTGTCTTGATCATCTACAACTGGCAGACGTTTTATCTTCTTGGAGGCCATTAGGTTAGCAGCTTCTTGAGCGGTTGCATCCTGGTTTATAGTCACTGCTGGCTTACTCATTACATCGGATACGCTTGAGTTGTAAGCTTTGTTGTGGGGATCCTTCTTATCTACGTCGGTTTTGTCTAATAAGGGCATATAGAATGGCAGTATGTTCTGATTGACAAGATCGGAGCTGGTTATTACCCCCAAGACGTGTTTCTCATTATCAATCACAGGGAGGGCCTTGAATACTTGATTGTATAGCAGCTCGATAGCGTCACCTATTGGAGAGCTCACGTTTATAGATATGGGGTTTGGAGTCATAATCTCCTTTATTCTGATGTTCCTTAGCTCTCTTCCTGGATGGAATTCTCCATAGGAGTGCACCTCTACGTCTTCGACAGTTATAAGCCCATTTACTCCCATGCTCTGAAGCATTGGCAAAAGTTTCTCGATCTTCTCAGGGATATCCACAATGTCTATCACCAGGGGTAGGTCTTCGGATAGCCTCAGGATCTTGGCAGTATGCAACCTGCTTCCTCGCCCATAGCCCTCTATACCCCTTAGCACTGTTGCCCCAGCATAGCCCTCTCTCCGCAGCATCTCCACAATAGCTGTATGCATAGGCTTGCCTTGGTAGCTATCTGACTCTCCTATATAGATCCTCACCCTCTTAGCCTTACCTACAACGTTCATTGCTATTCTCCTATGTCTTGTCCAAATCCAAACCTCTAATCCCAGCCTCACCAGCAACGTGACGTATGGCTCTCAGATCTGCTCCTCTTTCTTCTGTGATGGGTTCGAACCTAAACCTATAGTCATGCTTGCGTATGATTTCCAGCAGCTGTTTGCGCAGACCATCATTTTGCTTTATTGAATGCTCTTTCAAAAAATGAAAGATCTTACTATTTGGGGCAAACTGAAGCACAGATCGCAGATGTATCAAGCATAATCCTAGAGAATGTTCGTAGGTAGAACGAAACTCTTGTTCTGAAAGCCCTTCTAGAAAAGCTTCTCTCGCTATCTTCTCGGACTCTGCCTGGACGGTACAAGCAGGACATACCTTTGTGGAGTTAATTAATACTTTGCTACGATACTCATAAGTGTTCTTGCCAGTTATAAGCGTGCTTACAGAGGTGATTAGATCCCGTCTCTGGTATTCAAGCTGTTGCAGGTCTTCGTTAATATGCTCAAGCACATCACTGTATATTATGGCTGTTCCTAGTAGATGTCTCTGATCTAGCCATTGGTAGGCATGCTTGTTACAGAAGCCATATGAGGCGCGCAGCGAGTCTCTAACCTGCGGATCATTTACAGACTCATAAGAAACACTATCCATCCAGCTGGCGACTGCGCGTAATGCTGCAGAACATATAGGGCATTCTCCGTTTTTTATGGCCTCTAGCAGATCATAATATAGACTTTCGTGGCTCATTCCCATCCCTTTTATCTAAGTGGTTAGTAATAAAAATAGCTTCTACCAAGCTCGATCTTGGTAGAAGCTATCAGCCTTGTGCGGCGCTTAAGGCGAGCTTCATCGCCTATATTTACTTTGTAAGGAATTATATTTCAGATGTTTGTACGAGTCAATTCATACCATGGGTACCATAACCTCCGCCTAGTTGGTGCTTGACAGGTTAGTTCCTTCTGACGTAAATTGTGTATAGTAGTCATTTGGGCGGTTAGCTCAGTCGGTTAGAGCGCCACGTTGACATCGTGGAGGTCAGTGGTTCGAGTCCACTACCGCCCACTATTTTTTGTCTTGTATTTCCTGCTCCTCTCTCGAGTGCTACACTAAGGATAGACCTTAGTCTCTTGTCTTCGTATTACTTGCTTCAAGGAGTTTCTAATGTCTCAAGGTAAATCCGCTTTGGAAGCCCTGAAGGAAAAATGGCAGGTAATTAGTGCGTTGGGTTATACGGGAAGCCTCATGACCTGGGATCAGGAAACTTATATGCCTCCTGCTGGGGCGTCATCCCGAGCGCGTGCATCAGCAATTGTAGGGCGACTTGCTCACGAAATGAGCACCTCTAAGGAATATGGAGACCTGCTTGATAGAGCTGAAAAAGAGGTGGAGGGAAAAGATCCCGAAGACCCTGATTTTCTCATGGTTAAAGTAGCTCGTAGGGACTTTGAGCGTAATGTCAAGGTGCCTCCTGATCTCGTGGCTCGCCTTCGTGAGGCCGAGGTCCACGGCGTCCAAGTATGGCAGGAAGCTAGAAAGAAGAACGATTTTGTAATGTTTGCGCCCTATCTGCAAAGGATAGTCGATCTTGAGAAAGAGTTAGCCCAGTCCCTTGGCTACCAAGAACACCCTTATGATGCTCTCCTAGATGCGTTTGAACCTGAGATGACTACCTCGGAAGTAAGGGCATTATTCGACAACCTTCGTAGTCAACTTGTACCTCTAGTTGCTGCTATCTCAGATAGGCAATCTATGGTGGATGATGCAATCCTCGATAGGCCTGTCCCCTACCAGCAGCAAATGTCATTGGCCCAGGACTTGGTTAAAGTGCTTGGCTATGACCTTGATGCTGGCAGGATAGATATCTCTGCCCATCCGTTTACTCAGGGGCTAGCTTCCAGGGATGTAAGAATAACTGTAAGGGTTTACGAGAACAGGATGGATTCATGTCTTTATGCCGCGGCTCACGAATGTGGGCACGCCGTCTACGAGCAAGGAATCCCTGAGGAATTTGAGGGCACCCCTCTGCATTCTCCAGCATCGTTGGGCGTACATGAGTCGCAATCCAGAATGTGGGAGAACATAGTCTGCAGAGGGAAGGATTTCCTATCGTTTTACTATCCTCGCATCCAGCAGATGCTGCCTGAACAGTTCGGTAACGTCTCCTTCGAGGATTTCTATCGTGCCGTGAACAAATCGGTCCCTTCGCTGATTAGAGTGGAGGCTGACGAGGTTACTTATAATCTTCACATAATGCTTAGATTCGATCTAGAGCTGGGCCTGATAGAGGGTAGTATCGACGTGAACGACCTTCCCCATCTATGGAACGCAAAGATGGAGGAGTACTTAGGTATTGTGCCTGATAGCGATGCTAATGGTGTACTGCAGGACATGCATTGGTCGAGCGGCCTTTTTGGTTACTTCCCAACGTATACGATAGGAAATGTAATGTCCCTACAGCTGTACTCCAAAGCGGTTGAGGAATATCCATCCATCCCTTCTGATCTGTCCAGCGGAGATATAAGTTCCTTGCTAAGGTGGATGAGAGAACAAATACATGTACATGGAAGGAAATATGTTCCCCAGGAATTGCTGGAGCGCGCTACGGGCAGTAGATTGGATGTGGGCCCGTATATTAACTACTTGAGAAGCAAGTACGGGGAGATCTATGGGCTGTTAGAGGGGTAACGTGCAGGGGTATGTGAGGTTACATACCCCTTTTATACCTTTGCCTCATTGGATCTCTTGTTGTGACGGGCATTTATGAATTCCTGAGCATGGGCTATAACCCTTCTCGCTTCTGGAAGTATTCGTGCTGGTAATTCATTGATACTAAATAAGTTCCAAGCTTCCACTTCGGCAGAGGAGTATTTGGGAGGATGTAACAAATCCGCCAGGTAATATAGAGTCATATGTCCAGGCCAGTGTGGCGATACTTCTATATCTATTAGGCTAATAAGCTTAACTTCTGCACCAGATTCTTCCCGCAGCTCTCTAATAAGCCCCTCATCTGGTGGTTCTCCGATATGTAGGTGTCCACCAGGAAGGGTCCACGTGCCGCCAGGATGATACGTGTGCCTAAAGAGGAGGATTCTGTTCTCCGAGTCGAATGCGGCTACACAGACCCCTACGGTCATTTTTGAGCTCAACAACCAAGAAGCAATCTCCTGCAACCTAGACGGCAGAAGCTTATAGACGTAAAGAAGCAACTTAATGATCATCCAGGTGATCTTCCTAGGGCTTCACAACTACTTTTACGGATTTGTCTCCTCCTGAGGCTAGTGCTGCAAAAGACTCCGGGGCTTGGCTAAGAGGCACAACTTTCTCTATCAACGGTTTAACATCTACTATGCCATCTGATATGAGTTGGACGGCTTGTCTGTATTCATCGGGGGTGTATGCGTAGGACCCTTGAATCAGCCTTTCCTGAGGTACCAGTTCATAAAGAGCTATATCTACCTTTGGAGTGGCCAGTCCTATCAAGACTAATTTGCCTCCCCTCATAGTAGCCATAAGCGACTGAGTAATAGTTGCTCCTATTCCCACAGCATCCAGCGTTGCCTTAGCACCCAAGCCGCTCGTACTAGATAAAACCCTCTCAACTGGATTGTCTTCGGGGGCAAGGGATATGCCCCCTATCTTCTCTGCAACTTCTAACCTGTGTAAGAGCTTATCTGTTATAAACACTGTTTCGAGTTTGTGGGCCTTACATATGAGTAGTGCGCAGAGCCCTATAGTGCCCGCTCCGCATATAAGTGTTGTATCGTTTTGTGCTAAGCCAGAAAGATGAAATCCTCTTAGAGCCACAGCCAGAGGTTCAGCCATCGAGGCCTCTTCAAAGCTGACGTGATCAGCTATTGGGACCAAGTTATTCACTGGGACGGTTACGTATTCTGAAAAAGCCCCGGATTCCGTGATATTTACACCAACTGTTAAACGGTTGGGACATATTTGCGGTTCTCCTCTCAAACAATAAAAGCATTCACCACAACCCCAAAGGGGGTTCACTGCGACCCGCTGCCCAACAGCTATATCTTTGGCTTCACCGTTTACTTCAGCGACCGTTCCAGCGAACTCATGCCCCATTATCATGCCAGGTGTGCGCCTTCCGGACTCTCCCGTATAACCATGGATATCACTACCGCATATGCCACATGCTTCAACTTTCACGAGCGCAAAACCTGGGTCAGGTTTGGGGATATCCTTCTCTACGATCTCTAGACTATGAGGTCCTTGCCATACTAAAGCCTTCAAATCTTTTCTCCCTACAAGTTTTCTATGCCATCTACTCCAGCTTCCAGGCCAGCAGCATGTACATGAGATATTGCTCCAGTCCAAGGTGTTATGTCGCCGTTTTCCTGGAAGGACAACGGTCCTTCCGGTCCGAGAATCTCGATATCTGGATTGGACTCGGCTTCTGTAAGCAAAGACTCTGATATGAATATTTCTTCTAGATCCAGAGTGCTGTATATTCTTGCAAGCCTTACATTCTCGGCGTCTGGTCGGCCACAGCACTGTATAGCCAGAGATATTGCAGACCTGTCATCCGGCATGACTATGGGTATCTGAACCCGCTGCATGCCGAAGATGCCTGATGTGATAGCGTTAGTATAAGTAACCTTGAAATCTATCTGCTCTAGTAGCTTCTGTGTGGTAACATCTGCTAACCCTATTCCCGAAGCATTGCCATGAGTTTCCTCGGTTAATCTAAGCGCTACTATAACTGAGATATCCGGATTGTGCGATTCTGGCTCACCATGGACCATAGTCCTTCCTATTACGTTGGTGTCCATACCGGTTCCACTAATGTTCTTCCCTATGTAATCCACCACCAGCACGTCCAGCTCTCGGAAGGGTATTCTCATCAGAAGATCGTAGGCTTCCTTCAGAAGCTCTTCTTCCCCAGGGCCACCTATATCGCTAGGAGGCAACGCCTTTATCTTGGCTGGCTTGCCGGATGGCGACTCAACTATTGCTACACCTCCGAGTATTGGCTTGGATCTTACTGAGATCTGCGCGGCCTGGGATAGAAACTTGCGGAACCCATTAGCGCCGTAAAGGTGCATTGTCTCTGCCCCCACTTGCTTACCTAGACCAATAACACACATCTTAGCTAGGCCGCTCTCTACATTCCCGTGAAAATCGGTGTGGGGCTTGACTCTATTGACAAGTATTATTCCATCCGCTTGGGAGGCGTAAAGGTCCATGTACACTGCTGGACCGCCTGGTACTTCTCCTACTTTTACCACCTCCATCGTGGCACGGATAGGTGCTCCAACGTAACTTTCTGTCACCCCCAGATCCGCTAAGAGTTGTGTCTGTCCGTCAGCTGTTGCTCCTCCATGGCTTCCCATTGCGGGAATGATGAAGGGTTCGCCACCAGCTTTCTTCACCTCGGCTACTACAGCCTTGATAACTTCGGGGAGGGAGATAATTCCCCTGCTACCCGCCGTTATCGCTATCCTGTCTCCACTTTTGATGTTAGACAGGATGTTGCTTTCGCTAAGTTCGCGGGCAACTTCGCTTTGTATATCCTCCACGATAGGATATTCTCTCTTCTGCCTGACCCTATAAAGTGCAGGCATAGGTATTTCATTTACTAGCTCTGTGACATCTGAGGGTATATACATCCGAGTCCTCCCAAGGTATAGGTGCTTGTCTAACCTAGGCCTCCTGCCACAATCTTCTTACATTGTTGATTGATCTTTGAAGTCCTTCCAGTCCTTTAGTGCCATTGTACTCCACAGACAGCCAACTGCTGTATCCATGTTGCTTGAGGATACCAAATATAGATCGATAATCTACAATCCCCTCTCCTGTGACGGCATGCAAATACTGATTAGGTGCCACTCGATCGCTGCAATGCACATGGATCACGTAGTCCACGACCTGCCTAAGAAGATTAACCGGATCCTCCCCTATCATAACCTGATTCGAACAGTCGAAATTGACCTTGATAGGTACGTCGTGGAGCTTAGAAAGTATTTCTAAGAACACCTCTGAGCGTTGGGAAAAATCAGGCTTGTCCCAAAAGTAATCCTTGTAGTGGTTTTCATATGCTACCCAGACGTTCTTGCGGATCGCGTATTCTACCGCTCTCTTTATACCCTCTACCGCAAGCTTCACTCCCTGCTCATGACTAAGAGCATCATGTGCTTGTCCGGCCGTTATGCGGACGCATGTTGCCCCTAATCTCGCTGCGATGTCTATATTATTGAACGTAGTGGCAAGTTCGGATTCTCGAATGTCAGGATTCGGATTGGTTAGGTCGGCTGCCCCTACTACCTGTGATACTTTTAGACCTCTATGCTCGAGCTGTTGTGCTATGTCATCTATGTAGGCTTCATCCCTGCTTCTCAGAGATCTGTCATGAATCTCTGTGGCATCAAGCTCCAGTTCCTGGGCTATATCGAACCACTCTGGTAGGTCCATAGTCTTCTCGAGTACCATGGCTTTGAAGTAGATCATTGGAACGGCGCTTAGCCCTCTGTAACTATGCTTTGTCTGCACTTCATTCTCCTTTGAAGAATTCAGGAGTATGCTTATAGCTTGCTTTATTTTGGGCAATTAGTGCAATATCTAATTCAAGCTTTATAAAGCATTTTCCAAGGAGGAAGGTATGCATAGCCCTTTAGCTAATATCGCTCAAATACGTCCTGCGAGGTCAAAGAGGATCTCTAGCTACGATCGAACCGGTGGTAATGCTGACAGGATACAGATAGCCGCGGGTGAACGGGTGGACCTGGCCACTATCGAGGGGGCGGGTGTTATCAAGCATATATGGTTCACTATCGCTAGCAGGGATCCGATGTATCGCAGGAACATCGTGCTGCGCATGTACTGGGATGGTGAGAATAATCCTAGTGTTGAGAGCCCTGTGGGAGATTTCTTTGGGCAGGGCTGGGGCTTAGAGTACAACTTCGTGTCCCTGCCTCTAGCAGCATCCCCAAGATCTGGCCGCGGCCTGAACTGCTACTTCCCAATGCCTTTTGGCAATGGAGCTAGAATTGAAGTGGAGAATCAGAGTCAAACTCCTGTAGATGCGTTTTATTTTTACATAGACTACGAGGAATGGCCTGAAGTAGATGACTCTCTAGGTAGATTCCACGCATGGTGGAATCGGGAAATAACTGACCCAGACCCATCCGGTGAAAACGAGTGGAGTTGTCTAGCCCCAGAGCTCAAGCATCCCTCTGACGAGGGCAATTACCTGATATTAGATGCTGAGGGTAGAGGGCATTATGTTGGGGTAAATTACTTTGTAGATTGTCCCAGTCCAATGTGGTATGGGGAAGGGGATGATATGTTCCTCATAGATGGTGAACCTTGGCCAGGGTCTTTGCACGGCACGGGTACTGAAGATTACTTCTGTACTTCCTGGTCTCCGGCTGAGGAGTATCAGCATCCGTACTTCGGTTATGCACATGTGGAGCACAGCTTCGGGTGGCTGGGCAAGGCTCATGCTTATAGATTCCACATAGAGGACCCCATTCACTTCCAGAAGTCAATCAGGGCATCTATAGAACATGGGCATGCCAACAATCTGACACTTGATATCTGTACTGTTGCGTACTGGTACCAGACGGAGCCTCACAAGCCCTTCCCACAATTGCCTCCAAGTGAGGCCAGACATCCTATGCCAGCTATAACGGTTACGGATGTTCACAGGTGGAGACATGCATGGAGACAGTCAATGGGAGGCGGCAAGCTATGGGGTAACGAACGTCCAAGCTAGCCATTTGTAATGCACTGGCTATGTGCTAGCACATGTTGTTAGCACGGTCTTTGCCATCAAGAGTATCAAGGTGGAGGTAGCCTGTACGAGGATACCTCTGGCCTAAGTGCTGCTCCCACCTTGCTTATATTGACTTGCATTTTCCTGGAAGCGAGCAAGTAAAAGGTTGCCCATTTGGAAGTGGCATCCTGATCATTGCTCGTAGACCAGATAGATTAGGATGAAGTAGAATGTCGCCTCTTCGTTGTTCTTGCTAGTTATGGATTGGCATCGGAGGACTCAATGTATCCTATTCTTAGTGTATATCCGGTTTTGGCATCAATTATCATATGCATGACGCCAGGTACAGAGGGGGCATCTACTGCGCCTATACTGTGATATGGCTTGAACTTGCCTTTCATACGCAATACGTATACAGGATGATTGTCTGGAGGATCTGTAGGTTGAGGGTGAAGACCTAGCAGCTTCAATGCTCCAGCAAACGTTGTTTCCCTTACGTCTACTAGTGAGGGACTAGGCTCCCCCATAGATTGGGCAGTCCTTTTAGCCCATTCTATTAGCGCTTCTTGGGTGGTAGCTTTGGCCACCTGGGTCGGATCAGGAGTGGGAGGTGTCCACTCGGGAGAGCTGGTGGATGCGGGCTGTGTCCTTGTGGGCTCAGCTGTGAGCTCTATTGAAGCCCCAAGCGGACCTGCCTGCTGCCTGGCATCTTGAGTCCCGGAGGAATTCACGATCGCGATGGCAGCCATCCCAGCTATTACTAATGCTATGATCGCTAATATATACCTCATGGTAGCCTCCCCTAGCAGCCTGCGGTCGTGTTCATGTGCACGCAGGCCCTATCCCCACCCGAGAGCAGCCACAGATGGATAGGGAAGTTGTTCTCCACGGTGTTCGGTGATACTATCCAGTGTACCTGTCCCTCGTCATCTGACCAGAACCAGCTATCTGTGTAGGTGGGATCAAACCAGTTACGCTCGTTGTCCCCATCATTGCCATCGCAGTAGGAAGCCTCTCCTGCAACCACCAAGTGCCAGGCGTTGGTCGTGTTGTTCCAGGCTGTGCCCACCAGATGTTTGACTCCATCGGCTGTGGTTATGTATATGCGATAGGCACCGTTTGTGTCCGCTGATGGATCCCACTTGATCTGGTAGCGATAGTCTTCTCCTAATGCCCCTGGGACAACGTTACGAACAAAAACCTCCTCATAGATGCCAATGCCACCCCAGTTGTAGCGGTAGGCGTAATAGAAGCCGTGGAAGTAAGTGAAGTTATTAGGGTTACTATCATCTTGTGTATCCGTATGGCCTACTTCCACCCAATAGCTAGGAGGCCATGTGGAGTCCCTGATGCTATCTGTGGCCAGGTATAGGCCTTGGAGTACAAAATTCTTGGAGTTGTTGATGAACTCGGCACTGGAGCGTGAGTGCCTGATCCAGGCTATGCCTCCACGGCCAGGATCACCAGAGCCGCCAATAGGCTCTCGCAGGCGTCCAATAAGGTTTTGTACTCCCTCCAGATCCTGCCAGGTATCACAGCTTGTGTGGGCGAGGGCCTTATGTGCTCTTTGGGGCCATAAGACCAGCGCACAGAGGAGCACCAGAAGAAGCGGTAGCTTGGGTTTCATGTGCGCCACATCATTCATCCTAGCCCTGTGGGTTGGTAGATTGAGTATATACCTGCGCTTTCTGTCTGTCAATAGCTCCATGCAAATGGATTTAGCAAATGGTGGCAAGCTCAGCAAACCAAGTATCCAGCAGGTGCTTAGAGTGCTTTAGGCGTGTGGCAGCGTTTAGGTTCGAAGTGTTTGCGTGCGACTTCTGGGAGTTCTTAGAGCTTATCCTGAAATCGGGATAACAACAGATGAGTGTGGTATCAGAAGTTTAGGAGCCAAGTCTTTGGGTGAGCAACGGTTATGATGTACGGGAAGTAATTTTGCTGACTATGGCAAGGATAAGCTAACAGATGCAAACTTATGCGCATTGAGGTGAAGAGTCGGTAACATATCCTAAAGCTTTGGAAAAAGGGTATCAAGAAATCTCCTCAAACTAGTGTGTCTAGGTTACCTCCGCTAATTTAAGGTCTTAAGATAAGCTAAGAGGATATGTGCAGCTCATCCAGCCGGCTTTCGCGACATATTATGGCAATAGTGTCTCCTTCTGCAAGCATCTCTTCTGTTCCAGGAGTAGTGATGATCTCATCCATCCGAATAATCACTAATACTGTAAATAATGGATCATGTATGCTCTTATAGAGCTGACTAAGTCGTTTACCTGCCCACTCCTTGGGTACTTGCAGCTTATATATTCCCGTATCTTCTCCTATGGAAATGTATTCTCCTACTCCTGGTACGCGGAGCTGATGTGCCAATTCCACACCTAGCTGTACTTCTGGATATATCACGTGATGGGCGCCTACTTTTCGCAGGATAACTCCGTGCAGGTCAGTAGAAGCTCTGGCAACCACATATTTTGTGCCTGCCTCTACCAGCATGGCAGTGATTAGAATACTTGCCTCTATATTCTCCCCTATTGCTACGATGACCACATCAGCCTCACTGAGCCCTAGCTCAGATATCGTTCTTTCATCCAGGTTTTCTACCTGCACAGCGTGTGTTACCAGGTCTCTCGCCTCCTGTACCTTGTTTTCGTCTTGATCGATGCCTAGCACATCATGCCCCCAATCAGTTAATGTCTTGGCTAAGGTTAGACCAAACCTGCCAAGTCCTATAACCACGAATTGCCTGGACGCCCTATCTCCTTTTGGCACCTTAACCCTCCGTTATCCTATTCGCACCGACTCAATTGGGAATCTGTATGTGCTTTGTGATCGATGGGACAATGATGTTGCTAGTGTTACTGGTCCAAGTCGCCCTACAAACATCGTGATGATCAATAATATTTGGCTTGGAGCTGATAGCTCTGGAGTGATACCCGTAGATAATCCTACCGTACCAAATGCGGATGTAACCTCAAACAGCACTTTGATAAAGTCGTCTCTGAATCTTGCCCTCTCCAGTAGGCTGATGGCTAGTGCAATCGTAACTATAAGCAAGACTCCCAGGAGTACTACTGTCAATGCCTGTCTTACTTGCTCTTGTGGCACTCTTCTCCCCATGAGTTCCGTATCCCTACGGCCACGTATATTGCTCCAAGCAGCTGCCAAGATAATTGCCACAGTAGTGATCTTGATTCCACCTGCCATGGATCCTGGAGCGCTGCCTATGAACATAAGGCCGATTACAAAGAACAGCGTACGGTCGTCTGAGAGCCCAAAGTTCCATGTCGTGAAACCGGCTGTGCGTGCTGCAGATGAGTGAAAAAACGAGTTGAGTAGCTGTTCTCCTATTGATCTGTTGCCAAGAGTGCTAGGATTCTTGCTTTCGATCAGCATTATAAACATAGTGCCAAGAATGAGTAATGTTGGTATGCCGATAAGTATGATCTTAGTGTCGAGCGTGAGTTTTCTCCAGCTCCTATGCCTCCACAAGTCCTCCACTACTAGAAGGCTGGTGCCTCCAGCTATTATGAGCGTTGCGATAGTCAGTAATATCAAGGGATCAGACCTGTAACTAGCTAAGCTACGATAATCGCCAAACAGATCGAAGCTGCCGTTGGTAAAAGCAGCTGCTGAGTGGAATATGGCTATCCATATGCCTCTTGATGCCCCGAATTCAGGTAGAAATCTTGTTAGGAGCAACAGCGCTCCTACTATCTGAGCAGCTAATGCGAGCATCACGGCTCTGGTAACAAAGGAGGTTTGACCACCAAGTTTGAGGGTAGAGCCTGTTTGTCTAATTATTTCTCTCTCTTGGAAGCCTAGTTTGCCTCTTCCCAGAAGCACCAGCGCTGTTGCTCCTACTACAAATCCTAGCCCTCCGATCTCCATCAGTAGGAGTATCACTAGCTGTCCGAAGTGAGACCAATATGTGCCGGTATCAACCACTACTAGTCCAGTTACGCATACAGCTGAGGTCGATGTAAATAGAGCCACTAAGGGGTTTGTCCAGCCATGATTTGAGCTTATAGGAAGCATTAAGAGGAGAGTCCCTAGGGTTATAACTGCTAGGAAGCCTATTGCGAGTCTCTGGGCTGGAAGTAGCGGGTGCTCCTTTGGGTTCTTACTTTTACTCAGCAGGGGCTTAATATGGGAAGATAAAGCATGAGCTCTCCTAATCCTTATAGTTCACTACCCCTGTAGTATGAAGTTATGAATTTATAATCTAGGATAATCACAAAGAGTTACCTACTCAAGATATAAAATTAGATTGCTCGGCAATTAACATGACTAATGTGAGTACTACCATATACACAATAGGACACTCTTCTCGCAGTCTTGCAGAGTTTCTAAAGCTTCTTCAGGTGTACGGTATAGAGTTGCTCTGTGACGTAAGGATAGCACCAGGTTCGAGAAAGTTTCCCCAATATAAAATGGGAACATTATCTGCTGCGTTGCAACAGATCGGGATACGGTATTCTCACTATCGTGATCTGGGTGGATTCCGCAAGCCAGCAGAGAATTCCCCAAATACTGGCTGGCGCAACTCCTCTTTTCGAGGATACGCCGACTACATGACGACACAGCAGTTTAGACGGGCTCTGGATCATCTAATGCTTAAGGCAGGTAAGTGCAATACAGTTATTATGTGTTCAGAAGCTTTGTACTGGCGATGCCACCGTTTACTCATAGCGGATGCCCTAACTGTTAGGGGGCTAGTTGTGAGACACATACTTGATGAGAATAATGCTCCAATACATACCCTTACGGATTTTGCTCAAGTACAAGATGAGGATCTCCTAGTATATGTCAAACGTGATGACTATCCTAAGTTGCCTGGCTTAGACAATTAAACTATAAAGAATTTATGCTTGGTCTTGGACTTAGTAGTCCTCTCAGAGGACTTTTTTTATATCTTAGTTCACTCTCGGCAGTTGCTAATAACTAAGCAATATTAGGCCACTTACTAAGATAACTCTTAGATCATGCCTTGTGAACTAGCGGGAGCCAAATGTTACCTTGCTGTGTAACATCCCCCCCAACTTATTTCTTGTGCTGGATTGATGGATTGGGCTAATCCTGGCTAATGGATCTGGTGTTCTGCAAGTTTGTAAAGCCAATGCCAGAAGGCAGTGCTGCTCAGCATATGCCTTCATGACCCGTAGCACCTAGCTACTATGTTGATGCTTGCCGCAGATGTCCCTTTTAAGGCGTGGTCTAGAGATCGGAATATGCGGTATCTGTCCCTGCAGGCCTGCTCTCGCGCTATGCCCACTATGCAGAGGACATCTATCGAAAAGACTCGGTAAGCTACTGTTTGCGGAAGAAAGCTAAAAGAAGTGACTTCAAATACCCCTGTTGTAGGAGAGAACTATTGTAGGAACTGTGCTTGTAATTCCAAGTGTTTCCTAGTATTTCTTGGGGTGGCTGATGGGACTCGAACCCACGACCTTCTGTTCCACAGACAGACGCTCTAACCAACTGAGCTACAGCCACCAAATACTCTAGAAAAGTCTAGCGTTAAGGATTCGGCTAAGTCAACTGCCAGACCAGCGAATCGACAACTTGAAACGCTCACTAGGTAGATCTCCTGCTCCAGGACCAGTAGGCTATCACAGCTCCCACTATTGCCGTTATTATGCCCGCAAATATCCAGAATGTTTGCCCTGTCATGGGACTACTGCTTTGAATTATTCCAGCTCCTTGCAATGCCCATATAATGCCCGCTATAAGTAGGATTATTCCGAACACAGTGCCAGCTGTTCTCATATAGGTTACCTCTACGTGCTTATTCTTGGGGCTCCGATCTGGATTCTCAGATTTTCTATCTCTTTCTTGATCTCGGAGAGCATATCCCTTGCTTTCGACATCTTTTGGTATTCCGATCGCACAAAACGTGTATAGGGAGCGATAGCTTCTCTGATGCGCTCTATTGACCTTTGTAACTCTAATCCGAACTGTCGAGTGAGCACCTCTATCAGCTTTTGGCGCAGTTCCTCTGTCCTGCTTCTGAATTCATTACGAGCCTTGCGTCTTTTGTTGGGGATAACGAAGAGTCCAAGTACTGCTATTGTGCTGGCTGCTAACAGTCCAGTGACGTCTACAGCAGTAGCTGTAGCTAACATAGCCACTAGTGTTCCCAGCCCTACTGCACCCACTTCCATTGCTACAGTTTGTGCTACTGCAGACTGAATGGATAGAGCTAACTTACTAGCTTCGTATTCTCTGTCATAGCTTTGTACCACCTTGTTAGCATCTTGGGCTATAGATTGCAGTAGTTGGTTACGGTTGTACTCGAAGTTACCGCCTATCTCACCAATGAGGTTATGGTCATAGGTCGCTTGTCTTCTCCGATTGACGTAATCTACTATGGACCTCCACTGTCTTAGATCGCGATCAACCATCCAGTCGACCAGCTCTTGGATATGGCGGTCGATAACTTCTGTGGTATCGCCTACTACCTCCTTCTGGAATCTCTGCTGTACCTCGTTTTTCTTCACCAGCTCAAAGAACCTTCCTATCCTGATGTTCTCTTCGAACCACTTATCGCCTCTTTCGTTTAGCTGGTGTATCAGGTTTTCTATCTCAGCTCTTCGGCTACTGAAGTCTCTTTGCATGTCCTCTTTGTAGATCTCCAACTGGGCATCTATGTTCTCAGTCATCCTGAAGTCATCTTCAAGCAAGGACATTCTCTCGTTGATTCCTAGAGTGTATCTTGAGACCAGTTGATCAGCTACCCCTAGAGGGCTCTCTAGCTTTAGCCTTATCCTGTTGCTTTCTTCTAGTATGCTTAATATGTATTCTTCTAGCTCCTCGAAACCGCTGGCTTTATATAAAGCATCCCTTTCGATCTGGCTATCAGCTACCTTGGCTCGTCTAGCAAGCTTGGATGATACCAGGAAGATTGGTGGGGTTATCCCCAGTAGGGATTGCATGTTGCTCTGTATGAATTCCTTGATGTTCTCTGCATCTTCCTTCGTACTAAGAAGGTCTGTCTTGTTAACGATTACTATGAGCTTTTTCCCCCACTCCTTGATGATCTCCAGATACTCTCTTTCGCTCTCGGTGAAAGGTCTATCAGCAGAGGTCACAAACAGCACTAGATCAGATCTGGGCACGAAACCCTTAGATAGCTCTTCATGATGCCTGATAATGGCATTAGTCCCTGGTGTATCTACTATGGCAACTTCTCTCAAAAGATCGATGGGTTGACCTCTCTCGAGTACACCGTCTCCACGTGCTCTTTCATAGTTTTCGGGAGACCATCTCAGTAAGGTGATCCTGTCAGTGGTGGGGGTGACGCCCTCGGGCTCTATATCTCGACCAAGTAACGCGTTGATAAAGGCGGATTTGCCGGAGTTGAACTCGCCAACTATAACCAGTAGAAAGAGTTCTTCAAGGTCACTTAGCGTCTGTTCGACTAATTCTATGTCGTTTCTAGGAGCATCAAAAGATCTGAGGAACTCCAGCAGTTCTGAAAATAGCTGGCGCTCCCTTCGAAGAAGCTCATTTTGCTCTTCGTTAAGTACAGCGTGCTTAGTATTTGTCATTAGCGGATTATAACAGAGTAAATAGCCACAATAGAATTTGACGTCTGGATGCGTGATTTGTAATAATAAGCTCGTCACGAGGAACCGTGGTGTAGTGGCCTAACATACGTCCCTGTCAAGGACGTGATCGCGGGTTCGAATCCCGTCGGTTCCGCTGAAATTGCCATAGCACTTGGTGCTATGGCAATTATATTTTTTAAACTATGGCACTTAGTGTGTATGATATACTCACGACATGAACACCTCACCTTCTGGTTCGTGTTACTTTCTCTTCGGCCCAGGCTACAGCAATACATTTGATAGCTGGTTACTCGAAGGGCTACGCCTTCAATCGGGTAGTTTGCTCCTAGATATTGCTATCGCCCGTGAAGAGCATGATCCTTATCCTCCTGGCGGATACTATGGTCATAATTACTACAATGGTGGTAGGTACCAAGTTGGTGAGGCCATTAGCCCGGTCCTAGAGGTTGACGGTGTCCAACAAGCCATAGTTTCTTGGAACCTCGAGACTCCAGTAGGGACCTGGGTTGAGGTCTTACTCAAAGTAAGATTGAATAGGCAGTGGATGCATCCAGTCAGCATGGGGGTATGGTCTTCGGATATAGCGTTTGCAAGTCACTCGGTGCCCTTTGAAGATCAATATCTCAAAGTGGATACCGACGTGCTGAAACTAAAGGTACCTTATAGAGCTGATGCCCTGCAGATAATTGTGCGCCTATTCTCGACAAGTGAGAGTTCTCCCTGTCTGAAGTCGGTAATGCTGACTCTCTCCGGTAGCGGCTTTGTCTCAAGCTGTACTTCTGCCAGTCACACCTGTGTTGAGAGGGTGCTCGACGTACCTTTATGCTCCCAGATGGTCTACCCTAATGGGGGGAATGTCTGGTGTAGTCCCACCTGCATCGCTATGCTGCTTGGGTACTGGGGAATAGGAAGTCAGAATTGTAGTGATCGAGTTAGGGATGCTGTGCAGGGCGTTTTTGACTGGATGTATGGTGGTTATGGGAATTGGTCTTTCAACGTTGCCTATGCATCCTCCCGAGGGATGGAGGCATATTTGATACGCATGAGATCTTTAGCGGATGCTGAGAGATGGATATATGTAGGTATCCCCTTGGCTCTTAGTTACGCCTGGGGGAAGGGGGAGCTGACTGGAGCACCGATAGAGTCAAGCGATGGTCACATAGTGGTGCTAGCCGGTTTTGATTCTAGTGGAGACCCTGTAATAAATGACCCTGCGGCTTCTTCAAATGAAGCTGTTCGTAGAACTTATAAAAGGAGTGAAGTAGAAGATCTCTGGTTAAGGCACTCTTATGGAACAACCTATGTGATATTTCCCAGCGACCATAGGCTGGCAAGAAGACTAATCGAGGAAGCTAATAATATGTGCAATTAGGTTTTGCTGGCACTTATTAGACAAAAGTACTATTGTAGTTGCGTCAACTATATGACATAATTTCGTTAGCGCTTTTGAGGAGCTTTGGCGTGCACCTGGAGGATAATTTCTTCGCGGGTAATGAGATAATAAGAATTGGCTCGGACAAGCTGGCCAGCATTCGTCCTGTTTCCGCAGACTCACTTCAGATTGATGAGCAAGGCGACTTCAATCCTTGGATATCACGTGATGAGAATCTCAGGCTACTGTCTGACGTAGTGGGCATAGATCTCTCTTCTAGAGAGTTCAACCTGCAGGTGGGGGAGTATTTGATAGATGTTTTGGCTGTAGACAGAGAGTTGGGCAACATCGTTCTAATAGAGAATCAGATTGCTTCCTCGGATGATGCCCATTTAGGAAAGCTGATGACCTGCGCCGCGTTGCTTGGTAGCAAGGTGCTGATATGGGTTTGCACCGAGCTGAAGGATCAACACAAGAAGGCTCTTGACTTACTAAATGGATCTTCCTCTGACCTGATGATATTTGGAGTGGAGATGCAGTTCCTGCGTATAGGTGATAGCCTACCTGCCCCTGTCTTTAGGCTGACGATCAAGCCAAACCCGAATACAGGCTATAGCCTTAGGTCTCACCATCTAATAATCGAGGAGGAGCAAGATCAAGAATTGCTTCCTGTTAGAGATCGTCCTGCCCTCGCACAGCAGGAGCGATATGATCATTCTTCTGAGTCGGAGCACACATACAAGGAATCAAACCAGTATGAACAGTTGGATTATCAGGAATTCTGGATGGAGTTCAATGAGTATTGTAGGCAGAGAGGAGTACCCTTTGCGCTACAGGATACGAATGCTCGAGAATACTCTATTCCATTGGATCGAGATGGCTTTGAGATATGCTTGATTGCCAGCCCGTCTAGAGATCGTTGTATCTGTGAGCTACGGATAAAGAAGGAAGATGCGTGGAAAACCTTCCAGCTACTTCAGCAGGACAAGGGCTTGATAGAACGTATAGCTGGTGCTTTGGAGTGGAACCTTGCCTCGGGGGGAGCTGAGGCTAGAATATCGATCGAGACAAAAGACGTCCAGCTCAAAGATAGAGATAGATGGATAGAGGCTCATGCGTGGCTCAGACACCACTCTGAGGTGTTCTATAAGATCTTTGCTCCCAGAGTCAAGATGCTAGCTTTTCTTGAACAAAAGATGAACCAGCCACCCAACTCGGCAACTGGTTCATCTCAAGATGATATTCAAGAAGAAGCTTCCTACTGAGGCCAGCATACCCTTTGCTGGCCCTTGGCTAATTATTCTTTTACCTCTTTCAGCTCAGATATAAAGTTGGTAACTAGCTTGCGTACCTCGGGTGGGAGATCTGACCATATGCTGTCCAGAGTTTCAATAGCTATCTGCAGATCTGCCGGTCTGTTTTCCTTAGGTGGCTCCTGATGCCCTGCTATTACCATCAAATACTGGAATGGTAGACCAAGAGCCTCAGCATACCTCTTCAGCGTAGATGGTTCTGGGATACTGCGTCCGAGCACGTGCTGCCCGACAGCAGCAGGTGAGATACCAGCCGCCTCTGCTAGCACTCTGTAGGACCAATGCCTCCTCTGGAGTTCCCTACGAATGACCTCACTAATAGTTTCTTTTTGTTCTACTTGATTCGTCATGATTGCCTATGCCTCCCCGCCTTACTTTGTTTTACTGCATTCTCTATATGGTTATAGTGTAGTTCAAACATCCCCAACCAAGTTGAACACACTAGTGTAAATTACATTATATACAAAGCTAATGTAGAAAGTATAATTGTAACCTGTAGATTTTTTATCGTAATCGCTATATTTGCCACCAAATTATCTCACATACGAGTAACATGCGTAAATTCTGATGGCATATTTATTACGCATTATTTATACAGAAATGTTCCCAAGAAGATAGGATGAAATTCTCCCAAATAGGCTAAATCAGTGCTATCGCAATCACTGAACCTTTATTGGTGAGTCAACGGAAGACTTCTCTCTTAGTCCTAGTTGATAGCACAGCTCTCTTAGAAATCCTCCAGCATCGATCACTAGACCGGCTGTCTGGAGGCTACCTCTATCCAATAGTTTGGTAACTACAGATGGGTTTATATCGACGCAAACGGTAAGTACGTTGGCAGGAAGCAGGTTGCCTACAGCTATTGAGTGCAAGGTGGTACCTATCAGTAGTGCCAAGTCTACTCCTGCTTGAATATGCTTTCTCATAGCGCGCTGCGCTTCGATTACATCGGTGATGACATCTGGAATAGGGCCATCATCACGGATTGATCCAGCCAGTATGTAAGGCACGTTGTTTACTATGCATTCGTACATGATGCCCTGTTTGAGTACTCCAGCTTCTACTGCCTGTCTTATACCACCATAGTATCTGATCCTGTTGATGGCCCTTATGTGATGCTCGTGCCCATGTTCGTAGGTTGCACCTTCACTATTGGCATCAAGAGAAACCCCTAAACTAGTATTAAAGAATGCTGATTCTATATCATGGGCTGCCAACGCGTTCCCTGCAAACAATAGATGTACGAAACCGTGTCTGATCAGAGCAGCCAACTGAGGTCCTGCTCCTGTATGCACGATCGCCGGGCCTCCCACTACTAGCGTTGTACCACCTGAATCTCGGATTTCTCTCATCCTCTGTGCTATCTCGGCGATAGCTGCAGCCTTAGGACGCTCAGTGCTTACAGCACTGCTCATGAAGCTAAAGACGTGTCCCTGTGAAGCTCGGGATGGTGAACCAAGAAGCGCGGGGCTTCTTGGGCGTTCTATAGGAGAAACTCTAATACCTTGATGCCCTACGACTATGGGAGTTCCCTTTCTCACGTCGGACATTGGCACAGTGTAGGCACCTATGGGCTTGCCCTCTTCGTTTAGTCTTATCGCTATAGCCACATCCATCTCGATGTTCTCGACTGGGAACCATTTCCCGTCTATCCTGACTTCAGTTGGCATGTTAGTGGTGGAGTAGAAATCTTCTGGCAGGACACCGTCTTTGGGAGCAGGCTCGGTGCGGGCATCTACCTCTTCGCTCTCTAGAAGCTGAGCTCCGAGTTTGGTAACAGCCTCCATTAGTTCGTCTAGGGCTTCTGGAGTGGAGGCATAAAGTATCAGTCTTGCGTAGCTGGGATCATATTTATGTTTGCCTACTTCAAACTGCTCTATATAGAACTCAGCATTATAATCCATCACCAGATCCATGACCTGGGACAGGATGTGCGAGTCTATTATGTGTCCTCTGAGCTCTATAGTCTTATGAAACGGTAGCGAGCTTCTCCCATTACCCTGTCCTTGCATACTCCCTCCAGTTATATTGAAGCAATTTAGTTAAATCTTGCTAGTATTAGCCTTCGCTAAGTGTGCTCTGAAAACTGTTTGGGATCAATTACCGCAGCTTTCAGTCCTGAGAATGCTTTCGTAAGATGCCTCCTGCCAACCAACAGTGCTACGAGAGAGCATAGTACGTAGACGAACACCATCTCCATATGGATGTCGGGATACACAAGCTGTATGGCGAACAGTATGAACAAGGCTCCTGCTCCGATCAGGGATAGTGTCAAATCTAGCAAAAGTATGATGGCAAGTAGGGACTGAGCTGCCGTCAACAGGATCTCCTCCACCTGTCTGTGATCGAGAGGCAGCGAGTCAGGTCTACCAGCAGATACTGAGTAGATAAGAGGCAACATGGCTATCAGAAGGGTCCACTGGTTGACCTTAGAGGATACTAGCGCACCCAAAGCTGCAGCTGCAGCTCCCCTCCAGGCAAATATGGATACCACAACAAATTCAGGAGCTTCTGATGCTAGGGGGGCTAGCCACTGGACAAGCAGGAATTCGTCGATACCTAGCAACGTGCCGGTTTCTACGAGGGAGTGAGCGAAAGGCTCCGCAACCAGCAGTATGCCTATTGCGGCAATAACTCCAAGGGCGCCCGTGATCAATCGGCGTCTAGCTTTGGGCAGACTACCAATCATTGCTGCAGGACCTACAAGCTCAGGATGCTCAGCTGGCATCCTGGTAAGCTGCCACATATAGATTCCAAATATGGCTATCAGTATTGCCATATCTATTAAGCCTATAGAGCTGTTGAGAGGTATGATGAAAGCTATCGCGGTAGCTACAAGTAGTGTTATTATCTCCACTCCATGGCTAGGCTCCAGAGAAACGCTCTTTCGTCGGTTTCGAAACCATACAAGCATCACTACCAAAGGCCATGCTACACCTATAAGCAGTCTGTTGGCGCCCGTCATGTTGGCGACTGCATAGCTCGCATACGAAGGGTCCTTTGCTGCCAGCCAGGCGAACGTGGCATCAACTACGTACTCAGGTAGTATAGCGATCAATGCCAGTAACGCCAGTGCTAACCCTTGAGATACATCCATCTGTAGGACCTCAGCTGCCCATGAGAGCAGGAACGCAGCCCCCACTATCGCAATACCATATATGAGTGCTTGCAGTGGGGCCGCCCCTTCGAGATGTAAGAATCTAAGTATTACCCCGGGGACAACTACTGCTACAGCGATAATAACCGCTAACCACTTAGACAAACTTATCCCTCCTCTAAATCTTCCCCGTAATAAAGTTTGAGCGCTTATGCATTATAGCTTTACGTAGCATAGCAGAACAACAGCATTTACAAAGGTTACTATACATAAAGCTGATGCGGTCTTATAATTACCCAGAACTATCCTCTCAGGTGCCCAAGATGAATATCCTATCGAGAGCTAGGGTATATTCTCTTACAAAGATCAAAGCAATTATAGTGTGCTATCTTTTATGGCTGATTCTTGTGGTTCTGTCTTTTTTCTGTGGTATACAGGTATGGCGTCCATCAATTGCCCTCTTGCTATACCTGATATTTCGTGATAGCGATGCAGGCCATTTCTTCTATCTGTCAAGCGTAGTAGTAGTTGCGATTATAACCTTTAGCTTCATGATGTTATCCGAGTACTACCTACGAGAAGGTATACCCAAGGGCTTACTTTGGAACAGGTTTCTTTCCTTATTTCTGCTTGTGTCAATATTGGTACTGCTTGGTCTTACGCTACAGTACGTTCTATGGATGCTTATCTAACTGTGCTCAATCCTTACTAAATGGTAGACTAGCATAGGTATTTTTTATGTCCAGGAGGTGGGTCTTGCAGGTCAAGCTAGCAAGAGAATTAGGGTTCTGCTTCGGCGTCAAGAAGACATTGAAGCTCTTTGATGAGATGGGGTCCGATAGTAGAGGTGTAAAAACTTTGGGAACCCTTGTACATAATCCACAAGTGGTCAGCGAGCTCAAGTCAAGGGGTGTAGGCGTTGCTTACAGTGTTGATGAGGTGGACAGCGGCACCCTTACCATAACTGCTCATGGAGCTGGTCCCGACGCTTATGCTGAAGCTCAGCGGAAAGGACTTCGCCTTCTGGACACAACTTGTCCTCTCGTGACGAAGGTTCAAAAGATTGCTGAGTCGCTGCACAAAGATGGCTACCAAGTAGTGGTCTATGGTGACCCAAATCATCAAGAGGTCCGAGGAATAGTGGGATGGACTGAAAATACTGCACTAGTGAGTACAGATGCTAAGGAACTTGTACCGCGTCTTAAAGCTTTGACTAGTTCTAAGAAGCGAGTTCCTAAGAAGCTGGCTGTAGTATCGCAGACAACCCAACCTGCTGAAAGATTCAAGAGCTTTATAGCTGAGCTTGTATCTCTTCTCCCAGACGACTTCAATGAGTTCCATGTGCATAACACTATATGTCAGCCTACGCTCGATAGGCAAAGTGCTGTGGTGGAGCTTGCCAATGAAGTAGATGTCATGGTGGTCGTAGGTGGTAGAGATTCAGCTAATACCAAGCATCTAGCTGAACTTGCAAGCGAGGAGGGTGTTCCTACCTACCATATAGAATGGCCGGAAGAGATAGACCCGAATTGGTTCAAGGGTGCTAAAGTTGTAGGTGTTACAGCTGGTGCTTCAACGCCGGATGCTGTAATTGAGAAAGTTGTAAAGACGATCGAGGCAATCAAGCCAGAAGAGTAGGCGTAAGTAGAAACGCTAAGTCATTTTTCCCGGATATCAGCTTTGGCTAGCACAGCGTATCCTACGCAGATCCAAAGTAGCCCTGCTATTATTAGACCCCTGCCTAGGAAGTAAGATGTTATCGACTGCAAGGGCATCCAGAAGATACCTGTCATTATTGGAATCAACCTCCAGCCTTCCTTTATACCCGTGCTTGTTACATGGGCTAAACCTATAAGTAATAGGGCGAAAAGCGTTCCCATTAGCGAGGCGATGGTGCTTACTCCTATAAGCGAAGGCTCTTGTGGAGAAGCTGGTGGTCCTCCTAGTGCTATATAGAATATGTTGAACACGGACGCTATTACCGCGATGTAAGCCAGTGCAAGTCCTAGCTGTGCGATAGCTTTGTCTCTGGGTTGTAATCTCCAGTATAGACCTACAACACATAGGCTAAGAAGCAACATTACAAGCGGGCTAAGATTGATATTAGCTCCTAACAGAAATAGGAGGTCGTTGGCTATGAGGATTACGCCTCCGAGTATCCCTAAAGCTCCCAAGACTCTAACTGCGCCTTCAGACACCTTTACCCCCATAGATTTCGTCCATACAAAGGATAGCAGGTTTTGTTTTTATTTTGGCTTGCCCAATTAGCTCGCTGCTCTTATACTGTCAAGTAAGCTGATGTTTCCCTCCTTTGATAGGAGAAAGGGGATGGATAGTTCAGATCCCATGGGCACCGGGACTGGTCCAGAAAGCTATTTACCTTGGTATGCGGCCTATATACCTGTATTAGTTATAGAAAGCGACTCTAACAAAGTCATATTCGCTAATGAGTTTGCTCTTGAGCTAATAGGTAAGAACGCTGACGAGGTCGTGGGGAGATCGGCTTGCGAAGTCCTGCATGGCTCTCATGCCGATCACTCGGGGTCCTGCCCAATTGGGCGTTTAGGTACTAGTATTGATGGAGATTACCTGACCTTTACGGATCAGATCTTCCTACGCAACGAATTCCCAACTGAAGTTAGGTTTTTCGCCTCCCCCTTAATAGAAGACGAGGAAGGTGAGTTTAGTGCTCATAATGCTATCTTGCTGCTGATAGATACTTCTTCCTCTACAACTATAAATAACTCCCAATTTGCAGCTCTCCACAAGATGTCTGCTGGGGTAATTATTACAGATGCTGACGATAACGTTCTCTATGTCAGTAGTACAGCTTTAGAACTTCTAGGTTTCAGAGGTAGAGAAACTGATAGCACTAAGGTCCAGGATATGTTCTCGGACTGTGACTTGTTTTCTTTGCATGGTGAGAGTATCAGTTTGGACAAGCTATTGGATAATAGCTCACCAGGCAGCTTACCTGTCGACTACATAATTGGACTGAGGAAGTCGGGCATAGAGCTTTGTATTCAATTTACGATCTTGTCTGTCAAACTGCGGGATACTGAGTTGCGGTTTATTCTTCTAAACAACTTAACTCATGTCCGAGATCTATATAGGTCCCTGCTCAGCCTTCGAAACGAGAACAGCGCGATCTTGGAAGAGTCTCCCTTGGGGATAGCTGTTTTTGATCCCAACGGTCGTCTTATTAGAGTCAACAAGGCTTGGGAAAACATATGGCTTACTGATAGAGACAAGATAGGTTATTACAACATATTTTCCGATAGACAGCTTCTTGAAAAGGGTCTGATGCCTTATATACGGCAAGCTTTTCAGGGGGTATCTGTATCAGTCCCTCCAATCAAATATGAGATTCAGCTTGAAGATGGCTATGCTAGGACTATCAACAAATATGTGAAAGGTGTGATGTTTCCTGTGCAGCTCGGAAATGAGCTGCAGGAAGTGGTGTTTGTACAGGAAGACATAACCTCACAGCAGGAAGCTGAGCAGCAGCTAGCAGCTCAATACGGTGTAAACAGGTTACTAGTGAGTGCTTCTTCTCTAGAAGAGGTGTGCGAGAGGATATTACGGATCGTAGGTCCCGCATTCAAGTGGGATTATGCCTCCATCTGGACTCAACAGGGTGATCAAGATTCCCCTCTGTGTTTACATAGCTGGAGATCGGCGCGTATAGCTGTTGATAAGCAGATCGATTTTAGAAACTTGTGGGGTGCTGATTATAGGATCATTGACGACGTAAAGGATGGATCTCCCGTTTGGGCTGTCCACTCAATCGGTGCTAATGGTCCTAATACAAAAGATGAGATCTGGACTGGAGTGGCTATTCCTATAAATGTAGGGGGCAAGGTAATAGGAGCTCTTGAGTTCTGGAGAGAAGGCAATCACGGTAGAGACTCCAAAAGCCTAAGGGTGCTTCAGAGAATAGCCGATGAGATAGGTGCGTTCGTTCACAATCGATGGCAGGAGCAAGCTAGAAGAGAAGCGGAGGAAAAGTACAGGCGTATATTTGAAAACTCTGTTGAGGGTATGTTCCAGCTGTCTGCGGAAGGTAAGCTAGTGGCGGCTAATCCTGCTTTCGCTAGGATATTAGGCTACTCCAGTGTTGAGGATGTCATTGGTTTAGAAGCGGATAATCTGCAGAGAGTCTGCGTCGATGGTGATTGCTTTGATGACCTCAAGCAAGAACTGCGTGCCAAGGGGTCCGTCAAAGATTACCAGGCAAAGATAACCAGAGTCGATGGGGCTGCTATATGGGTACTTATTAGTATTCGGAAGATTTTAGACGCCTCTGGAAATGCTATTGCTTACGAAGGCACCGTACAGGACATAACAGATAGGAAGCTATCGGAAGAGGCTTTACTTGAGAGCGAAGCTAGATTCCGAATGCTGTTTGAGCAATCTCCTGATGCCATTCTCCTTATAGATCCCCATGATGACCAGGTTTTTTGGAAGATTGTGGACTGCAATGAAGCCGCTTGCAGGATGAATGGCTACTCTAGAGAGGAATTAATAGGTCAACCGTTAGATATTCTGCACCCGGTACCTATGAACCCAAAGGAGTGTGAGCAACACCTACAGTCTTTGAGGACTAACGGCCCTGATAAGCTGGAGGCTCTGCACAAAAGCAAGGATGGAAGACTGATACTGGTTGAGTCTTCATCTTCCCTAATCACTGTCAACGGTCGGGAACTCATACTTGGTATCGATCGAGATATTAGCGAAAGAAAGCGTGCTGAGGAGAACCTGCGCGAGAGCGAGCTACGCTTTCGAACGCTCTTTGAGCATTCCCCTGATGCCATATTACTTCTGGATCCATATGACTTAGAAGTTCCCTGGAGGATCGTGGATTGTAACGATGCTGCCTGCCAGATGAATGGTTACTCTAGAGAAGAGCTAATAGGCTCTCCCATATCCATGCTGGATCCAAGCATGGAAGATTTAGATGAGAGGAATAGGCATCTGGCGCAGATAAGACGAGAAGGTGTGGTAAAGGGGGAGGATTGGCATCGAAGGAAGGATGGTACTCTCTTCCCAATTGAGTTCACTACTTCACTGATAATGGTAGGGGGTAGGGAGCTAGTACTGGGCATAGATAGAGATATAACTGAGCGCAAGAGATCGGAAAACTTGTTAGCCCTACAAGTAAAGAGGCAAGACATGCTAGCAGAGCTTGGGCAGAGAGCTCTGGGTCATATGAGTTTGGATGACCTGCTAGAAGACGCTCTGGCAGTCTCCCTTCAGTCTCTGGGGCTTGCAGGCATAGCCTACTATGGGTTTGATCAAGATAGAAATCAGCTTGTATTAAGATCCTCTCTTGGGTGGGATATTAGCCTTACTCCGAGTCACCTTGAGGTCTCAGATATCTCGCAATGGTGGAGAGCGCTTTGGAGTAGTGATAATCCTCTAAATGTCCTAAGCGGGAGGGATAGAGATGAAGATGCAAACTATCTAACAATGATAGTGCATGGCAGGGATGAACCTTACGGAGTGTTGGTCGCCCGTAGGAAGGAGAATAGAGGATTCGACGAAGCGGATCTCCATTTCTTGCGCTCTGTTTCCAACGTCATAGCTAACGGTGTCGAAAGGATCAACCTTGAAGCTCAGATATCTGAAAATCATCTCAGAGTGCTTGCACAGAGTAAGTCTGATGTTCTTCTTATCTGTGATCCTTCTGGAGCTATAAAGTATGTAAGTCCATCAATCGAGGATGTACTTGGATATACAAAAGATAGCTTGTTTAGTGTCAATGTAGATGATATTCTGCATCCCAACGATATAAGCAGATATAAGGATTTTCTCACTAATTTATTGCCTATGCATGGACGACCTTCTACCACAGAGCTCAGGTTTAGGCGTCAGGACGGCACATGGCGATACATGGAGGTCATAGGTACCAATCTCCTTGATGATCCCACTATTAAGGGCGTGTTACTGAACTGCAGGGATGTAACTGATCGTCGTGAGGCTGCTATCAATCAGGAGAGGGCCCGTATCGCGAGAGAAATGCATGATACTCTTGCGCAGGTGCTAGGCTATGTCAATACTAAAGCTCAGGCAGTACATAGAATGTTATCTCATGGGAGTGTAGAAGAAGCTATTAGCCAGCTAGAGCAGCTGGCAAGCGCTGCTAGATCCGCATATGCGGATCTTAGGGAAGATATACTAGGCTTGAGGACTTCCGTTGACTCCGAACGTAGATTGAAAGACTCTTTGCTTGATTACATCAGTACTTGGGAGCAGCAGAGCTCAATCAAAGTAGAGCTGGAAATAGATCCATGCGTGGACCTAGATGCCATTCCATCTTCTGCTGAGATCCAGCTTCTTAGGATCATCCAAGAATCGCTGGCCAATGTCCGAAAGCACTCCAATGCCTCCTCTGCCAAGGTGAAGTTTGAAGAAATCGACAACTGGCTGCAAGTAACGATAGAAGATGATGGACAGGGATTTGATGTTCATGACCAAGGGCGTAGTGATTTCCCGAGATTTGGAATATCTATGATGAGGGAAAGAGCAGAGGCAATTGGAGGGCTGTTATGTATAAACTCAGAGCCAGGGATTGGCACTACTGTGATAGTACGGATACCAATAAGCCGTGAATCATCAGATGTGTCTGGCAAATCTGGTCTGAAGGTAGTTATCGCTGATGATCACGCACTATTCCGAGACGGTATCAAAAGCTTATTGGAATCCGAAGGTTTTCGAGTCGTGGGAGAAGCTAGTAATGGCCAGGAAGCTGTGGAGCTTGTGCGCAGCCTAAATCCTGATCTGGTTCTTATGGATCTATCAATGCCAGTAATGGGAGGTCTGGACGCAATCAAACTAATTAGTGCAAGCATGCCTAACGTAAAAGTCATAGTACTCACGGCATCTGAAGATGATAAGGACCTATTTGAGGCTATTAAAGCCGGAGCGCAAGGCTTTATCCCTAAGAATCTGGAATCCGGGGAGTTCTTCCAGTTATTACAAAACGTTATCCGCGGAGAACCAGCTATTACTCCTCGATTGGCCGGCAAGTTGATCGACGAGTTCTCAAGACCTGTAAGGAGCTCTTCGTTGCAGATGCTGACAGAGAGAGAACAAGAGGTACTCCAATTGCTCGTAAATGGGGTCACTTCTACTAAGGACTTATCCCGACAACTTGGGGTTAGCGAGCATACGGTGAAGTATCACTTAAGGAATATCCTATCCAAGCTCCATCTCCAAAGTAGAGCACAGGTGGTTGCTTGGGCAGTACAACATGGCCTAAGCAGCAAGTAGTCCAGATAGGGTAGGACCTACACTTAAGTGTAGGTCCTACCCTATCCTTTTTGGCGTGGTGGTCCATTTCCTGCTATTGCTATCATCGTTCCTGATGATCCTGTATTCTCTATTTGCCTCCCCACAGGATCGTCAGGTGCAGGAGGAGGGAGGCAGGAAATTCTTTTGGGGGTCAAGATGACACCACTTGGTATTTATCATTGCAGATTACAGAAGCTGTTAACTGAGCTGGAGGTTGAGGCTAGTCATATACGCAGGTCCAGGGAACATTATCTCAGGTTATTGGAAACCTGTAAAACTCCTCATCTGCACGAGGCCATAGTTCTGAGTTGGTGGCCTCATCTTCAGCAGATCAGTTATAGAGCTAAGGATCTGGTTGTCAGGGCTAGATCTATAGCTAGAGCAACAATTGATGACCTAAAGGATGCGGGAGTCGCCCTTAGCCCTAATGACATGATGGCGGCTGCTAGCCGCAAAGCAGATATTATTAGGCAGATAAGCGCTCTCGATCCTGAATCCCTTATAGCTAATATGCAAGATTCAATGGATCGTTGTGATCGAGTAGGTATGTACCTTTATTCGCTGTATGGCTATGAAGCGCTGCAATCAGTTGAAACTGATAGCAGTATTCCTGAAGCTCTCAGAGCAGATCTGACAGAGGTGCTTTCGCAGATAGCTGCTAAGCTCCAAGATAAATTGGTAACTACTATATTCAACGATGCAGAAGAGGTGTTAGATAAGGCTGAGGATCTTGAATGGGAAATAGAGAAAGTTATGGCATTAGGCACTTCAGACCTGCATAGAGATTCAAGAGAGGATTCAGGTAACCATTCCTACTCCAGCAGGATCATACACTAGTTCCCTACTCTAAAGTGTAGGACTAAAACTCTACTTTAGAGTATCGTTTTCTAGATCAATGTTGTTTAAGCTTTATGGTAGGACAGTAGCAGACATCCCTCCGTTGCAGGGGGTGGAAGTGGTGAGCCACCCCCTCTACTGTCCTTCCTGTGTTATTAAGAGGTGAGGATCATGGATATTTCTACTCTAGAGTATGGTTCAAGAGAGGAAATGATCAAAGGTATAGAGATTATGGTGAGGGATGGCTGGGTGGTGCAGTCTATCTGCTATTTGGTCACAGATAAGTACAAGGTGGAGTTCATCCGTGAGTCTCTGCATTCTGAAACTTCCATAAGCGAACTTGAGGCTACATCCAGCGCCTGATTTCTGTCTTGCTCGGGCTTACTCTATTGACAAAGGTTATCAGCGTTGCTATAGTCTGGTGACAAGTGAATATGGAGGATACGGGAGCTCGGGTCAGCCGGGCTGAGAGGGTGGACAATCCGCAGGGAGCTCCACCGACCGTTGGAACCTGAACCGGGTAATGCTGGCGCAGGGAATCACATAGATCTCTTTGGCCGTCGGCTTCTACCCGACGGCTTTTTGTTTATCCATAAAGAATTGAGCTCAGGAGAAGCGAATGAGTGACGCTAAGCTGAAAACTGGCTCTACGTCCATACACCTGTATGAGCTTGCAAGACCAATCTGGCAGAGGCAGCTAGAGCATCCCTTTGTAACCGCCCTCGGAGAGGGTAGTCTACCGCAGGAAAACTTCAAGTTCTACATATGCCAGGATGCTCTATTCCTCAAAGAGCTTACAAAAATATTCGGATATGCAACCACCAGGTCCCATCATCTGGCTCATATGGAGAGGTTTGGAGAACTCCTCCTTAACACTATAAGGGTGGAGCAGGAACTGCATCGTTCATACGCTCAACGCTTCGGTATGTCTCCTGAGGAGATGCTGAGCGTGGAGATGGCACCTACGAACTATGCGTATACTAGCCACTTGCATGCCATAGCTTCCGTTGGCACTCTGCCGGAGATCATCACAGCCATCTTGCCTTGTGCCTGGATTTATGCTGAGGTAGGTAAGTACTTCAGCTCGCAAGGAACACCCGCTAAAGATCATCCTTATAGGGATTGGCTGTTGACTTACTCTTCGGATGATTTTGAACAGGTAGGTGTATGGTTACGCCAAGTACTGGACGAGTCTACAACCCATGCAGATGAGATGGAGATAAGTAGACTGGAAAGGATATTCATCACAAGTAGCAGATATGAGTGGATGTTCTGGGATATGGCTTGGAGACAGGAACAATGGCCAGTGTAGATCTTAGACTCTACGTAATAACAGACAGAAAAGTATCTGGCGGCAGGGCTCATGAAGAGATAGCGGCTGCCGCGATCGAAGGTGGGGCTACGGTAATCCAGTTCAGGGATAAGGAATTAGGGGGCAGGAAACAGGTCGAGACGGCGCTGCGTATTAGAGATATCGCTCGTGCCTCTGGCGTAACGTTTATAGTCAATGACAGGGTGGACGTAGCGTTACTTTCGGATGCAGATGGAGTCCATCTTGGACAAGATGATATACCAGCTCCTATAGCCAGGAAGATTATAGGGAATAAGATAATCGGCGTCTCAGCCTCGACTGTTGAGGAAGCATTATTAGCTCAACAGCAAGGAGCCGATTATTTGGGAGTTGGACCTGTATTCCCCACGGGTAGTAAAGCTGATGCTGCTCCCCCAATAGGTTTGACTGGACTTGCAGAGATAGTGAGAGCTGTGGATATTCCTGTCGTGGCTATCGGTGGCATATCTCAAGAGAATTTGACGGATGTGCTTGAGACGGGTGTGAGTGGCGTTGCGGTAATATCGGCCGTAGTAGCAGCCTCTGATATAACCCAGGCTGCTCGTAATCTACGGGCTATAATAGATGCTCATAGCTCATATGGGGCCAAACATAGATGAAGCTGAATGATATTGGAGAGTTTGGTCTTATAAACCGTCTATTGGACAAGTTACCTGAATATGGCCGGGATGTGATCGTGGGGCCAGGTGATGATGTAGCGGTTTTGAGGACTAGCTCAGATAAATATATGCTTGCCACTATTGATTCCCAGGTGGAAGGGGTCCACTTTCTGTTTGAATATACAGGGGCCAGGCAGCTGGGTGAAAAAGCAATAGCTATTAATGTCAGTGACATAGCATCAATGGGTGGCCAGCCAAAGCATGCCTTAGTAAGCCTTATGCTTCCCGAGTCATGCCAGCTTGAGGTTGTCGAAGAGCTTTATGAGGGTATATATTCAGCCTCTCGTATGTATGGTCTGGATGTGATAGGAGGGAACATATCTAGCTCTAGGACCGGGCTCATTGTGGATCTCTGCCTTCTTGGAGAGGTCGAGCCGGAGAACCTTGTACTCAGATCCGGTGCTGCACCAGGGGATGGAATCTATGTAACAGGATGGCTGGGAAGCTCTGCTGCTGGTTTTGAGCTGCTGGGCAGTAGGCTGAGGGATTGCGATGAGCGTATTTGGGAAGAGCTTACGAGTTCTCATCTTACACCTAAGGCAAGGCTATACGAGGCAAGATCTTTAGTTGCTACCGGGGCGATATCTGCGATGATCGACATAAGCGACGGTCTCATAAGTGACCTTGGGCATATTCTAGAGGCTAGTGAAGTCGGAGCTGTTGTGTATACCGACCGATTGCCTATAGCGACTGCTGCCAGAGAGGCTGCATCTATGCTAGGGAAGGACGTGTTACGTTGGGCTCTGTCTGGAGGTGAGGACTATGAACTGTTGTTGACGGGAGATAGGCACATCTTGGACAGTGTAGCCTCTGATGATGGCTTAGGTGGTACTCCCCTTACACTAATAGGAGAGATATTGCCACAAAGTGCAGGACTGAAGCTGGAAGGCTTGAATGATGCAAGCATACTTAGCCAGGGATGGGACCATTTTAAGAGGTGACTAATCATGAAGCGTACTATGACTATTGCTGGTTCTGATTCTGGTGGTGGTGCAGGTATACAGGCCGACCTCAAGACATTCTCTGCTATGGGCACCTTTGGTACTTCTGTGATCACCGCAATCACTGCTCAAAATACGTTGGGCGTTACTGATGTTTACGGTTTACCGACTAAGATTGTTGAGGCGCAGATTGATGCTGTGATGAGCGATATAGGTACCGATGCCGCCAAGACTGGGATGTTATTTAGTGCTGAGATCATTGAGGCGGTAGCCAATAAGGTCAAGAAGTGGGAGATAGAAAACCTAGTCGTGGACCCAGTAATGGTAGCCAAGAGCGGCGATAGACTCCTGAAAGAGGACGCTATTGAGGCCGTGAGACAGAAGTTAATACCCTTGGCTCTAGTAATAACTCCCAACATACCCGAGGCAGAAGTTCTGACTGATGTTAGTATCAAGAGTGAGGATGACCGGCGAATAGCTGCCAGGGTATTGCATTCAATGGGCGCACGATATGTAATCGTAAAGGGGGGACACCTTGAGGGTGATCCGGTAGATCTGCTATTTGACGGTCAACGGTTCCATGAATTTAGGGGAGAGCGTATACATACAAACAACACCCATGGGACTGGATGTACGTTCTCTTCAGCTATAGCTGCCCAGATCGCCAAGGGTAGAAGCATCTACGAAGCTGTGTCTATAGCTAAAAGATACGTGAGCGAGGCCATAAGGCAGGCGCCCCGTATAGGGTCTGGGCATGGCCCCTTGCAGCATTTTCCTAGATGGGATGCAAATCTTCAGTAAAAACAAGGAGGGTAGGATTGAATTACGAGGCAAAAGCAGTTGAAACCCTAAGGATAGTAGCCAGAAATAAGCCTTTGGTCCATCACATAACCAATATAGTTGTGGCAAACGATACTGCTAATCTGACTCTAGGCTTGGGAGCTCTCCCAGTGATGGCTGATGCAGTTGAAGAGGTAGAGGAAATGACGGCATCAGCAAAGGCGCTGATACTCAACATAGGAACTCTTTCTGGAGAGTCTATTGAGGCTATGATGCGTGCTGGTAGATCTGCTGCCGAGCACAATGTACCTATAGTTCTTGATCCCGTTGGAGTAGGTGCAACTAAGCTACGCACCGAGACGGCCTTGCGTATCCTGGCGGAGCTGCCGGTGACTGTTGTTAGGGGTAACAGAGGAGAGATAGGCGCGCTCGTAGGTTCAGGCAAAGTCAGAGGGGTAGAGGCTGTAGGTGATGAAGACCCCAGAGATGTAGCCAGAAGGTTCTTTGAGCGCTTCGGGGTAGTTACGGCTGTTACAGGTGTATTTGATGTTGTGGTTGGTAAGAATAATGCCTTTGAGGTCCATAACGGCCATCCATTGCTTGCAAGAATTACAGGATCTGGTTGCATGGCGACTACAGCTGTAGGTGTTTTCCTGACCACCGGTGAGGACCCTGCTCTACAGACAGCCTTAGCTTTAGGATCTTACGGCGTGGCTGCGGAGCGCGCTGCAAAGCATGAGCCAGGTCCTGGGACTTTCAGGAGTAAACTACTTGATGAGGCTGCTGCCCTGCTCACTAAGGGAGTGGATGGAATAGATATTCGCGAGTTGTCGGGCTGACTTTCCGTCAGTACAGGGAATCTAATTTACCTGTACTGATGAATTCCAAGAAGATAAGAAGAACCGATGCTCCATTAAGCAATTAGCAATTCATTGTACCCTGCGGGTTCGGCAAAACTAAAGGTAAGAACAAAAGTGGCGCTGGGGGTGCAGAATTATGGGGGTGCAGAATTATATGATTTCAACACCCATCCCAAAACCTTGCTTAAATTATCATGGTAAATGCAAAAGGACTTCATATCGAAGGACTAATAAGTTCGAGTTCTTCTGCCTTAGATCATCAAGCTTGTCTTAGTTTGTCCCTACAATACCTGCCATTGTAGGATTAACTATGTTGTTTGATAGGAACATCCTACGTAGCTTCTTCGTTTGATACTTGGCAGGGCTAAAGACTGTCGTTCAGTACTATATTCCTTCTTTAGATCTTCTAATACCTGGAGGGTGTCTTGATTATTGGTGAGTTATCTATACTTCTACTCGCCTTAGCTACCTTGGTTTTGCTGTATGTATCTCGTCAATCAAATAGTACAACACCTAGATCACGCAATGAAGGGGAATTGCGTGCCCTTATTCTTACAGCTGCTGTCGGTGGTGGACATGAGGCTATAGGACAAGCCGTTAGAGCAGAGCTGGAGGGCCGAGGATACTATGTGCGCGTTGAAGATGGATTAAAGCTGATGGGTAAGGTAGTCAATTGGATGATGGTGGGCTCCTATGCCAGAATGCTCAAGCATATGCGTTGGTCTAGAAGATCTATTGGGGCAATAATGTGGGAAGTGACCTTCAGGCTAACTGCCTTCGGTTGGTCTGCCCGCCTAGTTCGTCTGTTTGTGGGAGTATTCCTGTCTCGAAGATTACTGCCTGTAATAGAAGAGAGTAAACCAAGCATTGTAATATCGACCTATCCATTGGTTACTGCTGCATTAGGATACCTCAGGAGGACTGGTAAGCTGCATGTACCAGTAGTTGCGGTTATACCGGATTATGGTGTTCATGCACTATGGGTATCGCCATATGTGGATATGCATCTAGTAACCTCAGAGCAATCTGCTAGGCTGGTGGAGTCCGCAGGGGGGAAAGCTTGGGTAGTCCGTATGCCGGTCGATCCTTCTTTTGATAGGTTGCTTCCCAAGAGTATTGCTCGTACTAAGCTGGGTATTCCCCAGACAGCCTTCGTAGTTTTAGTGGTTGGCGGTGCTTGGGGTATTGGCGATATGCGAGGAGCAGCAGAGTATGCAGCTGCAGCAGGAGCATTCACCATAGTTGTGACGGGTAAAAATGCTGCTCTAAGAAAACATCTAGAAGCTTGTCTTGGGAATGCACCTAATATCAAGATCTTGGGTTGGACTGATAACATGCCCGATCTCATGGCAGCTTCTGATTGTCTCATACAGAATGCGGGTGGAGTTACCTGCTTGGAGGCGCTGCACGTGGGGCTGCCAATCATAATGTACAACCCAGTGCCTGGGCATGGAGAGATGAACGTACGTGTCATGGAGCAAGCGGGAGTGGTCTGTTGTGCTCGTACACCTCAAGAACTTACCGATCTATTAACCGAGATCATGAGCGGACAGAGATCACTACGTACGCCTATAACTTCCCCTCTTACACCCTCGGTGGTAGATGCTGTAGAGGACACTGTTGCTCGACCTACATATGTAACCAGCGTTGTAAGTAATTCTACAGATTGGTTGCACCGCATTGGGTATGGCATCATAGCCGCTAGTGTATTCCTGTGGCTATCACTTACTCCAACAGGATTAGTGCTTGCTTCCAGAGCCTTAAGATTACCGGTAGTTGGTTATCATGCTCCTAAAGGTAGAGTATCAATAGGGGTGAGGGTAAGTGACCCTCTAACTGCCAGGGCTATAGAGCAGGCTGCCTGGAATACTGAGGGATGCATAACGATCTTTGCCGATGACAAGGCCGCGATTGGGCTGTACCCTAGTAGAAAAGTGCAGTTTGGGGTGTCTGAGCCCTTGTATCAAGGTAGACTGCACTCTCCGTTCAGTGAGCGGAGACATGCAGCTTTGATAGCTCATGAGATTCAGGATCATACTGGTGAATATCCTCATTATTTCCTTCCTGCTGGGAGGCCGAACATTACCGAATTGATCGAAATGCCTAAGCATACACATCTTGCTACCTGGAATAAAATAGGCACAAATTTTCCAGACAAAGGTCTTATCATTGTTGATGCCAGAGGCTTATCTCCATCAGAAGCTGTTCATCGCTTGTATTCGACAATGGACACTATCAGGCTTAGGGGATTGACGTGCACAGCTATAAATGGTTTATAGCTTTGCCAGCAGGGATGCTACTTGCCCATGCCCTACCTGCTGTTTCTCGTCTTAGAATAGGTGGATTATTATTCCCTGTGATCAGAAGAGTAGACAGCAGCGATTCCGTAGTGCTTACTTTTGACGATGGCCCAGATGTATACACGGTAAAGATCTTAGATGTTCTTTCAAGATATGACACTAAGGCAGTATTCTTTGTGGTGGGTGAACAGATCGAGCGTCATCCCAAGCTTCTAAGAGAAATAGTTGCCGCAGGCCATGAGATAGGCATACATGGGTACAGGCACGTGAGCCATCTCCTGCGTGCCCCTTTGGCGACTATAGAAGATGTACGTAGGTGTAAAGTGATTATCGAGGATACAGCAGGCGTTTCTCCGAGATGTATACGCCCTCCCTATGGTGTGTTTTCTTTGGCCTCTTGGATAGAGAGCGTTAGACAGGGATGGATACGTGTGCTATGGTCACGGTGGGGTAAAGATTGGTTGCCCGAAGCCACTTCATTGCAGATAGCTCAGAATATCGGGACCCCAGAGCCTGGTGATATCATTCTCTTGCACGACTCTGATAGGTATTCCTATCCAGGTGCACCATTGCATACGATCGAGGCACTTCCAAATATTCTGCAACATATTGCGGATAAAGGGATGCATACCACTCTCCTATGTGATCTAGTCTAAGGAATAGAGCTGATGTTGTTAGGTATACTGCTTATTCTCCTATCTAGCCTGGCCTACAATTTTGCCACAGTTGTGTTGGCAGCCCTGGTAAGGACTCACTTGCCAGGTATTAGGGTTATATCTAGATCTTGGCTTTTGAATCAGGCTAATAGTGTAATCCTCATAGTCTTAATGAATGCTCTTGGCTGGGTGTTCGAAGTTCTATCTCTAAGGCTTATCTCCCTGACTTTAGCTCGAGTACTCAGTGTAGCTGGTGTTGGATTCCTGCTAATCATGGCGCGTTGGAGTCTAAGAGAGGTGATTGGTAGGCGAGACCTTATTCTTGTAGGTGTGTTGTTACTGGGAACAATACTGACAGTTATAGCATCTCCACCTATGGGAAATATTACACCTAGCTTGGTGCAATGGTTCCTTCTGGGCATTCTGTTTCTGATCTTGGCTGCGCTTCCATATCTGCTTGAAATATTTCAATTGTCTAAGAGGGTATCATTGGAAGCTATAGCTTCAGGATCGGCATATGCATTCAGCGGTGTGTGCAACAAGGCTATAGCCATCTATATATCTAGTAAAAACTTATTACCACTAGCGTTGCTTCTGATCGGCCTTGTATTCACTAGCCTGTGGGGTTTTTGGGAAGAGATAAGAGCCCTAAGATATGGATCCGCTTCGACGGTATCCCCGATCATTCTGGCTATAAGTAACATGTTACCCCTAGCGGCAGCACCTCTACTATTCGGTGAGACATGGCCGGCAGACAACTTAAAGAGGGTTTTGCTTTTACTGGGAATAGGTATGATCCTATTTGGCACTTTGATGCTTTCTATGTCTTCAAATATGTCTCGAATTGGGGTTCCAACCACTTCCGCAAAAAAGTGAGGCCCTGGAACATCCCAGGGCCTCGATTCTAAGCGGTGACAGCTCCCAGAGAGACGATTCTTTTCTCCTCTGCAGACTTGTATGCTCCAAGTATAAGCTCTAGTACTCTGATGCCATCTTCTTCGTTCTGGAGCGGACGCTTACCCTCAGCAATTACTTTCGCGTACTCCCCCATCTCTATGTGGAAAGTGTTGACTGATGGAAACTCGTAAACCTGTGGTTCTTGCCCATTAAGGGCGAGGACTAGGTTGTTATCCTTGCGGTACAGTTGGCCATTCTCGCCTATCACTAGAAACTGGGACCAACCTTCGGGTTTATCATAAGCCCAGCTAGTCACTATGTTACCGACTGCGTCATTTTCAAAACGTACGAGTACCTGTGCTGAATCCTCACCCTCTATGTTCAGCCTGTGTCTACTGAGCATAGCAACTACCTCTACGGGTTCGCTGGCAGCTAGATAGAGCAGGAGATAGGATGGATGATACCCAGTATCTATGAGTTCGCCTCCGCCCACCAACTCGCGTGAGGCCCTCCATCCAGCATTAGCGTTCACCCACTTATTAAAGAAAGTGTCCACGGTTCGAATCTCGTAGATCTTTCCCAGCAATCCCTGATCCAGGATCTCCTTAGCTTTCTGGACAGAAGGGTAGAACAGTTGGTTATGGGCACACATGAGGGTAACACCGTTCTCACGCACTACTTGCCGTATCTCCTCAGCCTCCTGCGTGTTCAAGCATAGAGGCTTCTCACACATGATGTACTTACCAGCTTTTGCGGCTGCGACGATGGCATCCTTGTGCAAATGGTGTGGTAGGAGTATGTCTACCCCATCTATGTCCGCTTCTTGCAGCATCTTGTGGTAATCACTGTACTGCTCTGCGCCACCAACGATGTCTGCTATCTCTTGTCTGTTACCCTCTACTATGTCGCATACTGCTGTTACTTTGACTAAATCTGGGTACTTTGTATACCCTCTTGCATGTTGATGAGCGATTCCTCCACAGCCGATTAGTCCTATCTTAACAGTCACCTTTCAACTCCCTGATATGTTATTTTGTGTGCCCAGTGGATTTTACCCTCTGCCATGATTAGAAGGTCAAGGTTATAAGTAAGTACTACATCTTATTACTTATGCTTGTGCGTAATACGCATTGATCGATATCATTTGTTATGATCTTTCCTTTCATATTCGTTGCTTCTGAGGTTAGGGGGTGAACGCTATAGTTGAACTCAAGGGTATCTGTGCCTCTCTTCAAGGGGAAAGAATTCTGCACCATATTAGCTGGACTATCGAACGTGGGCAACAGTGGTTGCTGGTTGGCCCGAATGGTTCTGGGAAAAGCACTTTGATGAGAATCTTAGGAGCTGAGCTATGGCCAGAGCCTCAGGTTGGGACCCGTACATATAACTTCACAGGTACCCCTAGCAGGAGCCCTATAGACGCCAAGCAGCACATAGCTACTGTCTCTCCCGACCTACAAACTAAACTCAAAAATCTGGAGTATTCTCTCACTGGATGGCGAGTTGTACTGTCCGCCTTCTCAGATAGCTTCCTACTATACAGTCCTTTGAATACTGACCAGATATCTCTTGCTAGGTGCTGGGTAGATCGTTTAGGTATCCGTAATCTGATGGATGTGCCGATTCAAGAGATGTCCTATGGCGAGTTACGTAAGGTGTTGATAGCTAGAGCTATGGTTAGACAGCCTGCTCTTCTGTTGCTTGATGAGGTGTGCTCTGGCTTGGATCCCAGTGCCAGGAGAGATGTTCTAAATATACTTGAAAAGATAGCCTTATCTGGGGTGTCAATGGTGATATCCTCACATAGAGATGAGGATGTATTTCCATCTATAACCCATGTGATCCGCTTGCAGGATGGCAGGGTAGCATGGCATGGGAGGATAGGCGAATACCATAGCCTGCTCCAGGAGATTGAGACAGATGGCGAACAGACCAGTGTCTGGAAGGAAGGTTTTCATTCCTACAATGAACAGCTGACTACCGAAAGCCCGCCCTTAATAAAGATTCAGGGAGCAGATGTATATGTAAATAATCGTCAAGTACTGAAGGGTATAAATTGGAAGCTTAAGCCTGGTCAGCACTGGATTATTCGAGGAGGTAATGGAGCGGGTAAGAGCACGTTCCTCCGGCTTATTTTGGGAGATTATCGACCCGCCTTGGGAGGAACCATCAGCAGGCTTGGCCTAGATAGGCTCGGATTGTGGGAGATCAAGAAGTATATTGGCTATTACTCTCCTGAGATGCAGGAGATTTTTAGGAGAGATCTTATTGTTGAGGATGTCATAGCTTCAGGATTTGAGGCTTCTTTCGAACCCCAAAGATCTCTTCCCCAAGAGCAGATGCTCAGAGTTAGGGAAGTTATGCACTTTATGGAGCTTGGAGAGCTATCTGGTAAACCTTTAGGTCGAATGTCGTATGGCCAACTGAGGAAAGTGCTTCTTGCTAGGGCACTCGTCAATAGTCCTAAGTTACTTCTGCTTGATGAGCCTTTCGACGGCTTGGACCTTAGATCACGATCAAATATATCGAAGATACTTGGTTATATAGCTAGAAATGGCACAAGTCTAGTACTTACCAGCCACTATAACGAGGATATACCAGCCTTTATAACTCATCAGATGCTGATGTCCGACGGTAGAATTGTGGAGCAAGGAGCGTGGGGGGCTAACGATTAGCATCTTTCACTTGCTAAGTCTTTCCTGCAACTTCTCTCGTAGGAGCCTTAGCAATTCCACGGCGTCGCCAACAATCCCTACATCAGCCATACGCATTATAGGTGCATCTGGGTCCTTATTGATAGCTATTATACTTTTGGATCCTCGTACACCTTTCATATGGTGCACAGCACCGGATATACCACAAGCTATATACACTTCAGGTCTGATGCTAGCACCTGTCTGTCCTATTTGCTCGGTGTAGGATCGCCAACCAGCATCGACAGCGGCTCTTGTAGCACCAATAGCCCCATCTAGCATGGTTACTAAGTCCTCTATGAGTCTGAAGTTATCCGCACTGCCCATACCTCTTCCACCAGCTATTACTAACCTGGCGTTCGTAAGAGTAGGCCCTGGTTTTCTTTCCACTGTACTTCTGATCACCCGTGGGTAGGTTTCGTCCGGCTCGAACATACTTATGTGCTTGATTATATCCTCTGCATTATTTGCATTCGCCATCTTCAGGGAAGGACCTGAAAATGCGCCCTGCCTTATCAGAAGTATGTGAGGGCTTTTGCCTTTGAGTCTACACTTGGCAGTGTAGCTCCATCCCCATTGGACAGTAGCCACTGTAAGACCCTCTTCCTCACTAATATCCAGCACATTGGAAATTGCGCCCGTTCCCAACTTTGAGGCTAGTCTGGAGGCGATATCTCTTGAAGGTGGATCGAATGTGAACAACAGCATTCTAGGGGGCATATCTTGATTTATTAACCTGTGCAGGGTTCTGGCATGCGGTTCAGCCAAATATTCGTCGTATCTAGGGTCGGCATCTATGATTATCTCGGAGGCGCCCGTCTTACAGGCTTCGTCTACCACTCTGTCTGCTTCCGCCCCAAGTAATATCAATGATGTGCGTCCCATACCAGAGGCTTTGCTCAGGATATCCCGGGTATTTTCGGCGAGTTTGCCGTTGCTATGTTCTCCATATACCCAGATATCGTTGCTCATAGCAGTCCCCTCTGAGCCAGTATGGTAATTATACGATCCACCCCTTCATTGATATCTGTAATTATTTGGGGCTCTGTTTTACCTTGGGGCTCTACAATCTCGATGACCTCTTCTGTATTTTTAAGGTCATCTGAGGATAGTCCTATCTCGGCAACACTCAATATCTTTATCGGTTTGTTCTTTGCATGCATAATACCCCGCAAAGTTGGGTACCTTGGGGTGTAAGCTCCACTGGATATAGTCAGCAGCACCGGTATACTACACGCAACTTCCTGGTAGCCCTCTACCGTTAGCCGCTCTACCTTCAACTCTTTGTCGCTCGAAGAGATCTTTCTCACTAACGAGATGTGCGATATCCCTAACAAACTGGCTAGCATGCCAGGTACTAACCCACTTGAGGCATCTGAGCTCTCAGTCGAGGTCATTATCAAGTCATAGGGCATGGTAGATATAACTGATGCTAATACTCGTGCCGTGATGAAAGCGTCCGCGCCTTCTAGGGCTTCGTCCGAAACCAATACTGCAGCATCTGCTCCCATGGCAAGGCCCATCCGTAGAGGCTCTACGGCGCTCTGCGGTCCCATAGATACCAGCGTTATTTGGCTATTTGGGGTAGATTCTGCTAGTCGCAAAGCTCCTTCCAGGGTTACCTCGTCCCCTGGATCCATGACGTTAGGCACCCCTTCTCTGACTACCCGGAGTGTATGTTTATCTATCTTTAAATCAACCTTAGAGGGATCTGGTACTTGTTTCACACATACAACGATTTGCATATGAGTCTCCAGTTGTACGGGGGTATTATACGCTGATAAACGGCTTTATAAAGCAATAAAGGCGGGAAAGATAACTCCCGCCCCTCGAGTTCTATCTACAGAAGTTACTATTACTCTGATTGTTGTTGTGGCTTGTTGCCTTTATAGGAAGGGCCGTACAGCATTTGTCGAGCCTCTTCACCCACACCTGCCGCGTCGCAGTCCAACAGGGTAGAGAAGATGGCTCTCTTAAGTGCGCTTACTTTGTAGTCCTCAATGTTGCCCGAATCGATCTGTTCCCTAAGCAGGCAAAGTCTGTGCAATCTATCCAGGAAGAATAGCTGCCAACGGTCATAAGTCTTGACCTTGGGCTGCTGCCTCTGGGTCTCGCTGGCCTGGTTTTCCTTGACTTCCCTTATCTCACTCTGGTTCATAACTCCAACTCCATTTCCGGGCCTGCGGCCTACTTGGCTTTCATAATAAGTATAACAGCTTGGCAATTCAAGACATAGTACCTATATAGGTAGTTACCAAGAGTGTATAGCAGCTAGTGTGCCAAAGGTTGCGACTGGACATCAGCTCTTTGCGATTACTACAATTGACCTGAGAAACAACTAGAGGTAGACCTTTTGGCAGAGCTAAGTCCAATTCTCCCATTTATATATAACGTCGAATTGGTTGGAGATGTTTCTTCTGTAATCACTCCACCTTATGATGTAATTAGCGCCGAAGAGTGTGCTATTTACAGGGCAAGACACCCTTATAGCGCTATACACATAGAGTTACCTTCTGCCCACAGTAATTCAAATCCATACGAGGAAGCTGCTAAGCTTGTTCAGGAATGGGTAGCTTCTGGGGTTCTACAGCCTTTTCCTGAGCCTGCTATGTTTGTGCATCAGCAGACTTTTACCTGCCATGGCAGGAACTACACTCGTACTGCATTGGTAGCAGGCGTTCGCCTGGAGCCTTGGGAAGCCGGCGTGGTGATACCTCACGAGCGTACGTTCGCTGGCCCTAAGAAGGATAGGCTTGAACTTTTGAGGGCCACCCATGTAGCTCCCAGCTCTATATTTGGACTTTATGAGCAGAAGCCATCAGTGACCGAGGTAATAGCCTCGGTGGTATCTGCAGGTGATCCCCTGATCGTAGCTTTCGAACCTGATGTTGAGCATAGGGTCTGGGCAATCACCGATGCTAAGCAATTAGCTACTATCCATAATGCTATGAGGGATTCCAAGGTCTACATAGCAGACGGCCATCACCGCTACGAGACCGCTCTGGCTTATAGGGATGAGCGTAGAAGTCAGGATGGTAACTATGAGGATGCTGCCTATAACTATGTTGCTATGAGCTTGGTTGCTTTCGAAGATCCTGGACTGGTGGTGCTACCTACACACAGACTTATAAGAAATCTGGCTCCGACTCTGGTGGACGAGCTTCCTTCTAGAGCAGGCAAGTTCTTTAGAGTTGATAACGTCGAGTTGGTTTCGACCAGTGAGGGGACTATACAACAGATACTTCGTAATGATTGGGATTATGCTTTCTTAATGTACAGTCGCCAGGGAGCTTGGCTCTTTACGGCAGGGCAGGAGGTTGCTACTTATCTTCCGGGGGACAGGTCCGAAGCGTGGAAGAAACTGGACTTGGCCGTTCTACATGAGCTAGTGTTCCGGAACTTACTCGATATAGACCTTGGAAATATTGAAGGATATGTGCAATACACTAGAAGCGTCGAGTACGCAATTGCCGCGGTTAATGATGGGGATTTCCAATTGGCTGCGTTTGTACGACCTACAGGGGTCGATCAACTAAGGGCAGTGGCTGATGCTGGTGATAGGATGCCTCATAAGAGCACTTACTTCTATCCCAAGTTCCCAGCAGGGTTGATAATCAATAGGCTGGATGTACGTTTGCCGCGAATAGCTGAGGTTATGCATTAATGGGTAAGGGTAGAAGAAACTGGTCTCAGATAACATTTATCACCTTGGTGGTTTTGATTGTGGTCTCCCTGCTATTACAAACATGCGGTCCTGCTTTGTAAGGAGGTAGGCTTTGGGTACCGGCGAAGAGCGCAGGCTTCGGCTGGCTATGCAGAGACAGGGTAGATTGACGGAAGGAACTACTTCGCTCCTACGAGGTATAGGGCTGCAATTTGAGAGCTATCAGCAACGCCTGTTGACTCCTTGCCGTAATTTCCCGCTTGATATACTTTTCGGTCGCGATGATGATATTCCCGAATATGTAGCAGATGGTACCGTGGATTTAGGTATTGTCGGCCGCAACATGATAGTCGAGAAAGAAGCTAGAGTCGAGGAACTCCTTCCTTTGGGATTTGGATACTGTTCATTGGTCGTAGCTGTACCTAACGATTCCGATATAGATGCTCCCGAGCAATTACATGGTAAAAGGGTGGCTACCTCATACCCGAACTCTACGAAGCGATACTTTCAGAACTTGGGAGTAGAGGTGGAATTGGTAGTGCTATCTGGATCAGTAGAGGTAGCCCCTTCGCTCGGAATAGCCTCGGCTATCGTAGACATAAGTGCCACTGGTAGCACCCTGGTGCTAAATGATCTCAGGACTATAGCTACTGTTTTGGAATCTGAGGCCGTGTTGATAGCTAATCCTGAGACTGTTGAGTCATCTGATGTAAAACCCAATATAGACAGGTTGCTTCTCAGGATCAAGAGCCTACTTGCCGCCAAGCAATACAAATACGTGATGATGAACGCCCCTAGATGGGCACTGCCTGCGATCCGTAAGATCACACCGGGACTTAAATCTCCAACGGTTGTACCGCTGGCTGATCCAGACTGGGTAGCGGTACATACCGTTATCCAAGAGAGCGAGTTTTGGGAAGTTATCGAAAAACTAAGGGAAGCTGGAGCCTCCGAGATACTGGTCAATCCTATAGAAAAGCTTTTACTCTAACTGAAAGGAGTCCCGTTTTGAAAAACGTAGCTCCCGTACGCACTATAAGGCTAGCAGATCTATCACCTGAAGAGCGTCGAAGGCTAACACAGAGATCTGGGGCCATTTCCATGGATGTAACCTCTGCTGTACGTCAGATAGTAGAAGATGTGCGTCAGAAGGGGGATGAGGCAGTTCGGGAGTATACAGAGCGCTTTGATGGGGTAAAACTTGATTCCCTAGAGGTGCCTCGTGTAGAGATCAAATCTGCTTTGGATCATATAGACCAGCATCTGGCAGAGGCTATGTCCATTGCTGCGTCTAATATCAGGGCGTTTCACAGCGCCCAGATACATCCTGAACCTGTAGTGGAGACTTTGCCAGGCGTAAAGGTGTGGCGTGTGTGGCGCCCTATTGAGAGGGTGGGTGTATATGTGCCAGGTGGTGGGGCTAGATATCCATCTACTGTCCTGATGCACGCTGTACCAGCATCGGTAGCAGGCTGTAGCGAGATAGTATTGTGCACTCCCCCGGGACCTGATGGCAAGGTGCCAGAAGCAACCTTAGCCGCGGCAGCGCTAGCTGGTGTTACTAGAGTATTCAGTATAGGCGGAGCTCAGGCTATAGCCGCTATGGCGTACGGCACTCAGACTATACCGCCAGTACAGAAGATATTTGGACCAGGCAATGTATATGTTACTGCTGCCAAGATGCTCGTTTTTGGTGATGTAGATATAGACAAGCCTGCAGGTCCTTCTGAGCTGGTAATTATCGCGGATGATACAGCTGATCCTAGAGAGACCGCTGCGGATCTTATAGCTCAGTCTGAACATGCTCCTGACAATGCAAGCATACTGGTTACCACCTCCGAAAATCTTGCGGAGGCGGTATTATCTGAGCTGACGAGGCAACTAGAAGACCTACCCAATAAAGATAGGGTTATCAGCTCGTTTAGGAGCAATGGCTTCATCCTCCTAGTTGAGGATCTTGCTCAGGCTGTAGGGTTTGTCAACGAGTATGCTCCAGAGCACCTTCAGATAGTTACTGTTTCTCCTAGAGAGATTCTGGAGGGTATCAATAATGCAGGATCCATATTCCTTGGAAGGTACTCGCCTGTTCCTGCCGGAGATTACGCAGTGGGAAGTAATCATGTGCTACCTACTAGTGGGAGCGCACGCACGTTTGGTCCTCTCTCGACAGAGGAGTTCGGCAAGTGGGTGCAGGTGCAGGAACTCACCCCAGAAGGTCTGGGGGTCATATCAGATGTTGTAACTACTCTGGCGCGTGCTGAGAATCTGGAGGGACATGCTAGAGCTATTGAGGTGAGGTTTTCTGTCTGATGAGTTCAAAGCAGGATGTAAGGAAATATCTTAGGCAACATCTGGAAGATCTCGAGCCCTATAAGGGAGTGGAGACCATAGACTCTCTAGCGGCGAGATATGGGTTGGATGTATCTCAGATAGTTAAGTTGGATGCTAATGAGAATCCCTATGGCCCATCTCCTTTGGTATATCAGGCTCTTGCCAACCTGCAAGGTATTAATAGGTATCCTGATCCGTTATCGACATCCCTTAGAAAGAAGATAGCGGAATATGCAGGCGTATCTACTGAACAGGTGTTGGTAGGTGCGGGGGCTGACGAGATCATAGAGCTACTGATCCGCCTGTTCGTTGGGACGGGAGAAGCTGTGGTGGATTGTCAGCCTACGTTCAGCATGTATTCGTTATTTACTCTACAGAACGCTGGCGAGGTCATAGATGTTCCTAGAGGTGACGATTGGAATATTGACTTGCAGGCCATACTCAAGGTTCTAGCGGCTTGGCCGGTAAAACTAATATTTATTTGTTCGCCCAACAACCCTACTGGTAACCTCGTATCAGAACAGGATGTTGTACGCCTGCTGGATACTGGCATCCCCGTGGTAATAGACGAAGCTTATTATGAGTTTGCTGGTAAAACTTTCGTGGGATTGTTGCCTAAGTATCCTAACCTGTTCATAGTAAGGACGTTCAGTAAGCTTGCGGGGCTTGCTGGTTTAAGAGTGGGATATCTATTAGCGTCCGAGATCATGATCAACGAGTTGCTGAAAATCAAACAGCCATATAATGTTACAGTTGCAGGGCAAGCTGCTGCTCTAGCTTCCCTACAAGACATTGACAGACTACAGGACAACGTGCGGAGGCTGGTAGAGGAAAGGGAGCGCATGTTCACTAAGCTCAGGGGACAAGGTGTACTTCTGCCTTACCCTTCCAAAGCTAACTTCCTCCTGTGTAGGGTCAATGGGGATGCAAAGCTTGTGAGAGAAGAGCTCGCAAAGAGGGGTGTTTTTGTGCGACACTTCTCCAAGCCTAGAATACAGGATTGCCTACGCGTATCCGTTGGTTTGCCTGAACATACCGATCGTTTGATTGAAGCCTTGGATGATATCAAGAACTCTGTGTTGATAGGATAAATCATGATAGCGAGCAGGACCGGCAGCTTTCATAGAAAAACTCTTGAAACTGATATAAGGGTTGAGTTGACTCTTGATGGGGAAGGACGTGCCGAGGTAGATACAGGAATCCCCTTCCTAGATCATATGTTGATCTCACTCGCTCGCCACTCTGGTATGAATTTTTTGGTACAGGCCAAAGGTGATCTGCATATAGACGATCATCATACTACCGAGGATGTTGCATTGGTTATGGGCAGAGCTTTCAGGGCAGCTGTGGGCGATCGAGTTGGTATAGCTAGGTTTGGTTATGCCTACGCTCCCATGGATGACTCATTGGCTCGGGCGGTAATTGATATATGTGGGAGACCCTACTCAGTGTACAAGGCTTCTGGTCTGGAATCTCATGTAGGTAAATTTCAGACCTACCTAGTGGGGCATTTCTTTAGATCTTTTGCACAGGAAGCTGGTGTTACCCTGCATGTAGAGCTGCTGTATGGACATGATCCTCATCATTCCATAGAGGCTATGTTCAAGGCTCTTGCCCTTGCTATTCGTCAGGCTATTACCATACACGGTAGTGATGTTCCGTCTACTAAGGGAGCTCTGGATTAAGCCTTATGAAAGATTCATCGCCTTTAATAGCAATAGTTGATTATGGAGCAGGTAACCTGCATAGTGTAACAAGGGCGGTAGAGAAAGCAGGGGGTATCCCTCTTATAACTGACGACCCTGAAGATCTAACAAAAGCAGATGGCATAATACTGCCTGGCGTCGGGTCCGCTAAATCCGCTATGGATTTTCTAGTGGAGAAGCACATTGATCAAGAGATCCTTAATCAGGTAGATCGAGGCAAACCACTGTTCGGTATATGTCTTGGTATGCAGCTGTTGTTTGGAGAAAACGAAGAGGGTCCTACTAAGGGATTAGGCATACTCTCGGGAGATGTGGTTTTTCTTCGTGGACGTGCTAAGGTACCTCACATGGGTTGGAACAGCTTGAACCTAATACGTTCTAATCCTCTGCTAGAGGGCGTTGAGGAAGGCTCGTATGTATATTTTGTACATTCGTATCATGTAATAACTGATCAGGAGCAATTTGTAATAACTACTACCGATTATGATGGACAGATAGTATCCACTGTAGCTGGGAATAATGTCTTTGGTACTCAGTTCCATCCAGAGAAGAGCGGCGATATCGGGATTCGTATGTACGAAAACTTCATACGGATTGTCAAAGGGGAGGTAACTCCTGCATGATCATAATCCCGGCAATAGATATCCTAGAAGGTAAGCTGGTAAGACTTACCCAAGGTGATTACTCCAGAAAAAAGATTTACTCCTACGATCCTGTTATCGTCGCGCGAAAGTGGAAGGCTATCGGAGCGCAATGGTTGCATGTTGTGGATCTAGATGGCGCCCGACAGGGACATCCTGTGAACATGGATGTGATCGAGGCTATAATCACGGAGTTTGGCCCCCAGGTGCAGGTGGGAGGAGGACTGAGGACACTGGAGGATATCCGCAGTGTTGTGGAGATGGGAGCTGGCAGGATAGTGCTAGGTACTTCAGCCGTAAAAGACCCTGAATTTCTTAGGACAGTTTGTGCTGAATATCCTGATATGGTCGTAGCAGCTCTAGATGCCCGCAATGGTGTTGTTGCGGTCGATGGTTGGACTAAGTCCTCAGGATTGGATGTCCTAGAAGCAGCAAAGTCGGTAGAAGATGCAGGTGTTGGCTATATTCTCTTCACTGCTATCGAGACTGATGGCACAATGACGGGTCCTGATATCCCTGCTGTGCAGAGATTGGTGAGCTATGTTTCTGTGCCAGTTATAGCAAGTGGAGGGATAAGTGAACTAGGAGATCTCGAGGAACTTAGCAAAGCTGGAGTCTATGCTGTAATAGTTGGCAAGGCTTTGTATGAGGGCAGGCTCCCTGAGGAAGTCATAACCAAGTATTCTGTGCCTAGGGACTATAGGGGGTAACCGCGGTCATGCTCACGAAGAGAGTGATACCCTGTATGGATGTGAAAGATGGTAAGGTGGTGAAGAACTACCGGTATTTTACCCCTTTGCCTGATGTAGGCGATCCGGTGGAGTTAGCATCTATATATAACTCCCAAGGTGCAGACGAACTCATGTTTCTGGATATAACAGCCTCAGTGGAGGGGAGAAAACTCATAATCGACCTTGTCAACCGCGCCGCAAACGAGATCTTCATACCACTTACTGTTGCTGGTGGAATTTCTTCGGTAGAAGATATGCACAGGGTATTGCGAGCTGGTGCGGATAAGATAGCTATAAACACTGCAGCAGCCTGGAACCCTGACCTCATCACGGCTGGTGCTGAGCGTTTTGGTAGCCAGTGTATAGTGGTGGCGATTGATGCCAAGAAGGAAAATGATGATTGGTATGTGTATACCCATGGCGGACGAAACCCCACAGGTAAGAGAGCTGTAGACTGGGCGCGTGAAGCTCAGGATAGAGGTGCGGGTGAGATCCTGCTAACTAGTATCGACCGTGACGGCACGGGAGAGGGCTACGATCTAGATCTACTTGACGTTGTTGCCTCTGCTGTTTCAATCCCAGTTATAGCTTCTGGTGGGGCATCAACTCCTGACCACTTTGTAGAGGCGATTCGGCACGGAGCGGATGCGGTGCTGGCTGCATCTATGTTCCACTATGGTCACTATACGGTATCCCAGGTAAAAAAGAGGATGAGTGAATGTGGGATACCAGTAAGGCTGTAAATATCGTTGATATGTTCCAGTATGATGAGCAAGGTCTACTACCAGTGGTAGTACAGGATGCTGCTACCCTCAAGGTATTATTGGTAGCTTTTATGAACAGAGAGGCGCTAGAACACACGCTATCAACAGGTTTGGTGCATTTCTGGAGCCGCAGCAGGAGGAAGATTTGGCTCAAGGGTGAGACCTCGGGTAGAACCCTGCATGTCAGGGAGTTGAGACCGAACTGCGAGTTAAACTCGCTTCTAATCCTGGTAGACCAGCGCTTGCCGGGGGCATGCCACACAGGTCATTTCTCCTGCTTCTATCGCCTTATTAAGGATGGAGATCTCGTCGAGATCGAGCCCCCGTTATTTGATCCTGAAGATGTATATTCTGATCTGTCTGTACTGTTAGGAGCCTACGATTGGCTTAGTAGACAGCCTACTATAGAAAGCTCGAGTACCTCCAAGATATTGCATGGTGTTGGACCTGATCCTTGGGTTAGGTTATTAGAAGAGTGGCAAGAGCTTCTAGGTGTGCTCGAAGGTACTCATGTGCACAAAGGCTACTATGAGGATGCTAAGTTAGAGGCTTACCAGGTGCTTTATTGGACCTGTCTATGCTACGTGCTCTTGGATGAACGTCCTTCAATTGAAGAGATCCATAGTGCTTTTCTTGATTCTGAGAAACAGGAAATTTCCCAGATAGAGCACCTCATTGCCATTGGTAATAGGGAACATAGCAGAAAGAACAGATTACTAATTTACTGGCGTGCTCTGGGAACTGCTTGTCGTCTAGCTGGGTTAGATCCTATGGAAGTAGTTAGATCAGATCTGCACGACCTCTTGTCTAAGGATTACATGGCGGCTTTTGTAGGTGAGGCTTCCGGCTCAAGATGATATAATGCCGCATGGAGGTAGCCTATGTTCGGTATCGGCCCTATGGAGATGTTGGTAATAGTTATAATCGCGCTTATCGTTCTCGGCCCAGAGAAATTTCCTGAGGCCGGCAGGACGGTTGCGCGTATGATAAGAGAGTTTAGAAGCGCTACCGATAGCGTGACTCGCGAGCTCAGCCTTTCTTTGAACGATGAGCCAAGGTATGGCGACAATAACTATAACCACTCTAATAACTCTGTGCTCGATGAGGATATAGATACACAAAAGGTAGAGGCTGAGCTAATCGAAGAGGAGAACCCCATATACCAAGAGTCATCCTTCCAGTCTGGTTCTGAGGAGCTTGCCTCTCAAGATCCTCCAGCGGACATATATTCTTCAGCTAACGAAGAGGCAACATCTACTGAGAGTTCTGAGGATGAGGTCGAAAAGGTTCTTAGAGAGATCGAGAGGCAGCACTCAGTTGGATCTAATTCTCTTGATGGAGAGATCAAGATCAAGCCTGCTGAAGGGCACGTAGCTTGGGGTGATCATTATCATCGTTTGCCGGATACTTCTACTCCTGAGTTCCACGAACCAGATGTTACAGGATCTACCAAGGGAGCCTCGACCCCGGAAGATTACGCGAATAATCTTGATTTGCCTGATTTGCCTAGTAGGCCCAAGCTTCCTCCTATATAGTCAGGAATAAAATACGAGCAGGTAAGCTAGAATGCACAATACCCTGCTCGTATTTTTGGAATCTATTCGGCAGCTTGCTCTTGCTTGGTTTCTTGAGCCTGTTGTCCACTTTGCTGGCTAGCCAGCATCTCACTAGTAATCTTGGCATAAACGACGGTGCTCAGTATGCTTGCAAGCCCTGCAGCAAAGATCCACCTAGGAAGCTTTATCCCTAGTGCGTGATCAAGTGAGTACTTGCCTGGTCCCGCAAGGGCCATAGCAGTAGCTACTGCTATATTTGTAACCGGCAGTTCCGCTCCTCCTGCTGAAACCCAGATGGGCTTACCCCAGTGAGCTTTGGCTGTTGCCATAGACATGGCACCTATAATTCCTAATGGCCCCAGAGGATTCATAAGGCCTAATGCTGTGAGCGCGCCCCCACCAAACTCAGCAAGCCCTGCAAGCCAGGCCCAAGCCTTGCCTGGCTTTAGTCCCATAGACTCCAACCAACCGGAAGTACCTTCAAGTCCGGGGCCCTCGAACAGTCCAAAGAGCTTCTGGGCACCATGACCAGCCACCAGGGATCCAGTGGTGAGGCGTAGTATCAGTTTGGCGGCATCCTCCATATATGATCCTCCTTTATATTATTTAGTTCGTGACTAAATATTAGCAAGAGATATGCCTGAAGGATAGCCGATATTGACTGTTACTTTTGGATTTCGGACAACAGGCTGTCTACATTGAGTGGTCGAGTGTAGAAGTATATCTTACCGTTTGTTGTTGGCCATTCGGTTCGATCACGGTCCCATGCTAGCTCGATGCCGTTCATGTCTGGATCATGGGTGTATATGGCTTCGTGGGTACCGTGATCTGAGGCACCATCTATTGGCCAGTTATACTGCAATAGCCTTTCAAAGATAATTGCCAGGTCTTTCCGCTTGGGGTAGTTGATAGCGAAGTGATAAAGACCTGTAGATCCTAATGGTGGTGGAGTGCCACCGAGACTCTCCCAAGTGTTTATGGCTATATGATGGTGATATCCACCAGCAGAAAGAAACGCTGCACTTGATCCCATCTTGGCTACGAGTTCAAATCCTAGTAGCTCTTGGTAAAACCAGAGAGATCTTTCAAGATCCGAGACTTTAAGGTGGACATGCCCTATTCTTGTGGACGAAGGTACTACGTAGTCTGACATTGTAATTATCCTTGGGTTGTTTCTATGCCCCCGAATAACTGCAGGGCACTACCTTATGGTAGTGCCCTGCAGTTATTTTACAACAAACGACTTACTTTATTACAGTAAGTATCTCAGCATGAGCTATTTCGACACCGTTTGAGTATATCCGGAGCGTAGCCTCGTGGAAACCAGTAGGAGCTCCTTTACTAGCTTTCATGTTCACCCTAATGCTGCCCTGATCTCCATTTGCCAGTGTAGAACTGGAGATATTGGCAGTATAAGTCACCCCGCTGCCAGTCACATCAGTAATCTGTACGCTAAGTCCTGTTAATGTAGTACCGCTTATATTAGCTATAGTGACTGTCTTGCTGCTGCTTTGCCCAGATCCTGATGGTACGAGCCCAAAGGTTATGCTTACTGGATCTAGAGCTACCTTGGCATTTACAGCAGCCAGCAGATCTTCGCGACCGGCACCTCGGATCAGGGAATCTCTGACTATAGTAGTACCGTCTATGTAATCCTTTAGCACGTCATCATTAGCTGTGTTTGTGATGGCGGACCGGATCTGCCATGAGCTCCAATCTGGATGCTGGCTCTTGATCACGGCCGCAGAACCCGCTAGATGTGGAGCTGACATTGAGGTTCCTTGATAGAACGCCCAACAGCCCAGATCTCCGCAATCGCCAGGTATGGAGCTCAGCACGTTCACCCCAGGAGCCACAACATCTGGCTTGATTCTGTAATCGACCCTGGTCGGTCCCCACGAACTGAAGCCCGCCATGATATCCACGCTATCTGTAAGGAAGTAGCTTAGGGAAGCCGATATTGTAGTGCTATTACCATCAGCATCCAGAAGCTCCTGGCCGGCCCCTCTCGAGATCATATAGGCGGGTATGGTTGGCTGGTTGGGTGTGCCGTCCTGCCCCATAGCTACTGGGTCACCGGCTACATTATTGGCCACTAGCGCTGCTATAGCTCCAGCCTGTTGTACGTTTCTGATCTTAGTAGAGAAGGAACATACGCCTCTAGATATCAATGCTATCTGTCCCGACAGATCGCGCTGAGGTACCGTACATGCCGTATCGAGATTGCCATTGGATGTAACTACAGCAAGAGGTGCTGTAAGATCTTCTGATACTGTGGCGAAATCGCCTGCAGCAGCACCAAAGGTTCCCTTACCATCTACAGTCACAGGTGCTCCCACAAAATGAGGCACAGTGCTGGCTCCTGCTGTGAGGGCCCTTTCAGCGGACCCTGGAGAACCACCTGTGAAGTATCCTGGGCCATTATTGCCCATCGACACCGTTATCACCATATTGGCACGATCTAGATTATCAACTGCTTGGGTCAGTAGATCCTGAACTCCTCTGTAGCCGCCTCCCAAGCTCATATTAGCTATATCGAATCCGTCTCTATAGGCTGTTTCCAGGGCATTTAGTATGTCCTCTGATCTAGCACTACCAACCGTGCCAGGGAAGACGTTGTAGTTGCCCAGTAGAGCCCTTGGAGCCACACCTGATACCCTATAGGGAATGTCGACGCCATTGACGTTTGCAGGTGTGTCCAGATTACAAGCTACGGTTCCAGCTACGTGGGTGCCGTGAGTATCGATGGCTTTTGGTGTAAGTCCCTGTACCTTAGCCTTGTTATAAAATACCTTGGCTACGATGACCTTGTTATTGGTGAACCTGGTATCACCTAACTGTCTTTGCTGTGGATATCCTGCGTCGTTGAAGCATGGATGGTTTATGTCTATTCCAGAGTCAATTATGGCTACCTTGATGCCTTCTCCAGCATTAGCTGGCCCACCGCCTTGTGCCCACGCCTGTTGTGCATTGATGATGCTGAGATCTGGATCATTAGCATCTGTAGGATAGTAAAGGCCCTCGTACTCAACACTCTGTACCAGCGGGGACTTACGTATTGTTTCTAGGCTTGTCCCATTTAGTTTCACAGCTACTGCGTTGAGTGCGAGGTCATATTCTCCTGTGACTCTAGCACTAGGTGCATTCTCTCGTAACCAGCTCTTGAATTCGTTCCTTCTCTCTGCTAACAAAGCTCGGTATGATTTGACTTGCGAGCTATTGAAGTTTATCTTCTTTCCCTGAGGTGGCTTAGTCTTTGAATAAGTTGAGAGTGGATCTCCAACTAACTGAACCAGTGCGTATTCGGTGGTGTAACTCGGTTTACTAGTAGTGCTATCCGAAGTTTGTTTCCCATACGAGATCGAAAAACCGGACAGCGCTATGGCTAGACATACTACTAACCAAATCCACAACCTTGCTTTTGTTTTCATCTTCTAACCCCTCGCTTTTTAAATTCCCCTTATCCAGCTTGAGAATAGTTAGTAGCATACAACATTTATGAAATAAATCAATAGTAAATGCAGCCAAATATCCCCCGACTGCTTTGCTATTGATTAGGAGGATCGGAATAGAGGGGGCTACTGTAATCTTGGAAAAATATGCTTCTGATAGAATCTTATAAACCCCTCTTGATTAGGTCCCACTTGATGTACATATACGTGGGTATAGCCTGCGTCCAACATTTGTTGTATAGCTGCTAAATGGTCCTCTGGATTTGAGCTGCACGTTATCGACTTGGCTACATCCTGTTCGGTCACCATACTAGCTGCCTGCTCAAAGTGAATTGGTAAGGGTAGTTCTTGGGTCAAGTCGCCCTTCAGAGCTCCATTAGGCCACCATTCATAGGCTGTTTTGATAGCCTCTTCGGTGCTCTCCGCCCAACAGACGGTCAATTGCCCATACTTAGGTTTGTCTGCACCACCATTTTTGTTAAAGGTATCAATGGGTTTGCTACTAGGGCCAACGCCTATAAAGCCGTCACCTATGCTAGCTGCCACTTGTGCACTATGAGTGCCAGATGCGGCGATCATTATCGGAGGGAGCTGTTCGGGCAAGGTATAGATACGTGCATTTTCTACCTTAAAGTACTTCCCGTAGTGGCTTTTGTATCCTCCTTCCCATAGCTTTCTTATGATCTCTACGGCCTCCTGGAGCATATCCAGCCTTATCTTTGGTTCAGGCCAGTGCTGTCCGAGTATGTGTTCGTTCAGGTTCTCTCCTGTGCCTAGTCCCAGGAAAAACCTACCAGGCATCATATCGGCTATCGTGGCTGCAGCTTGAGCTATGATTGCAGGATGATATCTCAAAATGGGACAGGTAACTCCAGTCCCAAGTATCAGCTTGTCTGTTGCCTGTGCTATTCCTCCAAGTACGCTCCATGCAAAAGGGCTTTGCCCCTGTTTGTCCGTCCAAGGGTGAAAATGGTCTGAGATAAGGGCGAACTCAAACCCTGCCTCTTCTGCCATCTTGGCATATCTTATTAGGTCGTTAGGTCTGTGTTCCTCACATGAGAGGGAATATCCAACATTTGCCATTTCGAATCCTCCATGTACCTCACTTACCGGCTTCAATGGGTGCTGTAAAGAAAGCTTGATAGAATCGAATTTTGCAATATACATGCCATTGTCTTAGGGCTGGTTTGGGATCTCTTGAGAGTATGTCTAATTGGAGAGCTTTTCGAGGACCAGCATGTGGACAAGGCTCTTGTTGTTTTGCCGCGTAATGCGTCTGCCTACGAAATACTTTCTGTAAGGAACTTTATCGTAGATACGAGCTGGACATGTGTTGTATCCAAGAATACTAAATACCTTGATAAGTACCCTGTTGTACCAACTCGTCGGCAGCAGCTCTGCCGAGAGCACTATCACATATCTGCCGTTTTCCCTAAGGACGCGATGAACCTCTCTGAAGGTATCTTCCTCCAGGATATATTCCGTAGGAAAAGTACTGATTACCGTGTCAAAAGATGCATCAGGAAATGGCATCTTTTGTACCCTGCAGACTATAAGTCTAGAGTTTGTGAGCTCTTCTGGCAGCCTCTTTTTAGCCAGAGCATGCATTCTAGTGGAAGGATCAATGCCTGTTACGGAGTAACCAAGTGAGTACAGAGTGGCAAGCAGCCTGCCTGTGCCAAAACCTATTTCTAAGACCTCTTTGCCTCGTATGTAATCTAGAGCATATAGTCGCCATGTGTTCCACTGTCCAGCGGATACTAAAAAACTGATTGGATCATATATAACAGCTAGACAGTTATACAGCGCGGGGAATATAACCTGCCTTAGGGTTGTTCCGAAGATGCGTTGAACTGTGTTCATTTGAGACATGAAGATTCCTTTGGGTCAAAGGACATCAATGTACAGCATCGTAAGAAAGCTCTCGTGCAGCTTCCTGTAGCCTTTGCCATAACTCGGGCATACGGTCCAGCCGAAGTACCTTGTTATCCTTGCTTATGAAGGGATGTACCGTATAACCTGTGACTAATGGTTCATTTTGTTCGGCCAGAGTAATTCGGTAGTCAAATCTGATTCTAGTCCTTGTGAGTTCTCCCACATAGGTCCAGATATCGAGTAGCTGTTCATATACAGCAGGCTTATGGTAACGCGCATAGACCTCTATTACGGGTAGCAGAATGCCCAAAGATTCTATTTCACTGTAGGGCATACCATGCTCACGCATTGCATCTGACCTACCTGCTTCAAACCATTCTATGTAACGTGTATGATATACAACACCACTTTGATCAGTATGTGCGTATCTTACCCTTACTTGAGTCTTGTGTGCGGCCAACTATGCCTATACCTCCAGATGAGTATCAACGTTCCTCCATATATTCGGCGAGCTTTCTTATAGCGGGCCCTCTGCGGAGTTTTTCAAGTGCCTGCTTCTCTAATTGCCTCACTCGCTCGCGGGTAACTCCTAGTTCTCTCCCTACTTTCTCTAGCGAATAAGTATGACCATCACCAAGCCCATACCTTAGCTGCAACACGCGTTTCTCGCGAGGGGTAAGCACTTCATCCAGCACTCTATCCATCTCGGTTTTGAGTACCTCATCAGTAGCTTCTTCCTCAGGATTGGCTCGAACGTCAGGGACAAACTCCCCAAGAGTACTATCTGCTTCCTCACCAACAGGTGTATCGAGAGATACAGGTTGCTGTAAGTACCCAAGAAGTTCTCTTACTCGCTCTGGGCTGGTGCCAGCCCTCTCCGCGATCTCTTCAGGCGTGGGCTCGCGATTTACGGTCTGTGAGAGCTGCTGCCTTATCCTGTTAATTCTATTAAGTTCTTCATTTATGTGAGCCGGAAGCCTGATTTCTCTGGACTTATCACCTATAGCACGTGTAATGGCTTGCCTAATCCACCAAGTAGCGTATGTGCTGAACCTGTGTCCTTTGCGCCAGTCGAACTTTTGAACGGCTCGCATCAGACCGATATTGCCTTCCTGTATTAGGTCTAGCAAAGGCAGACCTCGCCCTACGTATCTCTTGGCTATACTTACTACTAGACGAAGGTTTGCCAGCACGAACCTTTGTAGAGCTTCGGTATCGCCCTTCTCTATTCTCTTAGCTAGCTCGATCTCCTCCTCAGGAGTAAGAAGAGGTACAGATCCTATCTCTCGAAGGTAAATCTTGACAGCGTCAGTGAGATACCCATCATTCTCTAGTTCTTCTAGGGTTTGATCCAGATCTTCCTCTGGGCTAGCTTCTGCTTCTGTGGTTTCTTCGGGAAGAACCTCTATCCCTTCCTGAATGAGAGCATCACTAACTTGGTTAAAGCACTCAATGTTATCTTCGGCCTCGGGAACAAGCTCGAAGACATCTCTTTCAGTTACATGCCCCTTGCTCTTCCCAAGGGCGATCAATCTTTTTATGGCTTCTTCAAGCTCGGTATTCGTTTTCTGCGCCATGGTCGACCCCTCCTAATGCTATGGGTCATAGGGTTACGAAACTAGGCCTAGTTCTGCAAGAGATGTACCAATTGGGTTGAAGCAACATGCTTAATCCCTCGTAATCAACAATTGAATTGTAACTTATTAGTTTATCACCGTGTACGTGTAAGGTCTGCTGTTAGCGTATCTATCCTGCCTTCCCCCAATACAAGCACATATCAGGACTAGACTTCTATGAGCTCTCTTGTTGCCAGGTTTAAACGCTCGGCACCTTGTTGCGTTACTACCACTATGTCCTCTATCCTGACTCCAAACTTACCAGGGATATATACCCCGGGCTCGATGCTAAAGACCATACCTTCTTGAAGCTGTAGATCACTATCTGGAGTTATGTATGGCGGCTCATGTACATCCAATCCTAGTCCATGACCAGTACGGTGTATGAAGAATTTGTCTAACCCCAGCGATCTGAGGTGATCCCGAGCAGCCCTATCTACCTCTCCCGCTGGAGCCCCTGGTTTCACTGCTAGGAAGGCTAGCTGCTGTGCTTCCTTAACAGCGTTGTAAACTTTCAGCTCTTCTTCGTCAACTCTCCCAACATGTAGTGTACGAGTTATGTCTGAGTTATAGCCCATCAAAGGACCGCCGTAATCGAATATGACCATGTCCCCCTCTGATATCACCCTGGAAGAAGGAGAGTGGTGTGGCGAAGCGCTGTTAGGCCCAGAGGCTACTATGTTAAAAGCTATATCCTCGGCGCCTTCTTCTAAGAGCAAATCAGATACTATCTGAGCCATCTTACGTTCGGTGAGTCCCCTGGGATCAATCGTCAAGATCCTTTCCCATACACGGTCCACCAACTTGCCAGCCTGTTTCATGAGCTCTATCTCTTCGGCGGTCTTTATCAGTCTCATCGGTGCGAGTATTGTGCTTGCAGGTATCCACCTAACATGCTTTATATCTTCCTGTAATGTTAGGAGGAAGATGCTCCATAGCTGGTCCCCTACTGCTATCGTCCCTGCCCCCTTTGCAGCTAGCTCTTTTGAGATTAATTTGGTAGGAGATTCTAATTCCTTCCAAATTACAAGGCTTAGTGATGGGGCAGTAATCCTGCTTGCCTCCAGCTCAGGAATGTATAGCTTAGGGTCGGCATGTGCAAAGACTAGCAGGGCGGTCAACCTCTCGCTTGGATGAATGTTGTAACCAGTGAGGTATAGGAGGTCCGATCCTGGCCCTAGAATCAGAGCATCTATCCCGCGATCTCTCATTACTTGTTGAGCTCTTTCTATCCTATTCCTGTACACTTGCCACCTCCTTGTGGAGCAATTATTGGTCTACAGCTTATGGTTAGTCAACTAAGTGCATGTCTGTCATTTAGTTATGGTATACTGCCCGCCAGAGGGAAACCGATGAAATTTATTGTTCGTAGAATAACCCCAAGACCAGATGTCATTAGGGCTGAGGCTAGCAGGTTGGGGGCAACGATCAGTACGGAAGAAGATTACCAGCCTGTAGTTCTCAAAGTGTTGTCGGAAAAAAGCTTAGATGATGCCATTCTCAGATATGCTGAGAATGAAGGGCTCACTGTCTTGAGTGGAAAAGAGGGAGCCCTGGTGATAGGCAGCTCTCAGAGATGTGAATGGTGGGCTGGGCGTTTAGCCAGTTCCTATAAAGACCTTTCAAGGCAGATTCGTAATGTCCTAAGGATGAATACACCTAGTGTGCTATCCGCTAGGGACAAGACTATAGAGCTAGGATCTCGCACCCTAGTTATGGGGATTGTCAATATAAGCCCTGATTCTTTCTCCGGCGACGGCTTGGAGGATGTATCAGCTGCAGTATCTCGGGTGGAAACTTTTTTAGATCAAGGAGCAGATATTATCGATATAGGCGCGATGAGTACCAGGCCGGGATCAGAACCTATCCCAGAGGAAGAGGAAGCAAGCAGGCTCAAAGACCTGATATCTCGGATTAGGCCTATGACTGATGTCCCTATCTCAGCGGATACCTACCGCTTGAGGCCTGCACAGGCTGCTCTGGAAGCAGGAGCAGATATCATCAACGATGTATCTGGCCTGCGCGATCCAGAAATGGCCAAGCTGGTAGCTGCTTATGAAGCTGGTGTGGTTGTGATGCATATGAAGGGCACACCGAAAGATATGCAGGACAATCCTCAATATGAGGATCTCATCAGCGAGATCTATTCTGAACTGGAAGCCGGGGTGAATAGGGCGCTGGATTCAGGGGTGCGTAGGGAGTCTATAATTATAGACCCTGGTATAGGTTTCGGGAAGACTATCGAGCATAATCTGGAGATAATTGCTCGTCTTGGAGAGTTCAAGTCAATGGGTTATCCTGTGCTGATAGGCACTTCTAGGAAGGGGTTTATCGGCAGGATAACCGGTAAAGATCCTCAGGAGAGAAAGTTCGGCACGGCCGCAACCGTAGCACTTTCCATTGCTGCTGGAGCTGATATAGTGCGGGTGCATGATGTTGAGCAGATGCTTGACGTGTGCCTTGTGGCTGATGCGATAGTGCGAAGGGAATTCCTATAGGAGTACACCTTCTGTCATGCAAAGCTGGCGTCTGATATTAGATCGTGCTTGCGATGGGGCTACCAATATGGGCATAGATGAGGCCATACTAGCGGCCGTAGATGAAGGCAAGTCTCCTCCTACTATAAGGATCTATGGTTGGTTACCTGGCTGCTACTCATTAGGAAGATTTCAACCATATTCTGACCTAAACGAGGATGCAAGATCTGTTCCCGGTATAACGTGGGTAAGACGGCCTACCGGAGGTAGAGCGCTTTATCACAGCACGAGTGAAGTTACGTATAGTATAGCAGCGCCTCTATCTGATGAACGGGTGAGCGGTTCAGTAACCGAGAGTTACAGGAAGATATCCTCTTGCCTGGTTGCTGGTCTAAGACTCCTGGGAGCAGATGTACAGCTTGCCCCTAAGGGTGATACCAGGTTGCTTAGGACTAATCCTGCCTGTTCTACAATACCATCACAATACGAGCCAACTTATATGGGACGTAAGCTGATAGGTAGCGCTCAGACTAGGACAAGGAAAGCCCTTCTCCAACATGGTTCGATACCACTGCTGGATCCTCAATATAAGCTGTTTATGGGGCTGAGCTTTCCGGATAACGATACTAGACTATTAGCTTTTCAGTCCAGCAAAAACAGGGCAACCTGCCTACAGGAGGTGCTTGGTTATATACCCGAAAGAGAAGACGTAGAAAAAGCCCTGATTGAGGGGTTCAGTCTTGTCTGGCAGTTACAGTTGTATGTAGGTGACCTCACGAGCTACGAAAGACAGCTCGCAGGGCAACTGGCAAACGACAAGTACAGATCCCTAGAATGGTCCTGTAAGAAATAGCGTTTGGAGGTTACTGTGCTTGAAGCTGAAGAAATACAGAAAATAATTCCCCATAGATATCCATTCATCCTGGTAGATAGAATTATCGAGATAGAATATGGAGTCCGTGCGGTAGGTATTAAAAACGTCAGTGCCAATGAACCTTACTTTCAAGGGCACTTTCCTGGTATGCCTATAATGCCAGGTGTGTTACAGGTGGAAGCTTTGGCTCAGGTGGGTGCTGTGGCCATACTTGGAATGGAGGAAAACCGGGGCAAGCTTGCCTACTTTGCAGGTATAGACGATGTGAGGTTCAGAAAGCCAGTTAAGCCCGGAGATGTACTTACTCTTGAGGTGGTTCTGGACAGGGTCAGGGGAAAGATTGGTACAGGTAAAGGAGTAGCCAGGGTGGGTGATACCGTCACTACTGAGGGGAAGTTTATCTTTGCTCTAGGCGACTGGCCTGGGAGTGAATAGTATTTGAACAGGCGTCTACTTATCGTCAAACTAGGAGATCTGGGCGATACAGTCATATTAACTGCTGCTGTGGATGCAGCTAGCTCTTGCCTGCCCGAATACAGCATAGATGTTTTAATTGGTAGTGCTGGAGCTGAGGTATTTGTCTGTGATGAACGAGTCAACGAGGTAATAACATTTGATCGGAAGCTCATAGAAGGTCTTAGAGCTTTCACGCCTTGGTCGATCATCGCTTGGATAAAGCTTTTATGGTCCGTATACAGACGACACTACGATATCGTCATTTTTGCCCATCATATGACTACTTTTCTAGGTACTCTTAAGTTGTTCTCGATAGCAATTGCATCAGGTGCGTCTCTTAGGGTTGGTATTGATAATGGTAGAGGATGGTTTCTCAATGTTTCCCTGCCTGACCAGGGTTTTGGAGCCAAATGTGAGGGAGCTTATTGGAGAGATTTAGTACTAGCATTGGCGCCTTGTGCAAGTGGTGGCAGTTTGAGCATGAAGGTCTGTCCGGAGGCTTATGCCAAGGCTGATAGATTATTAGGAACTAACACAGCTAGACCATTAATAGCTGTGCACCATGGTCTGGGAGGATGGATCCCAGGACGCGCATGGCGTGCGGAGCTTTACGCCAAAGTGATTGATCAACTACATCAAGTTCTGGGTGGTAGCTTCATCCTTATTGGAGGTCCTGAAGAACTAGGAGGGGCCGAGGAGGTAATCAAGGTCTCAAGGACGGAGCTGATAAACTTAGTTGGTAAGACTAGCGTGCAAGTTCTAGCTGCAGTGCTTTCTAGATGCGACCTTTATATAGGTCCCGATTCCGGTCCTATGCATGTGGCTGAGGCTGTGGGTACTAAGATAGTCTCGCTATGGGGGCCCACTAATGAGAAGGCTTGGGGCCCGTGTGAGGAAATAGGTGCACCGCCCTCTATGTGTATAAGGGCACCTAACAGGCCGAAGCCTTCTCTATATGTAGGGCATAAAATGGGTAGCGTTTCTCAAGCCCAGGATCTTGGAGATATAGATCCCGAGGTTGTAGTGGATGCTGCCATAAGATTATTGAAGAGCGGAGGTAAAGTTGGCTGTAAAAGGTAACCTGATAGTAGGTCAATCTGGTGGCTGTACGGCGGTGATAAACTCTAGTTTGGTTGGAGTGGTTCAGGCGGCCCTGAAGAATCCTGCTGTCGGGGAAGTTTACGGTATGTTACATGGTGTAGAAGGTTTGTTTCGTGGCGAGGTCGTAGACTTGCGGGCTGAGCCTGAGAGTGTATGGGAAGAAATCAAGAAAACACCATCTGCTGCACTAGGTTCTAATCGTTACAAACTCTCTGATGACGATATAGATCGAGCTCTACAGATCCTACGCTCTCTGGACGTAAGGTTCTTTATTTATATAGGCGGTAATGATTCCGCGGATACGACTCATAGGATAGCTTTAGCAGCTCAAGCAGCAAACTATGAATTATATGCAGTAGCTGTGCCAAAGACTATAGATAACGACCTTCCATACACTGATCACTCTCCTGGCTATGGAAGCATAGCTCGGTTTATCTCCACAGTTACCCAGGAGATTGGTCTAGATACTGAAGCCATGCGTAGGGTAGATCCAGTCAAGATCCTCGAGGTTATGGGGAGGGATGCTGGATGGGTAGCTGCCTCATCGATCCTCGGTAAGGTCAGAGAGACAGACGCGCCACATCTTATATACGTACCTGAACGACCGTTAGTTAGAGAGAGGTTTCTAGAGGATGTTGAGAATTGCTATCGGAAGTATGGCTATGTGCTGATTGTAGTTGCTGAGACAGTACGAGATGAGAACGGTAACCATATAGCTAGGGTTGACCCAGTATTTAGTCAAGATGCTTTCGGCCACAAGTATATCTCAGGCACCGCAGCTTATCTTGCTGATCTTGTGAGTCGTGATCTAGGACTAAGGGCCCGGTATGATAAACCGGGCACCATCCAGAGGATGTCTATGTCGATGGCTAGCCAGGTAGATCTAGAAGAGGCTTATATGGTGGGACAATATGCTGTAGAAGAAGCTACCAAGGGCACTACCAATCGCATGGTAACTATAGAACGAATATCAAACGATCCCTATATGAGTAGACCTGGTATGGTAGAGCTCGAGAAGATAGCTAACCAGCAAAAACTTTTACCTGAGGAGTATATCTCTCCGGAGGGTAATTTCGTTACAAAGGCGTTTGTGGAGTATGCCATGCCCCTTATTGGTGGGAGTGCGGTAAGTTTTCCGCGCCTGCAAGGCAAGAGAATAGCACTAAAGACGATCTAGGCTTTTTGGTAGGTAGAGTCTGCGTGCTCGTCCCTTTCTCTACGCTGGGTAGATGTCAAGCCGCACTCCGAGAGAAAGTCTCCTAGATGCCTCCAGCGGCAGAAGTAAAACACATATCTGCCTTGGTCATCTATCTGTGACCTGCTAAGTCGCAGGGGAAGTATGTGGCTGCTCTCTACCTCACTCTTGCTCCAGCGTTCCTCAATATAGAAGTGGTCTTCGGGCAGGGGATGTCCACATATTGCGCACTGTCGGGAGGTGTCTGTGTTATGCATAATGTGACCTCCGGCCTCGGGAATATATACGCTATGTGGACAGTAATTATAAGACATAATGTAACTTATTTCTATATCACAGACTTGTTAGTTCTCTAGGTCCTCAAGCTGATGGCCACAGTAAGGGCATATGTTCCATGTAATTCGGACCGACCGTCTGCAGTTTGGGCAAGTGCTTTTAAGATCTAATCCGCAGATTGGGCAGTATTTGAACTCCGGTTGTGCGCGTGTCTTGCACCTTGGACATAGTTCCACTTCGGAGACTTTAGCAAGTGATTCTCTTTCTCTGAGTTTTATCAAGCGTACCTGCTCGAGGGTATAGCTGGGGCGCAACATCAAGTATATCAACCATCCTACTAGGAAGGTGGCTGCTACTAGGATAGTTGAAAGAATAGGGACCAGTATGTTATTAGATCTACTCTGCGAGTCCTTGTACGTCCAAAGGGCTAGTGCTATCCATATCATGGCTATGAATGCCCCAGCAAGAGCCAGCCCCAGCCGTACAAGCTCGTATAAGCTGGTGGTCACTTTCGGTACTTATATGCGCACGTATCTTTCTACAGGCAGGACGAATATAGTTGCGCCGCCCACCTCTACCTCAATAGGCCCGGTAGGTAAGTATTCGCCAGACTCAATAGCCGGGATCGAGGGGCTTACTAATCGAGTTCGGGTTTTACAAGTCTGCGACAGAATAGTGATGACCCTATTCACCCGCTCGTCTTCTACCCCTATGAAGACGGTAGCGTTACCTTCTCGGAGGAATCCTCCAGTTGAGTTGATGAGCGTTGCTCCTATCTCTTCACGGTTGAGTGCATCTAGCAGTGCATTGGTATCTCGACTGCTGATAATTGCAATGACTAACTTCAAACCTTCCCTCCTATACGAGATTGTAGCTTCTTGTTGACGATCTCGATTATAGTCCTATGGATATCTTCGATGCGCCCTGTGGCATCTATTACATAGAACCTTGAACTGTACTCCTTAGCCAGAGATAAGTAGGCTTCTCTAACTCTCTGATGAAACTCTAACTCTCTGGCATCCATAGAGTTCCAGCCGCTTTCTGCCCCTCTGGACAAATCAGTTCTCCGTCTTCTCAGTCCTTCTTCCGGGCTTAAGTCTAGGTAGAAAGTTATGTCCGGCTCCAAGCCTTCAGTCCCTAGCTGTATAGCTCTTTCTACTTCGTCCCTTGGTATCCCATCACCCCCCCATTGATAAGCCCTGGTGGAGTCAGCGTATCTGTCGCATATTACTATCTTACCTGAGTCTATTGCAGGCTTGATGACATGCCTGACTAACTGTGCTCTTGCGGCAGAGAATAACAGGAGAATGCACTTAGGGTCAAGATCTTTGCCTAAAGGTCCAAGCAGTATCTTTCGAATCTCTTCACCTACGAGTGTGCCTCCAGGCTCACGGGTTAGTACTACTCTACATTGCAGTGTTTCAAGGGCAGTGGCGAGTATTCTAGCTTGAGTAGTTTTGCCACTGCCCTCTGGTCCTTCAAAAGTTATGAACACCCTACTCCCCTTTGAAGAGGGTTACGCTTCGAAAAGGTTCTTTGCCGCTGCTACGTGACTGGAGGTTATATCTCTCAGCTATCTGGTGCTGCATTCTCCTTATGGAGTGTGTTTGAGGAGATAATTTGACAGCTGGAACCTCGTCATTCAGGATCTTCTGTGCTGCTTCCTCGGCTTCGTATTGAGCTGACAGTACTGGGTCTACTGGAATCGGTATATGAAACAAGCTGGACAGCAGGCGCTCTATATGCGTAGCGCTATTAGTTCGTAGTACGTATACAGACTTGCCTCTAGTTCCAGCATCCTTTATAGCTGGAGGAGCTTTTCTATAGTAGTTATCTACCGTAATGATTACTTCTGCCTCGTCAAGGTTCTTGACTATTATGATAGGTACTCCCATCCTGATAGCTGCCTGCTCCAGCTTGTTGCGGCTTACACCGAAAGGATAGACCTTCTTCGGTTTGATTATAGGTTCCTGGGCCTCGGGCGGTATTTCCTCACTTTCCTGTTTGACGTTTTTTGGGATGTGCTGTGTCTCAGTAGTTTCAGTAGTTAATGAGACACTTTTTCTATCGATTCCACTGTCCATCCTGTTTTCGAGGCGTCTGGAGGGACGCTCCTGGAAATATGAAGCTACTCCTCTTTCGATGTGTACTTTGCCAGTAGCATCTCTCCATCTGACCTCTGGCTTGATCTCGTAGCCACGAAGGATAGCGTCCACCGTCTCAGCTACATCTGGATGTATAGCTACCCTATCTCTATCTTGTATCTCTACAAGGATATTAAAGGTCGGAGGAGCTTTGCGCTCAAGGATGCTCTTCTGGGTGCCCCTGCGCTTAGCCTCTTCGTCACCTAATGTAACGGACTGTATACCGCCTATCAGATCTGATAGGGTAGGGTTCATCATCAGGTTCTCTAGCGTATTACCGTGTGCTGTACCTATCAGCTGTACTCCTCGCTCAGCTATAGTACGTGCCGCTGCTGCCTCAAGCTCAGTACCTATCTCATCGATTATGATCACCTCGGGCATGTGATTTTCCACAGCCTCTATCATCACAGCATGCTGCATGCTGGGTGTAGGTACCTGCATTCTTCTTGCACGCCCAATGGCTGGGTGTGGTATATCGCCATCACCAGCTATTTCATTGCTAGTATCGACTATTATCACGCGTTTTCTCAGGTCTTCTGATAGTACCCTTGCTACTTCACGCAGCATGGTGGTTTTACCAACACCAGGACGGCCAAGTATCAGGATGCTCTTGCCGGTCTCTACTAGGTCACGGATGATGTTTATCGTGCCCATAACCGCCCGGCCTACTCGACATGTGATACCAATCACGTCTCCCTTACGGTTGCGTATAGCGCTTATGCGATGCAGGGTTCTCTCGATTCCCGCTCTGTTATCGTCCCCAAAGCTTCCGATCCTGCTTATGACATATCGTAGATCCTCATGGGTTACCTCATTATCCCCTAGGGTAACCTCTCTATGTGGAAACCTAGCTTCAGGTAGCCTGCCAAGGTCCATTACCACCTCGATTAAGTCAGGGAGGTCAGGCATCTCCTTGAGAGGCCTACTGATACGAGGTGGAATAGCCGCAAGCATGGCATCCAGATCATCTGTTACTGTGTATTCTTCGTTGTGTTCGTATCTCAGTTCGTGCACCATAAGCACCTCATTATTGACATAACTAGATTATAGCGTCTTTTTGTGTAGTATCTTTCTTCCGGAAGAAGCCTGTTTGGAGGGCTGCCGGGTTTGTTTCGACTGACGGTACTGTTTGGTTATCTTTAGATTTGACGAATGCTGTAGTGTACAGGACAAGCCGTAATTGGTTATGTAGGAGAGAGAACCCTTCATCATTTAATAAACACTCCAATTCGTCCTGATGTTCCCTGACTGTACAATAAACCTGAACATGTCCTATTTGCGATATCTTGTTGATACCCAGGTTTAGGGCTAGGCGCAAGCTCTGCTCTAACTCTGGGATTTCTGGATCATAGAAGAAATTCAGAATATAGTTTCTTTTCACACTTTTTAGATTACCGTATACAGCGAGGTTACCTTCTGTGTCTCGCACAATCCATTCCTTGTGCTGGGTCTTCTCAATATGATTGCGTTTCCACACGCTCGGGGTCAGGCCATCAGCTCTTCTTATTGTTGCGGGTTCTGTATAGTTATAGAGCCTCCATGCATCCCATATGTCCTGCTCAGCTAGGCTAGTTTCAGGTATAGCCGAACTGGATCCTGCATTGAATATCTCACGGCTGAATACTTTTTCTTCAGTGACTCTAGTGAAGCCTAGACTTACCAATACCTCCACAAGAGGGTCATCCTCCGCCACTTTGGCTACTACCTTCTGTTTGCCCTCCCTTACAGCCCAAGCACACACAGAAGACAACAGCTTTTCTCTGTAGGTTTCTGTTTTAGGAGAATAATTTCCAAAATCCCCGAGGGCTATAAGGTGCAGCGTGTCCTCGTTCTGCGTTGTACGGGTGTAGCATATGCTTCTTATATGTGTTGGGGTAGTGTAGGCGAAAGCTCGGTAGTGCTTTCTCATGGGATATAGCGAAGACTTGAGAGCAAAAACTACTGGAGAGAAGCCTCTAACCGAGGTTTCTGGCATATCTAGCGACGTGAGTCGCTGGCGCCTGATTAGATACGGTAGGTCCGTGATATGAATGGGCCTTATCAATCTTGCCCCACTAAATATTTACCTAACACTAGAGTGTATCCGAATAAGCTACCCACTTTCAAATTTTAACTAATAGTAATTCCTCTACACAGTATTTTATGGAAAATCTAATGCTGCATTGTAGAGATTCTAGTTACTTTCTGGTTGTGGATAGCAATCTTCTTCATCTCCTGAGAGCTTTTCTAGCGCGTGCACTAAAGCTGGTATGACAGCAGAAAGAGATTCCCTTACACCCTTAGGACTGCCTGGCAGATTTATAATTAGGGTGTCGGATCTTACTCCGGCAACTGCTCTCGAGAGCATTGACATGGGGGTATGCTTCAATCCCTCCAATCTCATTGCCTCTGCTATACCTGGTACCTCATAGTCAATGATCTGCAGTGTTGCATCAGGTGTAACGTCTCTGGGTGACAGTCCTGTGCCTCCGGTGGTCAATATGAGATGAACGTCCTCCCGGGTGGATAGCGTCAACAAGGTTGAGGCTATCTTGTTTAGATCGTCTGGCACTATTTGATACGAAACGATTTCGATTGGCAGGTCCTTTAACATGTCGCGTATAACTTCCGCGCTCTCGTCCTTCTCTCTGACTCCTGCAAAACCTCGATCCGATGCGGTTACTATTGCAGCTCTAAACATTGCTCTGTTCCTCCCTAGAGGATGGATCTCTCTCAGATTCTTTCTCGAATTTTTCTTCAGAGTATGCCCCACGCATCTCTGGTGGAAGCATTTGAGCTATTCTACTCATGATGTAGTCTGTTACAGCTTTGGCATTTCCTAAATGCTGTATCTCTTCGGGAGAAATAGGTTTTCCTATGATCATCTTTATTCTAGTTCTTGGGTGGAATTTGCGCCCCTTGAAAACTTGGTTGGTACCTATAAATGCTATTGGAACTACAGGCACTTTAGAGCGTATCGCTAGCATCCCTACTCCTGGTAATCCTGGTTGTAGCTTGCCTGTTCTGCTACGGGTGCCTTCGGGGAAAATACCAAAAGGTCTTCCTGAAGCCAATACCTCTTCAGCCTCCCGAAGAGCCCTTCTATCGTACCCTTCACGCTTGATAGGAATGGCTTCAACCCAGTTGAAGAAAGCTGCGGCTATTGGAAACCGCCAGAGCTCCCTTTTAGCCATTACTCGGGGAACACGTGGCAACTGCGACATCAGTAGTGGAGGATCGAGGTTGCTCAGATGATTGGCAGCGGCTATGAATGGCCCTTCTTTGGGGATGTTTTCCTTACCAATGATCTCCAGTTTGACCATTAGAGGGGTAATTATGTGGACTATAATCCACCGGGCTATTATATGTGAGAGTCGATCTTTTGGAGATCGGTTTGTAATATGTTTTACATCCAATGCTCCACCTCTGCTAATACTTCCTGGATATTCTTGCCAGTAGTATCTATTACTACTGCATCCTTAGGTACCCTTAGTGGAGAGGCTGCCCTACTTGAGTCTAGCTTATCTCTGCGGTGGATGTCCGTGAGCACCTGCTCGTAGGTGGTGTTTACCCCTCGAGATAGGAGCTCTCTGTATCTTCGATTGGCTCTCTCCTCTGGTGTGGCGTCTAGATAGATCTTCAGTTGTGCATCCGGCAGGACTACTGTGCCTATATCTCTGCCTACGACTACGCTCGGGCCAGATTTCGCTATACGCCTTTGGTGCTCCAGCAGGGATCGTCTTACTTTTGGGTGTGCTGATACGATTGAGACTATATTTTCGACCTCAGAGGAGCGTAGCCTGTCGGTAACGTCGCTTCCATCAACTATTACCTTATACATAGAGTGAGAAGTTGCAGGCGAAGGTAATACGCTAACCTTCATACTTGATGCAATATTAGCTAGGGCTTCTTCATCTTTGGGATCTACATTCTTCTCGATTGCCTTGAGCGCTAGTGCTCGGTAGAGAACCCCTGTGTCGAAGAATAGATATCCATGTCGGTCCGCCAAAAGCCTGCCTATAGTGCTCTTCCCGACTCCAGATGGTCCGTCTATGGCTATTGTCTGTGGTTTTGCTGAATGTTGGATATCTCTGGAGTTAGCCCCAGCTGACTCCTTAGCCATTTTGCCTCCTGATCGCTTAGTTCTCTGTACTCACCGGGCTTAAGCTCACCTAGGCTCAGCGGGCCCAGTGCAACTCTTATTAGTCTCGTTACGTTGTAACCTAGCGCTGCCAAGGTCCTACGTACCTGCCTCTTTCTACCTTCACCCATCGTGATAAGTAATTTGCTCTCGTTACGGGATCTGCTGATGATTTTGGCATCTAGTGGCTTGCTAAAGCCGTCTTCTAACTCCACACCTTGCAGGAGGTCTTGGAGCGATCTATCCGAGAAATAACCCTCGACCTCCACCATATATTGCTTGTGCACACCATAGCGTGGATGAGTAATCCTTTGAGCAAGCTCTCCATCATTGGTGAGCAGCATCAATCCTTCAGAATCCTTATCAAGCCTCCCAACTGGATAGACACGTTGAGATTGTCCAAGCAGGTCTATAACCGTTTTTCTGCCTCGTTCATCTTTTGCTGTGCTCAGTATGCCTGCCGGCTTATTCAGCAGTATGTACCTCATTTCGGGTTGCTGTCGTACCAGCTTACCATCCACCTTGATCTCGTCTTCGGGACTGACCATTGCTCCAGGTGTGTTGACGATACGACCGTTTACTGAGACTCTACCCTCAGCTATCATTTTTTCCGCTGCTCTTCTGGACGCAACTCCCATCTGTGCGAGCAGTTTGTGTAGACGTATAGGCTCATTCACTTCTGGCCTCCAGATAGTAAGGGTACATCTGAAGGTAGTTTACATGTGCAGTCATCGGCGAAGTTATAGGTAGAACCGACTCTGCGAGGGAGTAACTACTGAACATCCAGTCGAGGATAGCCCTAGTATCAGCAAATCTGTCTTGCGATCCTAATACAACCGCTATAAGCTCTACATTGCCTCTTTTCACGTAAGATACTAGATTCTCTCCAGCTGCAGGCGTAGTGCCTGTTTTGATCCCCTTCATACCAGGATATGTGGGTAATAGATCGTTGGTGGATACCAACGTGTGATATACAGGCTTTCCCCCCAAGTATCCAATTACTCTTGTCCTATAAGTCCCAACTATCGAGGACAGTAGAGGGTTATCAAGCAGCTCCCTCCCCAGTTTGGCTAGGTCCAAGGCTGTTGAGTACTGTCCGGGAGCATCAAAACCGTTGGGAGTCCGAAACACTGTATGGTCTAAACCCAACTCATGTGCCTTAGCGTTCATCTCATCAACGAATACTTGGATACCGTTGTCCCCCACTCCGCCTAGGTACTTTCGTCCTATGTAATCCGCTATTGTTACCGCTGCATCGTTACCGGATGGTATAAGGGCCGCTTTGAGGAGATCTGTTAGGGTTAGCCTTTCTCCCGCACGCAGGTAAGCAGTGGATCCGCCTACAAGGTCACGAGGATATACTTTGATGACCTCTTCTGGATTTGCATACTGTAGAGCGAGGATGGCCGTCATCATTTTGGCGGTGCTGGCCATAGCGAGTTTCTTGTTGGGTTTGTAGGCCCATAGAATCTTACCGGTCTTACGATCCATTACTAGAGCCGATTTAGCAGTTATATTAGGTTCTGGATAGGGCAAGACTACGGCTGCGTTAGATGCGGGTAATGCAGCCCTAGCTGTTGGTACAGGGACGATAACCCCGCCTATCAAGAGCAGAAATACTATAAACAGGAATGAAATACATCTTAGTATTTGGTTGTTATGATCCCTGGACCACATCACAGCGATTATACATTATGTGTTATCATCATACTCTCGGTAGAGAACAGGGGCACTAAGGTAGGGGAAATGTCAAAGACTCAACAATCATCTGCTGAAGGGCAGAAGACTATCGCTGTTAACCGTAAGGCCTTTCATGACTATGCCATAGAAGATAAGATCGAAGCTGGTTTAGCTCTCACAGGCAGTGAGATTAAGTCCATACGTCAGGGCAAGGTGAATCTAAGGGATGCCTATGCTCGAGTCGAAAATGGCGAGGCTTGGGTGTACAACATGCATATATCTCCTTATGAACAAAGTGGGAAGTATTTCAACCATGACCCACTTCGACCTCGCAAATTATTGCTGCATCGCAAAGAGATAGCTAGCTTGGCGGGTAAGCAGCAGATAAGGGGCTATACATTGGTCCCTCTAAGGTTGTATCTTAAGAATGGAATTGCTAAAATAGAAATCGCCCTTGCTAAGGGTAAGCGAGAGTATGACAAGCGTCAGGCTATAGCCGAGCGGGATGCTCAAAGAGAGATCCAGGCGGCTATGAAGCATAGGGTTAGATAGGCACCTTGAAAACATGGGGATGACCGGATTCGACAGGGGTGTAGGGCGCGAAACTGCAGGCCGGGGATGCCTCGACCCCGTGACGAAGGGGCAAGAAAACAACTGCCAACACAGAATACGCTCTAGCCGCCTAATTTAGCTGCGGCTACGTCCACTCAGCTCCCTCTCCGGTGGAGCTGAGATGGGCGTCGAGAAACCGGAGTGCGGCGCTAGTGCTTGCCGGGGCGCGAACGCCTAAGACTAAATCCGGCTGGCTTGAGTAACCCTGCCGGTCGGGAGTACTCAAGCGAGAAGGCAAAGATCGGCTAAGCCTGTAGGATGTTTCGGTCCAAAGCCTCTGGACGGGGGTTCGACTCCCCCCATCTCCACCAGAGCGGGGAATCTTAGATTCCCCGCTTTATTTTTAGCTTCTCAAGCTTGAATTTTTCCGGGGCTGGGAAGCTCTCTCCGGGCCTTAAACCTAGGTAGCCCCATCAACTGGCCTCATATACGATTCCAGCTTGCATAGTGTATAAAAACCAGGTCTATATAAAAATAGCTGGAGGATAATTATCCTCCAGCTTTGTTATGTCTTGTTTGTTTTTTAGGTGCGGAAGGTGGGACTCGAACCCACACGCCTTGCGGCACATGATCCTAAGTCATGCTCGTCTGCCAATTCCGACACTTCCGCGCATAAAAAGTCTATCAACTCATAGCGATCAAATTCAAGTCTTTTTGAGCTTCTAGAGGGCTTTTTCCTTAGGCTTTAGCTTGTGGCTATTTTTGCTCTGTGTTGAGATATAGAGGTTAGATGCCCAGTCCCTGCTTAACATTGGATTAGGGATAGACTCGATAGTTTCCAATAGCCCTGTAGCATCCTTGTAAGCTCGGGATGAGAGCAACATCAGCCTGGCACCAAATGCCTCAGCATCGGGGAAGGATTCTATAACTGTGCCTTCTGACGCTCTTAGAATCCCTAGATCTTTCAGTCCTTTCTGAGAAGTAAATCCGAGGGATTCCCCTAATAACACTATCTTCACCAACTCGTTGCTATCTATATCTGCCCTGGTGAGCAATTTATCCTGAAGATCTGCAAGTACTCCCTTGATCCTCTGAACTTGCCGTATGTGTGCTTGGGAGAGCAGGAATGTATCTGTCTGTGTGCGAATTCGAATAGAAAGGTTCTTGTCGCTATGGATTATATCAAGGACTTCTATCTCTGGGTTCTTTCTGATTGGGGTTGTGAGATGAAGCAGTCCTTTATCATCAATTAGATTGATCTTTTTTAAGGCTATCGTGGCTTCGATTGCCTGTGCGAAGGTTGGTTTAAGTTCATCAGCTATATCGTGCTCAAAATTGAATAGATCCTTCCTGAAGAAGCCATTGTAGTCCCAGGTGAGTAGACATCTGTCCCCGACGGTGAGGAGAATCCATGGATATGGTTCTAGGGACATGAGCATGTTCGGCGCGTCTACTTGTATATCTGCTCCCATCATCGAAGCAATCGCGAGTCCACAAATGGGAGGCTTCCCACGTCCAAAGATCTTATAGTTGCCTTCCTCTTCGTCTATCCTCAGGGTTCCATCTGTTACTATGAGTGCGTCGTTTATGTCAGAGAGGCGTCTGCCCTGCTTAAGACAGGCTGCTCTTAACAAGCCCTGTAGAGACTGTCCCTTATTGATCTCCTTGACTGTAGCCGTGAAGATCTCCTCTCCAGTCTCTAGATCGTGGGCCCATACCGAGATACTTCTGTTTCTTACGACTGCCGCCACTCCTTGGCACTGCTTCTTACTTACTCCCGGCTCCGTTTTTGTTATATCACTCCCGACAGAATATAATGTTAGCTCTTTCCTGTAAGCTGTTAGGATAGTTATAGGCAGGATATGCCTGTTATCATCTGTAACATCCGAGAGCGAGGCATGTATCACTGTTTTTTGCGCACTAGGGGCAAAGTTGTATTTGTACTCTTTGCCCTGTATACACACCTTACCGGGCTTATTGGGTACTACCACTATAGAGTCCGAGTCTAGTTTTGCCTTACAAGCCAGGCGAAAACCTGCCGATAGCTCCTTGCTCTCAAAGTGTAGCCTGTCCCAACTCGTTGGTGGTGGGATATTCTCAAGAAAGCGGACTCTACATTTCCCGCAGAACCCTGCCCCACCACAGGGGGACTCTATCCCCATAGCTGCGCTATCTTCTTGCTCCGTTAGGGTATTGGCCGCATCGAGGATAAATCTCTGGGCAGCTGGTAGAAGAGTTATTCTTATTTTCTTGAGTTGCCTTTCTTCTCCACTCACACTAACGACTCTATCAACTTGGAGTTACAGTTACTAGGATTTGTACTCAAGCTTTTACAGTTTTTGCTAGTCTATCTATAGAATGCTGCATCGAAAGATCGTTTTGGCTTCTTCCTCACCACGTAGAAAAGAACTACTTTCTAGACTGGGGATTCAGTTTGAGATCTTCTCACCTGACATTCCTGAAGATGTTGCTCCGGGTGAAAGTCCCTGGAATCTAGCACGGCGGCTAGCTTATGAGAAGTGGGGAAATGTAGCATCCAAATCTGGCTTTGAAGACTACCTAGTGATCACTGCCGATACTGTTGTCGATCTCGATGGTCGCTCGCTCGGAAAGCCCATTTCTAGAGAGGAAGCTTTCGAGATGTTACAGGCTCTCCGAGCCAGGGAGCACCTAGTACATACCGCTGTTTGTGCTGGTGATAGAACGTTGCTGATTTGCAGCGTAGTAACGACTCGAGTAAAGATGCGCGACTATAGCGATGAGGAAATCGTCTCATACGTAGAAACTGGATCTCCTATGGATAAAGCTGGGGGGTATGCTGTTCAGGATGAGTTTTTCTCGCCAGTGGAGAGAATGGAGGGATCATACACCAATGTGGTTGGTTTGCCGCTAGAGGCTATGGTAAGAATGCTTGAGAGATTCAATATTAAGATGCTGGGCGGTGCTGCAGTTGTTAGGTAGATGGCTCGAGTGCGTACCCAACTTTAGCGAGGGCAGAGATAGAGCAAAGATAGAGTCCATAGCCTCGGCTGCTAGAGCATTGGGAGCTTATGTCCTAAACATACATTCAGACCCCAACCATAATCGTTCAGTTATCACTCTGACTGCTCCCGCTGATCAAATAGTTGAGGCTGTAATGTCTATGATACGAAGGGCAGTGGAGGTGTTAGATATAAGGCGCCATGTGGGGGTGCATCCCAGAATAGGGGTTGTGGATGTAGTGCCTTTTGTGCCGCTTGGGGCAGCTACTCAAGAGGATAGCGTAAAGGCGGCAATTGAGGTTGCATCTAGAGTAGGCGATGAGCTTGAAGTTCCGGTGTACTTGTACGAATGGGCCGCAAGGCATCCTGAATATAGGGCTCTACCGGATGTGAGAAGGCTATATTCTCAGGCCATACTGGCTGGGAATTTCCTAGAGCCAGATTTTGGCCCTGCCATGCCGCATCCGACAGCAGGTGCTTGTGTTGTGGGCGCCAGGGGTCCACTAATAGCCTTTAACTGTGTTCTTGGTACGCCTGATGTTTCCATAGCTAAAAGGATAGCCCTTAGAATAAGAGAATCCTCTGGGGGTATGCTGGGTGTCAGAGCCCTAGGTCTATGGCTGGAGAGCCTGGGGCTTGCTCAAGTATCAATGAATATAGTTGATCCGGTGAGGGCTCCGCTGCATCTAGTTTTTGAGAGGGTGAAGCAGCTGGCTGCTCAGGAGGGAACCTACGTGGTTAGTAGTGAGCTTGTGGGGCTAATGCCTTCTAGTGTAGCTCTTGGAGCTGCTTCGTATGCTCTTGGCTTACCAAGATTGAGCTTTAGTCAACTTGTAGAGATGTCAATACTCTCTAGGAGGTCTGAGGTGAATTTGGAAGAATTTCTAGACAGCCTTGCCAGCAGTGCACCAACACCTGGGGGAGGTGCAGCCTCAGCACTTGTAGGGGCGATAGCAGCTGCGCTCTCATCTATGGTGGCCAACCTCACCATAGGGAAGAAGAAATATATGCAATTTGAGGGGGATATGAGGAGGGTAGTAGCTTCCTGTGGGGAACTCAGGTCCTCTTTGCTACAGCTTATGCATGATGATGAAGAAGCTTATAATGCTCTAATGAATGCATTCAGATTGCCCAAAGACACTGAAGAACAGGTAGCCGTAAGGAACGCTGAGATACAGAAGTCCTTGATTGGAGCTTGTGAGGTGCCTCTGACTATAGCTCAGAAATGCGTGGAAGTGCTCGAGCTATCTGAGTATGTGGCAGGTAAAGGCAATGCCAACGCAGTTAGCGATGCTGGTGTATCCGCGTTGATGGCCGAGGCAGCAGCGAGGGGAGCACTTCTGAATGTGTACATAAATTGTAATTTGATGAGGGATAGTACTCAGGCAGATGGATACAGGAGACGAGCAGAGGAAATCGAATCCACCGCTAGGGCCAAGTCCAGCGAGGTGATGGCAATAGTGCGCTCTAGAATCAACGGGGGGTAGGATCTGCTTTGCTTGGGGCTGTTTTTTCTCTATCCTGTAGCAGTCTTACAAAGACTTCGTCAAAATTAGGCCTGTACTCTTTTATAGACCTTGCAGATATATCGCACGAGTTCAGGCAGGTAACTAGCACCTGCGCGCTGGAGCTAGCGTTGTTCACATAAAATCTCCAAGTGTTATCCGAAAGTTTTTCAACTCTTTTCAGTCCTTCAAACTGTATTACGTCTGCTAAGTCACCTTGAACAACGCCCTCTAGCTCAACATCGATAGCATCCCCACCTATAGCTGTCCTCCTGAGGTTTTCAGGAGTATCACAGGCTACTATCTGACCATTCGACATGAGTGCTACGTGGTCACAGTACTCAGCCTCAGTGACGTACTGGGTTGTGACAAAGAGAGTCTTCTTTTCACCCTTGAGTTGTCTGAATCCTTCCCAGATGTGTTCTCTAAGGATTGGATCTATGCCTGCTGTAGGTTCATCTGCGAACAGAATATCTGGATTATGTACTAACGCAGCAGCCAGCTCCAACCTACGTTGCATGCCTCCAGAAAGATTATCTGCTAACTTTTTTCGGTGAGGCCAAAGCTCCAGGAACTCTAAAGTGTTTCTTATGTATTTTCGCCTTTGTATAGGAAGTAACCCATAGAGGGATGCGGCAAACCGCATATTCTCCATGACTGATAAGTTGGGGTAAAGTACAAAGTTTTGTGGCAAGTATCCTAATCTCCTGCGACCCTTTCGCCCAAGCTTGCTAGGAGGCATGCCAAGTACTTTTATGTCCCCCTTCGTAGGGAGATAATACCCAACTAGCATCCTTATCATGGTTGTCTTGCCGGAACCGCTAGGCCCTATAAAGCCAAAGATCTCTCCCTCTAAGACTGTAAAGGACACGTTCTTGACTACTGGTGTGCCATCGAATTCCTTCCAGACGTTCTTCGCTACGATGGCTTCATCATCTTGATGCTCTTCCCACATATCGCCTCCATAAGTGTTGGGCTGGTGGTCGCTATAGCATTCTTTAGGCCAGGCTTAACTCTTCTCGACCACTTAGGTTGCTAGAGGCAACTCTGCCATCCTCCATACGTATGAAGTACTGGAATGCACCCGGATCAAAGGACTTGCTGTGAGATATTATGCATATCTGTGGAAATATCCTCGCCAGCTCTCCAATAGTTACCAGGTCTATTAGGGAGTGCGTCCTCTCTTCATCGAACGAGCTCAGGGGCTCATCCATGAACAGGAATCCTGGCGAAGCACCCCTTTCCTGCGGCAGGCTGGCGATGGCAAAGGCCAATCGTAATGCGAGGCTCATCTGGTCCTTGGTACCGCCTGAGAAAATGTTTTTTCCTACGTATCGACCGGCTTCTTCGTCCCAGACTTCTATCTTGTAATCTTCGCTTATTCTGGCATCGTGGTATCGACCAGCAGTGAGGATAGGTAGGAGCAAGTTCATGTTCCTCTCAGTATCAGGTAGTACATTGGAGATTATGCGTTTGGTTGATTCTTGCAGGATGTGCACAGCAATTTCACGTACTCTTATGTCTTCCTCAAGCCTTTCTATCTCCTTCTTGTACTCTTGAGGAGAGCGCAAGGTTTCCTCGCCGGAAGGTACTTCGCTCCTGAGCCAATTTATCCTATGGTCGAGTACTTGTATTTCCTGCTTTATCTGATCGATCTTTTGTTTCCTACTTTGTAAATCTCCACCAAGCACCATCTCAGGATTAGTTTGCAGGAACTTTATCTGTGCCTCATATTCGGCTATCTGCATATTCCTGTGATTTACTAGGTTCTGCAAGCTGTTAAGATCTTTCAGCCCAAGGTTGGCACTTATTTCACTGACCCTACGACTGAGCGCCAATAATTGAGCCTCTGAATCTTGAGAAGTCGCCTCCTTTGAGGTTAACCTTCTTAGATTGCTAACCACCAGGTAAGCTATAAAGGCTATCGAGGCTATCAGCAATAGACCTTTGATGAACCAACTTGTATTTGTGAACAATGCTACGAGGAAGATAATTACTGATAGAAATAAAGCTGCTAGGGTATTAGGTTCTAGGAATAGCCTATTGGGCCTATTAGCTGAGATGTTTCCTTCAAGCTCCTTTTTGTGAGCTAATAGCTGTTGCAACTCCATAGCCTGCCCAAGGTCGTTCTTAGCGCTGGCTATTCTGGAGTATAGTGATTTGATTTGGCTGGCGGCCATGTTTGTGAGCCCATTCCTGTAGTCCTCTTCGAGCTCCCGAAGAGATATCAGCAACTGCTCCTTCTGCGACAAGCAGTTTGCAAGTTCGTACCTAATCTTGAGCGCATCGAGCTGCTCTATCTCCCCTTTGGACACTCGAAGCCTGTCCTCGATATAAGAGAGCTTCTCCAAGTTGAGTATCTTCATGAGTGAGTCTCGCCTTTCTTTGGCATCTAGCTCCTCGAGCTTGGAGAGCTTTTTTTGTTCTACTAAGCAGGAGTTAAGTAAAGCAGAACCATCGATACCACCAAGTTCCTGTACTATACGACTGTTTGCTGCTCTAACGGAGTTTATAACCTCTTCTCTCCCAGATCCGCTCATTATTCTGAATGTAATCGTCGATCCTTTGCTTCTTTTCACGATCCTGTCTATGTACAGGGTGTTTTTGTCAGTATGCACCGATAGCTTTACTCGAAGCTGGTTTTCACCATAAGTTATGAGATCGTCCAAAGACTTCCTATTGGTCTCTGTGACTATGGGTTGACCATAAAGAGCAAAGTATATGGCTTCAAAGAGAGTGCTCTTTCCAGACTCATTTGGCCCTTCTACCAGTATTGTTCCTTGACGCGGGAAGGTTATATAGAGCGACCTAATTCTTTTGAAATTGGTGATTTGCAGTTCTCCTAGGGTAATCACTCGTTGTAAAGCTCCAGTACTATGTCTCTTGCCTTTTGGATCAAACCTGCCTGTGAGGGCTCGTTTGTGCTGCCTATCAGTTCTTCAGCTACTTCGCGAATTCTGTCGACTTGAGATATCCTCAGCCCTCTGGATATACCTACTGCAAACTCCTCTACCAAAAGCAGGCGTGTGGTATCTATCTCAAAGTGGAAATTAGCCTCTTGGCCTGTCTTTATTAGCTGTGCCAACTCAAGAGATCTATAAGTTGTCCTTGAGATATCTCCCGACAACACTAACCTCATGAGTGTGTCAGGCGAAGCCGACTCCAGGATGGTTGAGAGGAGTTTTTCATGCAGGTTAGTGTCTCCATCAGTGATGTGTATGTTGTGATTGATTCTTGGCTGGTGAGGAGTATCTACTTGCTGTATCTCTATCTTCATGCCTGAAGATATTTTGATTGCAGCAAATCCTGTAGGGTTACCCGCCTCTCCGAACGTTATCTGCTCAGTAGACCCAGGTATGACCACTTGAACTTTTCCAAGTCGGAATATTTGAAATTGATGTATATGTCCAGTAATGATAAGTCTCAGATTTTGAGATCTATTGATAGATGTATGTCTAATTACGGGATCATTTTCTAAAAATGGCGCAAGTCCTTCGACTGCAGCATGGGTTACTAATATATCTGGATCTAAACCGAGATCCAGGACAGTCTCAAGGGGGTCTGTCGAGCGACTGTTAAAGTCGGGTGTGAAGCTGATAATACTTATATCTCTTCCTTCAAAATTGACATTGAGCTGACATGGGTTGCCGCGTTCTGGCAAACTGAGCACACCAAGTGTAGCTAGCGGAGCTAGAGGGGATTTTCCACCTTGTACGCCTTGGTTGGATGGTGTATCGTGATTTCCTCCTACTGCCAGGATCTTTATGCCCTTCTGTAGGAGTCTGTTATAGCAGGAAGCTACAAAGTCCAAATCAGCGTTGGAAGGGTCAGGAGTATCGAACAGATCTCCTGCCTGCACGAATATATAGGCTTCGTGTTGGAGAGCATAATCAACTGCCGCCTCAAATGCTCTCTGCAGCCAGGATCTTCTAATCTCTAGCTTGCGGGGAGTAAGCTTGGCGTAGTGTTTGCTTAGGTGGTTATCTGAAGTAGCAACGATGAGTAGCTCGGACACATAATATTGTAAAGTTGTGATTGATGATCACGCAATGTAAATTATAGTTTGCATGAATTTCTTATCAGGTTGCTATACTGCCTTGAAAATCCGGAATAAAACTAAAAACCTTACGAGGTAGGGAATTGTGCACGAGATAGCAATATTGGGTACTGGCTATGTAGGCCTTGTAACTGGTGCGTGCTTCGCAGAGCTTGGTAATTCGGTGGTTTGTATAGACATAGATGTAGAGCGTATTGATGGACTACAAAGAGGAGAGATTCCTTTCTACGAGCCTGGACTTGAGGAGCTCGTGCATCGCAATGTTGCCAGCGAGAGGTTGTTCTTTACTACTGATTATGGTGAAGGGCTGATAAACAAGGATATTATCTTTCTATGTCTACCTACTCCTCCCAGCTCTAATGGGGCCGCTGATGTGACTATACTACGGGCTGCTGTAGCCAGGATCGCTGAGATAATACAGTCTCCGGATGTGCTGGTAGTGAACAAAAGTACAGCTCCAGTTGGTACCTGCCAGAGCTTGCAGAGGCTGATATCAACTGTTAACCCTGGACTAGCAGGTGTTCAAGTATTATCTAATCCTGAGTTCCTACGTGAGGGATCAGCGATCTCGGATTTCATGAGCCCAGATCGCATAGTGATAGGCGCGGAAGATAGGTCTGCCGCTGAGCGCTTAAAGCAGGTGTATGAGCCAATCGATGCCCCAGTGTTGATAACTGATACCAAGAGTGCTGAGATGATCAAATATGCTTCGAACGCCTTTCTGGCTACCAAGATAAGCTTTATCAACGAGATAGCAGATATCTGCGAGAAGGTTGGTGCTGACGTCTCGGTAGTCGCTGAAGGTATGGGATTGGATAAAAGGATAGGGAAAGCTTTCCTCCGTCCTGGTGTGGGCTACGGTGGATCTTGTTTCCCCAAGGATGTCATGGCATTGGCACATCTTGGGGCAATACATGGAGCAGACCCCAAGCTCCTGAAGGCCGTGATGGATGTCAACACCCACCAGTTTCGTAGAGTCCTATTCAAGCTAAGGGAGCAGCTAGGGCACATCGAGGGGAGAACTATTGGCGTGTGGGGTATATCGTATAAGCCTAATACAGATGATATCCGCGAGTCACCGTCCGTAGAGATTATGAGACTGCTCGAACAGGAGGGCGCAGAGATAAAGGCTTACGATCCGGTGGCCATGCCTAAGGCCTCAAGAAGACTGCCTAACGTCAGGATGTGCAGGAATGTATATGAGGTGGCTGAGGGTGCGGATGCGGTGCTACTCCTTACTGAATGGACAGAGTTCAAATCCATTGACCTCAAGAGAGTAGCTTCTATTATGCACACGCCAATCATTATCGATGGCAGGAACGTTTTGGATCCGTTGAAGGCTCAGGAGGCAGGGTTACATTATGTAGGTGTGGGTAGAGGTAAAGTTAGGAAATACGGAGGATCAGAGCTTGATGCGCTGATTCATCCCAACGGGGAATGGTCTGCGCTCTCTAGTGAGGATTAGTTACTTCTATACTTGCAGCTAAGCAGGTAATCTCTAGCCTTTTGATGATGGAGCCTGCGAGGATTATACTAATCTTAGCCCGTTTTTTGGCAATGGTAACCTTATTATCCCTCTCAGGAGAGTAAGACATGGACAGACGAAAGTTCCTGAGGCTAAGTCTGAAGACCAGTGCTCTGCTTGCATTGGCTGCTTGTGGCAAATCTTCAACTGCTACACCAACCCCTGGGTTATCTGTTACAGGTCCGACCCCTACCCCGAGTGCATCTCAAGCTCCATCATCCCCTAGCCCATCTCCAACCGCTGCACCGAGTGCATCCCCAACCGCGCCTGCTGTCAGCACCCCAATTGTAACTCAGGTACCGAGTGCAGCTACTCCTTCAGTTTTAGGGGTACTAAGGTGGGCTAATACAGGTATTTCTGAACCATCTAGCATAGATCCAGCTAATCCTAAGGATGCTCAGAGCATTCTTATCATCAACCTAGTGTTCTCTGGACTGGTCAAACTTAATGAGAATTTGGAGGTTGTACCAGACGCTGCGGAGAGTTGGAAAGTATCTAAGGATGGTACAGTTTATACATTTAAGCTCAGAAATGGTCTCAAGTATGCAGATGGCTCTGAGTGCACTGCTGAAGATTTCGCATATGCTATCAATCGAGCATTGACCCCTACAACTCAAAGTTTTGCTGCCCCTTTCCAGCTGCAAGATATTTTGGGTGCAAAGGATGTAGCTAGCGGTAAGGCGAAAGAGGCTAAGGGTGTTCGTGTTGTAGATAAGCAGACATTGGAAATAACTCTTGAAAGGCCTATAGCTTATTTCCTGGATCTGATGACTTTCCCCTACTCATTTGTTGCTCCCCGAAAGCTGGTTGAGAGTGGAAAGGATTGGACGAACAAAGCTTTTGGCACAGGTCCCTTCAGGATCAGAGAATGGAAACACAACCAGAGCATGACTCTTGAACCTAATCCCTACTATTGGCAGGGCAAACCACAGATAAACATACAGATGCCGTTTATCCAAAACAGCGAGACCGCCTATCAACTCTATCAAACTGGCCAGTTAGACATTACCGGTGGTGGGCAGGATGGTATCCCGGCCCAGGAGATTCCTAACGTAAAAGGCAAACCTGACTACAAGGAAGTACCCGCTCTAGCTGTGAGATATATAGGCTTCAATAATAAGCTGAAGCCATTCGACAATGTTCATGTCAGAAGAGCCTTTGCCTTCGCAACTGATCGTAATACATTAGCAGAGAAAGTACTAGGCGGTACTGTCCATGCTACTGATCGTATATTGCCTCAGGGAATTCCAGGGTCTGATTTGCCTGTGAAGGGCCTAGAATATGATCCAAATAAGGCAAAGCAGGAACTAAAGCTTGCTGGGATTAACCCTTCCTCTATTAGTGTAACGCTTGCCTACGGTCAGGAGGGCGATAATGAACGTGTTGCCGAGGCGTTGCAGAGTATGTGGCAGACCAACCTGGGTGTAAAAGTGAACCTGCAGCCCATGGAGTTAGGTACTTTCTCAAAGAATTTGGATGTTACTCGGGAGAATCCTACAAAAGGTTTGCAGTTTTACTTAAGTATTTGGGGTGCAGATTATCCAGACCCTCAAAACTTCCTGTCACAGCAATTACAGACTGAGTCACCAAACAACAATGGTCATTGGTCCAATAAGAAGTTCGATGAGCTGACAGAGAAGGCTGATGTTATGAGCGCTAGTTCTCAGTTCGAGGAAAGGCTCAGGCTTTATAATCAGGCTGAACAGATAGCTGTAAACGAAGTTGGCTGGTTACCTTTGTACAACCCACTGGTAACTGCTCTGATCAGACCATCTGTAAAGGGGCTTGTACTTACTGGTCAAGGCATAATGGCTCCTGACTGGTCTAAAGTAACTGTATAGAAGGCCGAACACAATGGGATCGTTTATAGCACGACGGTTACTTAGTGCTGTGTTCGTGCTCTTTAGCTTGACGTTTATAACCTTTATGGTAGGACATCTAGCTCCTGGTGACCCCATCCTTATATTAATGGGTCCTCATCAGGACCCAACTACATACGCCCGTCTAAGACATGAGTACGGATTAGATAAACCTTTATGGATCCAATACCTAAGTTATATATGGGGATTGCTGCACGGCGACCTTGGACTCTCCTACAGATATGAAGGTAGAAGTGTCTGGGATCTAATCAAATCGGGAGTACCCGTGTCGTTCAGGGTAGGTGGTTTAGGGTTAGTTCTGGGATTGATGATCGGGATACCCCTAGGGGTTATTGCTGCTATAAGGCATAACTCGGTTGTGGATAGGGCAATAGTATTTTTGACTTTGGGTTTTTATGCTGTGCCCTCATTCGTTCTCATCCCCATTGCTTGGGAGATAATAAGGTTTATGAATAGCGCTGGATTACCTACTTTACCGGTTGCTGGATGGGGAACCTGGCAACACTATGTCTTACCGGTCATAATATTGGCTGCTGCCAATATTGGGTATATAACTCGTCTCACACGCAACAGCATGCTCGAGGTGCTTACGCAGGATTACGTTCGTACTGCGAGGTCTAAAGGATTACCCAGACGACTGGTGATCTGGAGGCACGCCTTTAGGAACGCCATGCTGCCTTTGGTTACTGTAATAGGACCTTCTGTGGCCTTTCTCATTACTGGTGCTTTTGTGGTAGAAAACCTGCTTAATGTTCCTGGTATAGCCTTCCTCACAGTTCAGTCGATTCAGCAGAGAGATTACGCAGTTATTCAGGGAACTACTATCCTGCTTGGCGTGGCTGTAGTTATCATGAACTTGTTGACAGATATGGCTTACATGATATTGGATCCCAGAATAAGAGTGAGTTAGGAATAGGTCTATGCAGGCGCAAGAAGACTCTGCAGTCCGGCTGCTGGCAGAACCATCACATGTCAGAGACAGCTACTGGCAGAGATTTCGCCGCAATAGAATTACGTTCCTAAGTTTTATTATCTTTGTATTTATAGTGTTGGCTGCCTTGATAGGCCCTTTTATATATAGAGTTGATCCAGCTGCTACCGACTTTTTAGCTATCAATAGCGCACCTTCTATTTCTCACCCTTTGGGGACTGACAACCTAGGTCGAGATACGCTTGCCCGATTACTGCAGGGGTTGAGGGTTTCCTTGTTGGTGGTCCTTGTAGTAGAAGCAATAAATGTGCTTCTGGGAGCTACCATTGGCCTACTAGCGGGCTACCTAGGAGGTTGGATTGATAATCTGCTTTCTCGCTTAGCAGATATGCTTTTTGCTTTTCCAGGGTTGCTCTTAGCTATATTGGTTACCGCAGTTTGGGGGGATTGGGTCACCAAGCACTTTGGGAGTATTGGTAGACTGCTTCTAGTAGCCACAGCGCTTAGCCTGGTAAGCTGGCCTCTTATGGCTAGGTTTGTGCGCGGCGAAACGCTCTCTATAAGAGAGCGAGAATTTATACTAGCAGCTAGAGCTTTGGGCGTCACGGATCGGCGTATACTTCTAAATCATGTGTTGCCTAACGTTATTGGCCTAGTCATCACGGCTGCAACCTTGGATGCTGTAGGAGTGATAATTAACGAATCGGTTTTGAGTCTACTTGGACTCGGAACCCAGCCTCCAATGGCAAGCATAGGCAGGATGATAAATGACGCCGTTAAGTTCTTCTCTCAGTCCCAGTTCCAGGTTTTTGTACCTAGTGCTATGCTTGTCCTGCTGGTTGTTCTTCTCTCTTATATAGGAGATGGCATTCGTGATGTACTTGATCCCTACAGTTCCAAGCAATAGAACTTATATCGCTACCTTGATCTTGACACCAAGACTGTACTCTTTCTATACTATCGATGCAATCGAGGTGAACCTTAACAAGCGGGCATGGTGAAGAGGTATCACAGGTGCTTCCCAAGCACCAGGCACGGGTTCGATTCCCGTTGCCCGCTCCTAAGGTGATGCGGGGGTAGTTCAGTTGGTAGAACGCTTCCTTGCCAAGGAAGAGGTCGCGAGTTCGAGTCTCGTCCCTCGCTCCAATTGTAATGGGGAGGGGTTAATCCTCTCCCCTTATGACTTTAAAAGTCACGATTTGTGTGAGTGTGTATAAGCTACTAACAGCTAAAGCTATCAACAAGCAGGTTATAGCTGCATGACCAGGTGTTGCTATATACCATTCTGCAAATGTTTTGGTGGGGCCATTAGATGACAGCCAACCTAGGTCTAGCAGAAGATCTCTGAACTTTGACTTTCCTAGGTAAGAAAGCGCCATAACCAATACGAAGATTGCGCAGGATTCGAGTACTACATCTGCCCAGTTTCTACGCATATAAACTTAGCCCTAGAAAGGTATCCCACAGGTAACATTATAAACAGGACCTGTGGGATACTCTCGTTTTTGTAGTATTTTATGACTATGAATTAGATGGCCTTTCTGCTAATATTAGTTCCTTTTGAATCTTCTTGCCGTTTCTTTCTATTGTTAGGGTAATTTTGTCTCCAGGCTCGTGCTCTCTAAGTATCCGGACGAAGTCGCTTTCGTTGCTGATCTTATGATTATCTATAGCGACGATTATATCTCCTTCCTGCAGACCAGCCCTTGATGCTGGTGTACCAGGTCTAACTCCAGGGACTCCTGGCGCACAAGGGGTTATCAGTTGACCTCTTACATTAGGAAGGTTCTGGCGCACTACATCCTCAGGATAGATAAATGTCGTGCATATACCTATATAAGGGTAGGTAACTCTTCCCTTCTGTAGTATCTCTTGGACAACATCCTTGGCCGTGTTGATCGATACGGCGAAGTTTATACCTTGAACGGGGACTCCACCTTCAGTTAGCCTAGCTCCAAGTGTATTTATGCCTATGACTTCTCCTTTGAGATTAAGCAAGGGACCGCCGCTATTACCAGGGTTAACCGCAGCATCAGTCTGAATTAGTCCATATAGGTTAGTCCCAGGCTGTGTTGGGTCCGTACTTGGCTCTTCCTGAGCTCGATCCAAAGCAGAGATCACACCTACGGTGACGGTAGGATCTCCCATCAATCCCAAAGCACTACCTATAGCTACTACGGTCTCTCCTACCTGTGCCTTACTGGAATCTCCTAACTTCGCAGGCTGCAACTTATTGTCGTTTATCTTTATTAAAGCTACATCTGTGAGGGGATCTGTACCCACGACTTTGGCCTCTCTGATACGACCGTCGTAGAGTATAGCCGTGACTCGCCGAGCACCTTCCACCACGTGATTATTCGTCACTATGTGGCCTTCTTTGTCGATGATGAAGCCCGATCCGGTACCGGAGCTACCGCGGCTGCAATTCTCGAATTCGCACGCTATTATCTCCACCACAGAAGGCTTCACCATGTGCACCACTTCCGGTATGCTTAATTCACCCTCCTGTCTGATGAACTGAGGGACATTAGTATGCTTGTTTTGGTTTGCGCTAGCGCTGCTATTAGATGACGAGTTATTTGTATGTATGGCGGTTGGGCTAGGAGAAGGGCTTTGAGGGGAAATCGCAGCAGGACTCGGGCTCGATGCACTGCTGACTTCCGTGGGAGTACTGCTTTTGTTTTGGCTGCTAGTTTCCTGCCCTATACTGCAGGCAATCAGCAATAGCGTTACTATGAAGAATAACAAATATGTCTTTTTCAGCGGGTTCCAAGAGGTAGATGATTGGTTTTTCATTATCATTACTCTACAGTCCACTCCTAATGAATCCTCTCCGATATACGGAGTCCCACAGCAGAATATAGGCCAAGAGAGCGTGTCCGATCATGTTCAACGATTACCTGCCTTCTCCGCAAGAAAGTCAAGCACGACGCGATAAATCTTGTTATCTTCCCGTAGCCTTTCTTCTAGGTTTTCTTTCATTGCGAATTTCTCAAAGGCTTTCATAATGGATTCTTTGCCTTGGTTACTATCTTCTAGGTAGCCGAGAGAAGATAATGCACTAGATATTTCACTGAGGATATTATCATCTATCTCTAGTAGCTCTTCATTCTCCCTTGGGAAGTACAATTTGTGTAGTCTCAACAGCCTTGCTAATTCATCTATAGGTGATGAGTGGTCATCAACTCGGAGATCTATGTATACGTCGTTAAAGCCACCATAACCCCCTCTATCTTTGACCACCAACAAGGCTGCTGATTGTTGCCCTCTACTATCACCACCAGCTTTCTGGCCAGCCTGCAGGGCAGCTATTAATCTGTCTGCTAACTCCCCCTCGGACTCGTTGAACGTCTGTTCCATGGCTATGACTGTGTCTTCGCTGACTAGTATGTTGCCCTGACAAGCATAGTATGGACCACTTCTACCCCCTGCCCATGGAAAGCACTCGGAGCCTGTGAAAGTTGCGGATCTTCCTTGGAAATCCACTATTCCTACCTGGCGAAATTCCCTATCTGGATCCTCATCTAGTAACCTGTCCAACACCTCTTGAGGGGAAAGACCTTGCTCAAGTAGATCTAGTCCTTTGGGACCATAAGAAGTGTTTGCCCATGACTGTGTGGCTATAGCGCCTACATTGGCTCTAGCCCAGGGTACTACTGCACCCACAGCTAGGAATTTACTTTGGGTGGCTACGCCCAATTCTCCAGTAACTGGATCTAACGCGACTATGGAGAACGTAGAAGGCTTTATCATTAGGCATGCTCCTAATAAAACTTTATTTATTGTGGCAGGCATCTTGCCGCTAAGAATCAAAATTCGTGTAGCATATGATCTATACGCTATGTGAGTATAGCTGAAGTATATGTTATAATCGCGGCCAACTCACATATATTGTGAGCAGGAGAGAAAAGTTTTCGGGAGGGACTAACATGCCTGGAAAGACAGAATTAATAAATCAGGTGGCAGAACGTACTGGTATGACTAAGTCACAAGTACAGAAGGTGTTCGAAGAGATGTTGAGTGAGATTAGATCCTCTCTTGAGAAAGGGGAGGACGTGATCATAAGGGGCTTTGGAACCTTCAAGGTTACTGAAAGGTCACCCAGAAAGGGTAGAAATCCTCGAACTGGTGAAGAGATAGAGATACCTGGAGGGAAGAGGGTTACCTTCAGGATGAGCAAATAGCTTACATTATGGGATTGTTGATAACTGATATATCAGTTATCAACAATCCTCTTCTTTCTGTTTTGCGCGGTGTGACTGTACCCATTTAGCAGCCAAGTCCGGTCTAACTTGTTGTGTTCTCTTAAGAGCTT